>DATIJS010000036.1:0-3222 GCA_035478335.1 Saccharimonadales bacterium (SeqCode) | reverse complement strand
CAGGATTATTTTTATACAACAGGGGACAGTAATAAATTTAAAAAAATCGCTGAAAAGCTGGTGAAATTTAAATTGGATAATGTTGAAAGTGTTCAAATATAATAACTTTATGAATTTTAAAAATAAAAAAGTTGCAATTCTGGGACTTGGTGTTGAGGGCATTTCAAGTATCAAGTTTTTGAAAAATAAAGAGGTCAAAATTTTTGTTTTGGATAAAAGCGAAAAAACTGAACTTGAGAAAGTAGACTTAAGAATCGCAGAAGATGCGGGAGTAGAATTTATTTTGGGAGCATCATATCTAGATGACTTGTCGCGATTTGATATTATCATCCGGACTCCTGGGTTTCACAGGCTTAATCAGAAGCTGCTTGATGCGGAAAAGAAAGGGGTATTTATTACCTCGCTTACAAAAATATTTTTTGATCTTTGCCCCTGCCCAATTATTGGAGTAACCGGTACAAAAGGCAAAGGTACAACTGCAAGTTTGATTTATGAAATGCTTTTGGAGGCAGTGAAAGACGTCTATCTTGGTGGAAATATCGGCACACCGCCTTTGAATTTTTTGGACCATCTAACAAAAAAGTCAATTGTTGTCTTGGAACTCTCCAGCTTTCAGCTTCAGGATCTGGATAAATCGCCTCATATCGCAGTTATGTTAATGACAACAAGCGAGCATTTGGACCAGCATAAAGATCTGTATGAGTATATTGATTCCAAGCGGAATATTTTGCGATATCAAACAAAAGATGATTTTGCAATTGTAAACCGTGATTATCCGGCAAGTCACGAGTCGGATATTTACTCAGATGGTAATGTTTTTTATGTATCGCGTGAGAGAGCCGGAAAAGATGGGAGTTTTATCCGTGACGGGATACTCTGGATGCAAATAGATGGGAGCGAGAAAAAGATTATTGATATAAAAGATATTTTACTTCCGGGAAAGCACAATTTGGAAAATGTCGCAGCTGCAGCATTGGCAGCGCATTTGGCAGGAGTTGAGAGAGAGCAAATCGTTGAAGTTTTAAAGACTTTTAAGGGCTTAGTTCACCGTCTGGAGTTGATTGCAGAAATTGGAGGAGTCAAATATTATGATGATTCTTTCTCAACAATTCCTGAGACAACAATTGCTGCAATTGAGGCATTTACAGCACCTGAAATTCTGATTCTTGGAGGGTTAAGCAAAAATAGCGACTTTACAGAATTGGGAAAAGTTATCAGTGAGTCAAAGAATATTAAAGCCATAATTGGGATAGGAGATGAATGGTGGGAAATAAAATCAAAAATCACCCATTCGGCAAGCTCAGGACAAGCAAATCAAATATCAAATATATTATTGGTTGAAGATGCAAAAGATATGCATACAGTTGTATTGGCTGCCAGCAAGATCTCTGCGCCAGGAGACGTTGTTTTGCTCTCGCCGGCATGTGCGAGTTTTGGGATGTTCAAAAATTACAAAGACCGAGGTGAGCAGTTCAGGAATGAAGTTTTGGCTCTGGTATAGCCTCAGTGTTTGTGATATAATTTTTGCTCTATGGCAGTGAATGATAAAAATCATGTTCACAATGGAAAGAAAAGATCCATTAAGATACAAACAAAATTTTCCTGGAAAAACTTTTTCCTCTATGGATTCCTGATAATTTTTTCACTCTTCATATTTTCTGCATTTAGTGCATCAACTGAAGATAAAAAAACAGTTCCACTTTCTCAGGTAATTACAGATGTTAAAAAAGGTAAGGTTTCTCAAATAACAATATCAGGTGACAAGCTAAGCGTTAATGAGAAGGGGGGGAATGATGTGCAGGCATTTAAGGAGACTGGTTCCAACCTGTATACAATCTTTAAGGATGCGGGAATATCGCTTGGAGATGCAAAGATAACGATTAAAGATGAATCAGGTCTGAATATGTGGATCAATCTAGCAGGAACTATTTTACCAGTGGTTCTATTTATGGGAGTTTTCTATTTTATCTTTCGTCAAGCTCGTGGTACGCAGGAAGGTATTTTTTCATTTGGTCAGTCCCGCGCAAAGCTTTTTAATCGCGATAATCCAAAAGTGACTTTTAAAGATGTAGCTGGAGTGGACGAAGCCAAGCAGGAATTAAGCGAGATCGTAGATTTTCTGAAAAACCCCAAGAAGTATACAGATTTGGGTGCACGTACTCCAAAAGGAGTTCTTATGGTAGGACCTGCCGGAACAGGAAAGACACTTTTGGCCCGAGCAACAGCAGGTGAGGCACATGTATCATTTTTTTCAATGGCAGGATCTGAATTTATGGAAATGCTGGTTGGAGTTGGTGCATCTAGAGTTCGTGATCTCTTTAATACTGCTAAAAAAGCTCAGCCTTCAATTATTTTTATAGACGAAGTGGATGCAATAGGCAGACAGCGTGGAGTGGGCATGATGGGGGGACATGATGAGCGTGAGCAGACTCTTAATCAAATTCTCGTTGAGATGGACGGATTTACGCCAAATGAACATGTGATCGTTATGGCAGCAACCAACAGGCCTGACGTTTTGGATCCGGCGCTCGTTCGCCCTGGCCGGTTTGACAGACGTGTGGTTTTGGATTTGCCTGATGTTGAAGGGCGGAAAAAGATTCTGGCAATCCATGCTCAAGGAAAACCGTTTGACCCCAATGTGAATTGGGAAAAAGTTGCCAAGAGAACTGTTGGTTTTTCAGGAGCTGACCTGGAAAACATGCTAAATGAAGCAGCAATTGCAGCAGCAAGACATAGCAAAAAAGCGATTGATATGGCAGATCTTGAAGAGTCAGCAACACGAGTCAAGCTCGGTCCTGAGAAAAAGAGATTGCAGTCTGATCTTGACCGTAAGATGACAGCATATCATGAGGCAGGTCATGCCTTGGTTGCATGGGAGATGCCGCATGTTGATCCGGTCCACAGAATCTCAATTGTATCCCGTGGAATGTCGCTGGGGCATACTATGACTGAGCCGATTGAGCGAGTGCATGAAACAAAAATTCATCTGCTTGAGCAGATTGCTGTCATGATGGGAGGACGTGCTGCTGAATCGTTAGTTTTTGAAGATGTTACAACCGGCGCATCTGACGACATTGACAAAGCTACTCAAGTAGCACGAGCAATGGTTACCAAATTTGGAATGAGTGAGCTGGGACCGATAACTTATGACTCACAAAAATCAGTTTATGAACAGAGTGAAATTTCTCCTGAAATGGCCTCAAAAATTGATGCAGAAGTCAA
>DATIJS010000035.1:0-5127 GCA_035478335.1 Saccharimonadales bacterium (SeqCode) | reverse complement strand
AGAAAATTTGACAAATTGGCAAATCCCGTAACAAGTGGCTGCGGGACAACAATTCCTCCTGCAAGTTGGGCTGATGGTGTGTATTGGTGCACGTATAGCGTTATTGATGCCTACAAGCTAGCTGGTATTGACGGCTTAACTGCTGGAAACTCTGGTTTTGTTGTATATATGCCCCAAGTCTTCGCATCAACTCCAGGATTAAAATACGTTCAATATGAAAACGCTGACCACCAAACAGCATTAAAACAAGTGGGTTCCGGATTTGCGATGATTATGGCAACCCCAGACGACAATAATGCACATGTCGCTTTGGTCAAAACGATACAAATTGATGATCGTGGAAACGGAACAATTGTTTCCCTTGAATCAAATTCATCTGCGAAGTCTCATACGTATACTATTGCTAATTGGGTGATTGAACCAATAAGTTGGCCTATCAGGGGTTTTGGTGGAAAATAAATATGATTATAATTAAGTATGGATAAATTTAATAATTTATTAAATAATTTTAGACAAAATCCTTACCTGCGTCCTTTTATAGGAATAGGTTTAATTTTAACGTTTTTGATTGTTTCAGCTTTTCTGTCTCAATCTCCGCGAAAAAAACAGATTACTCAACCAGAGCCTAGCAATAGATTGGTCACAACTGTTCCAAAAACTTCACCCACGCCCTTAAACCAAGAAGAACAAATAAGGCGCCAAACAAAAATGGATGAGGAAACTGCAAAAAAAGAAAATGAATTATATTCCAGTTATCCTTGGTATGACAAATTGCCTTTAAAAAACACTGACTATTTTGTCTATTTTGACACAACCAAAAAATCTTTTGTCGGGCTTTTATATCCTGACAATTCAAGTCCAAATCTAACTATTTCCCAAACCGTTACAATGAAAGCTGAGATACGAAAATCTTTAACTGATCTTGGTATCAACATTACTAAATACGGATTTGAATGGGTTATTAAACCTGAAAGTAAAAACCAATGAGCAATATTATAAGTAAATTAAAACCTTTTCTCGTCAAAAACCAGCTCCTTATTACAATCTGTATTCCGTTGTTTTTTATTGCATTTACATTGTATTTCGTCTTTTATCCATCAAAGGTTGCCCTAGTCCCCAATACTTCAGTTGTGGATAACCCGTCTCCATCGCCTACATCTACACCTATCATCAATAAGGTTAATCCTGATCTTGGCAATAAAAACCCGCTTGATTCACGTCCCGGACTTATTAAAAAAGAAGCTCTTCAAGGCAATGCAACAAAATATACTTTTAACTCCGGTCAGGCAGATCATCCAAACATAATCATAACCAACAGCAATAATAATATTGTGTTCCAGAGCACTATAACTGACCCGTCATTACCAATAAAAATATCTGACTATACAGAAAGTTACGGACAACCTAAGTTTATCTTTATTGGGACAAAAAGTTATGGTTCACAATCACGTATTTATATTTATGCTGAGTTAGGAATAGCATTTATAGCTGATCCTCAAACAGGGAATGTTTTGGAACAGCAGGTTTTTAATCCTACAAAAGTTGATGATTATGTTCGTAATTATGGCCAAGATATACAGGCTCAGCCTTGAACCCTGACAGGCATTATAAGGTGGAGGAAGGAATTGTCGTCTTTTATTTTAAAAACCCCGGGATTAAGCGGTCCTGTCATTTCAAATACCATATCTTTCTCCTCAACGCCTGATAAAACATCATGCAGATAATGAGCGTTAAACGCGATCTCGTTCTCCTCGCCTTTCAATAAAGCATCTATAGTAACTGTATTTTCTCCGATTGAGGGCGATTGGGAAGAAACTATGATTTGGTTTTTATTTAGCGTAAATTTAATAATATTCGCACTGTCACGTGCAAAAATAGAGCATATCTTAACAGCTTTTTGCATCTCTTCACGGTCAAAAAATACCTGGGTTGAAAAATCAGTTGGAATTATCTTTTCATAATTTGGAAAAGCGCCTTCAATAAGACGTCCCACAAGTAATGTTTCTCCCTGATTAAATATCACCTGACTGCTTTCTTTTGATGCAAAAACTTCTATATCTGAACTTTCTTCTTTAATTGACATAATTTCTCTAAAAACTCTTGCGGGGATGATAAGTGTGTTCATCGTCTTAACAACTGCTCCTGGGGCTTTGTGGTGCTTCAGAGATAGTCTGTATCCATCAGTTGCTACAAGCAAAAACCCGTCTTCTTCGTTTTTTATCAAGACTCCTGATAATGCCGGTCTTGTTGTGTCCTGGCTTGCAGAAAAAATAATGAGTGAGAAGTCCTTCCTCATCTCTTCTTCATTAAAAGTTGCTATTTTACTCCCTTTCTCTTTATATAACTTGGGGAATTCATCGCTTTTTATTGTTTGAAAAACACTTTTTGTTTTTTTACTAAGTATAGTAATCTTGTCTCCTTCTGTTTGTAGAATCAATGATTCCTCTGATATTGAATTAATCAGTTCTATAAATGTTTTCGCAGGAATTGTTACATTTCCTTCTTCCTCTATTGTTGCTTGTATAAATACTTCTATCCCTATTTCCAAATCCGTACTGCTTATTTTAAGTTTATTGTCTGTTGTTTCCAAAAGAAGATTTAAAAGTATTGGTATTTGGCTTTTTTGGGAAACAGCGTGGTTTATAAAAGAGAGTTTGTTTTGTAAATTGGATGTTAATATACTTACCTTCATATATTAATTTTTGTTGTTGTAGTAGTGTATCTGGAAAAGTGGAAAAAAGCAATAATATCTAAATATTTACGCCTAATAAAATGTGGATAACTAGTAGATAAAAATTTGTATATGTTGTTGATTAAAATATTCATAAAAATTAAAACTATACTTATCCCCTAAAAAGTTTGGTAATCCCCATGATGTCCTCAGACAGCTCACTCTTCTTGTCCACAGTTTTTTCTATTTTTTCCACACCATGCATTATTGTTGTATGATCCCTTCCCCCCAAAAGACCACCAATATCCTTAAGTGTTAATTTCAAATCTTTGTAAAGTATATACATTGCGATATGTCTCGCTCTCACAAGTGAAGCATCTCTCTTCGGACCCTTGAGCTGAGTGGGCTTTATTCTGTAATACTCGCAGACATAATTTAATACATCGTCCGGGTGGACATGCTCATTTCTCTCGTGAGCAGCTCCTTTTAATGTGTTTTGCGCCATTTCAATAGACATCGGTTTATCTGTGGTTGTTGATTGTGTTATAAGGCGAAGCAAAAGACCTTCAAGAGATCTTGTGTCCTGTGCATTTTCACTTAAAAATTTAGCCACCTCAATAGGTAGTTCATAGCCGAATTTTTTTGCTTTAATAAGAGCAATTGCTGTTTTAAGCTCAAAGTCAGGAAGCCCGATATCAACCGCAAGGCCACCTGCAAATCTTGAAGACAATCTTTTTTCCAATTTTTTTATATCCTGTGGAGGTCTGTCAGAGGACAACACGATTTGTGAAGCTCCATCTATTAAAATATTAAATGTGTGAAAAAGCTCTTCCTGTACCTTTTCCTTACCCTCAATAAATTGAATATCATCAATGAGGAGTAGTTGAGCCGAACGGAATCTTCGCTTCATCTTGGAAGTTTCATTGTGTCTTATTGCCTCGACAACTTCATTGGTAAATTCCTCACTGGTTATGTAAATAATCTTACGGTCCGGATTTTTAACATATACCTCATTGGCAATTGCATGCATAAGATGTGTCTTGCCAACTCCTACAGGGCCATATATAAAAAGCGGATTATATGATTTGCCCGGAGTTTTGGCAACAGTTGTTGAGGAAACAAATGCCAGCTGATTACTTCCCGAAACAGCAAAATTGTCAAAAGTATAATCAGTTCTCACTCTTGGCAGATGTCCGGCAAAAGGAAGGCCGGTTGGTTTTTGGATTGTACCGATATCTAAAAGGGGCGCTTCATCAGGCGTTGCCTTTCTTTTAGTTGGTTTTGTCATTGCTTGCGGAACAAAAACAACAGTTACGCTTTTTTCTTTTGCATGCTTTTCTATAAGAAGCTTAATACTCATCATAAATCGCTCCTGAAGCATGTTGATGATAATTGGCGACGGAGCTCCGACTGTCGCAACGCCATTTGTCAGGGATAGAAGTTGTGTAGGTTTAAGAAGTGTGCCGAAATTTCCCTCAGACACAGTAGGTTTTATTTCAGCAATTACCTTATTCCAAATACTTGAGAGATGTGTTTCCATAATAGAGATGTTTTTCTTGGGCGAGGTTCATTAGTGTAATAATGTGGATAACTCTTTGTCAAGAGGCAGTTTGGAAAAGTATCACGAGTATCAAGGGCGCCACGGGCATCATGGGATTTTAAAACCAATATATCTACTTCCGAGTAATTGACCTAATCGACCCAATTGTTAAACGTGAGCTGATTTGCTATAATGATTGTCATGGAAAGAATGACGAAGATTAAAAAGGTGAAAAGGAAAAGAAAGCATGGGTTTTTGGTGCTGATGAAAAGCCACGGAGGTAAAAAAGTTCTTAAAAGAAGACGCGCGACCGGAAGAATAAGGCTCGCTGTTTAGGGATAGATGTTTTGAAGTTAGACGTCTTTGATATCTTTGAACTTGATTTTCTTGAAATTTTGATAAATAAATCCATAAATCTAAAACTCAAGACATCAAATATTCAAGATCAAAAATATCCCATATCGCACATCCAGAAATCAAAACCGCAATGTTAAAAAAACAGTTCCGTTTGCCGGCAAAACAAAAACTTAAACAAGCCTCTTTTTTAAAAAATCCCTATTTCAACCTAATGTTTACCCGGAACAATATGTCTATTTCCCGTTTTGGATTTACAGTTAAAAAAAGCGTTGACAAAAGGGCTGTTGTCAGAAATAGGGCAAGGCGTGTTCTCAGATCTTGCATTGAGGAGCTTCTTGAAAATATTGCATCTGGTTACGACATGCTTTTTATGTTGGAAAAAGGTATAATAGGCAAAGACAGAGAGGAAATTTTTGAATTAACCAAGAAAATCTTCAATGAAAAAGAACTCTTCCAGAAAAACAAATGAAGCAAATACTACTAAAATTTATAACTTTTTATCAAAAATTCATCTCCCCTACTCTCAAGCAATTGCTTGGAGTAAAATCTTTTTGTAGGT
>DATIJS010000034.1:0-5457 GCA_035478335.1 Saccharimonadales bacterium (SeqCode) | reverse complement strand
TTAACTCCCTTGTATCCGCTCATCAAATTTCCGATGAAAATCGCAAAATCAACCGATGTTTTGAGATAAATAGTTAAGCCTATCAAGATGTCAGATAATTGAATTTTCAGATAAATATTTTCAGGGGTGACTTTATTAAGTAGAATTATCTCAAGATAGACCAGAAAGATGAAGAATCCGGCTGTTACAGTTGTCAGTCCAAGCGGAACTAGTGGAGTTTTGCTGTTCTTAAAGGATTTGGCTGAAGTCATTTATTTTTTACGGGAAAACATCAAGAGCATTTTTGCGCGTCTCTCCTTGCTTTTGAAAGCTTCGTAAATTGCCGGAGAAAGGGAGAGGATAATTACCAGAATTACAATAGGCTCAAATAGCTTGTCGGGAATTAGTTTGCCGACAAAGAATCCAAGAAGCGTTATGCCAATTGCCCAAAGTATACTGCCGACGATATTGTAAAGCATGAAAGTTTTAAATTCCATATCGCCAATCCCGGCAACAATTGGCGCAAATGTTCTGACAACCGGGATAAAGCGGGCTAGAATAATTGCTTTACCGCCATGCTTCTCGTAAAAGGATCTAGCATGAATAAGATGCTGCTTGCGGAAAAGAAGAGAATCTTCCTTGCTGAAAAGTTTTTTGCCAAGCTTACTGCCAAACAGATAGCCGACTGTATTACCCAAAATTGCAGCGGTAGCCAAAACAACAAGCAGAACATAGATATTCAGATCTCCCTTGCTTGCAAAAATACCGGCTGTAAGAAGCAAGCTGTCCCCAGGCAGGAAAAATCCGAGAAAAAGTCCTGTCTCGGCAAAGATGATTGCAAAAAGTCCGGGATAACCAAAAGCAGAGACAAGATAATGGACATTTAGAAGTGATTTTAGTGCTTCAAGCATAAGGATTTTATTATAGCAGAAGTTTGCCTAAATTTGATTTAAAATATCAATATATGACCTGGCAACAAATGTGTTATTAAATTTCCTAGCTTGTTTTAGGTTATGTTCAAGCATATCTCTAAAAGATCCATTATTAATCGTTTCAATTATCATCTTAGCTCCTTTTTCAAAATCAGCAGAGCGTATGTCGCTTAATGATCCATATGGTATTTTTATGACTTGTAAATCTTCTATTTTTTCTGAGCCATTCATCTCAAGTATTACAGGGATGCTTAGTGTCATATGTAGTGATCCCGAGCTTTCGCCAGTTCTTATCCTTTCGCCATAATAATATGTCTGGATATTAAAAGTAATTCCGAACGTTTCAGGTTCTTTATTCTCCGTATCAATCAGTATTATATTTTTTTCTGGAAACTCCTTTAAAGCTTCAGTCGGCGAGTATTTTTCAACGCCCAAAAACTCAATTTCAATATCAGGATTAATTTTTTTACTAATTTGTTTTAAATTATTAATTTGTAATTCACTACTCGGTTTTCCTCCCAAATAACCGACAAAACTTGTTTTAGAATTGTTTAAACGGAATACCTCAAGGATTATCCGGAGTGCATGATTAACTGATCGCATCTCGCCCCATGTTGTCTGTGTACCTATAATGATCGGGTCAGTTTGTATAATTTCTTTTATCTCAAAAAAGCCATGAGGAATGATAAATTTCTTTTTAACATTTTTGTAGAACTCATCTTTGGCATGCAAGTTTCCTGAGAAAACAAGTGCGGCATTTTCAGGCATGTTTGATAGAATCTCTTTCAGTTTAGGATGTCTCTCTTGTAATTCATCAGGTCTGTGAAGCAAGATAGCCATTTTTGTTTCTGGGGGTGTGGATCTTATCATGTTAATAAGGATTTTGTCTTCATCAACTGCCTGGGGCGCTCCATGGATTTGATATAAAAAATATGGAGTTGTAAAATTTTTCCCAAGGATGCCTTCTGTGACGTCCCATGAATTATTTTCAAAACCTTTAATTAAAATTAGCTTTGTATATCTATCCAGAGTTTTGGTGCCGTAGATAGTAATTGAGTTTTGCACGGCTTGATTATAGCAAAAAGGAATTATTAGTTAATAGTTAACTGCCGATTGTTATTTTAGGGCTTCTATTCCCGGGAGGGTGCCGTTTTCGATAAATTCAAGCATTGCACCTCCGCCTGTTGAGATGTGGGTTATTTTATCAAGATATTCTTTTTTGGTGATTGCAGCCAGGGTGTCTCCGCCTCCTATGACAGAAACAGCCTTGGGATTTTCTGTTAAAGAATAGTAAAGAAAATCAGTACCTCTTTTGAACACCGGATTTTCGATGTATCCAACTGGGCCGTTCCAGACAATTGTTGCTGCTTCACTGATTATTTTCCCAAATTCCGCCTGCGTCTCAGGACCGATATCGAGAATATGATCCTGCTTATCAATCTCGTTGATTTTTTTAACCTCACTTGTTTTGCTGTCGAGTTCATCTCCCACAACCGCGTCTTTTGGCAGTACAAAACGCGTGTGCTCTTTTCTGGCAAGGCTCAGAATGTGTTTGGCAATCGCTACTTCTTCTTTGACCATGTGGCTATTACCAAGTCCGTGCCCCTCAGCAGCTATAAAAGTATTTGCAAGACCACCTCCGAGAAGCAGATAGTCTGCTTTGGTCGCGAGTTTGTCAATGAATTTGATTTTGGTGGTAATTTTTTTGCCCCCGATTATCGCGACAAACGGCTTCTTGGGTTTTTTTAAAAGCTTTGAAAGCATAGTAATTTCTTTTTTGAGGAGTAAGCCGCCGTATGAGGGGAGAAGTTTGGGTAGCCCGACAATTGAAGCAGATTTTCGATGCGAAACACTAAATCCGTCATTGACATAAACATCCCCGAGGGCGGCAAGTTCCTGGGTGAATTTAGGGTCATTGCTCATCTCTCCTGGATAAAAACGGATATTCTCAAGCAGAATTACTCTGGCATCATTTTCTGTAACTGCTTCCCGGTTTTTCAGAAAATCAGTCACAAACCAAATTTTATATTTTGGTAAGTATTCTGCAAGTCTATGTTTTACGCGAAGCAGGGAATCTTCAGAGTTGCGCTCTGTGGGTTCTCTGAAATGACTGATCAGAATTAGTTTATTATTATCTTTTAAAAGATGCTCGATTGTGGGGAGAGATTGGCGGATCCTCAGATCATCAGCTATTGAGAGGTTGGCATTTAGCGAAACATTGTAGTCAACGCGAAGTAAAACTGTCTTATTTTTGATCTCAACTTCATCAATAAATTTCATGCGCTAAATAAGTATAGCATAAGAAGGGTGCCACGTTGAACATTTTTTGCGATGAATTAAGTAAGAAAATAGTAGTGTTTTATTGTGCACGCAAATCATTGTGTGCTAGAATTAGCTTCATGGACAAAGCATACGATGCAAAAGAGGTTGAGGAAAAACTTTATAATAACTGGGAGCAGAAGGGTTATTTCAAGCCAGAGATAAATCCCACAGGCAAACCTTTTTCTATAGTTTTACCCCCTCCAAACGTCACCGGCACTCTTCACATAGGGCATGCATTTGAGGGCACTCTTCAAGATATTGTGATTCGGTATCAGCGCATGAAAGGTAATAAGACAGTATGGGTTCCGGGTACAGATCATGCACCGATTGCAACACAGTCAAAATTTGAAACGGATTTATTCAAAAAAATAAAAAAATCCCGTCATGATTACTCCCGCTCCGAATTTGTTGATATGATTCAAAAATTTGCATTGGAAAATCAGGCGATCATTATTAATCAGCTTCGCAAGTTAGGGCTATCTCTTGATTGGGATAGGCTTGCGTTTACATTTGATGAAAAAAGGGAAAAATCCGTACGCACAGCATTCAAACAAATGTACGATACGGGTTTGATATATCAGGGCAGCCGGATTGTGAATTGGGATCCAAAGATGCAGACAACTGTATCCGACGATGAGATAGAGTATGTCAGCAAAGAAGATCCTTTCTATTATTTTAAATATGGACCTTTTGTGATAGGAACCGTCCGGCCTGAGACAAAATTTGGCGATAAATACGTTGTCATGCATCCCAAAGACAAGAGATACAAGGATTATGCGCATGGACAAAAGATTGATCTTGAGTGGATTAATGGCCCCATTAGTGCAACCGTAATCAAAGACGAAGCTGCGGATATGGAAAAAGGATCAGGGGTTATGACCATTACACCGGCACATTCTGCAATTGATTTTGAAATTGCTCAAAGACACGGACTTGATACAGAACAAGTTATAGATGACAGGGGCATTTTATTGCCAATTGCCGGTGAATTTGCCGGAGAACATATCAAAAAAGCAAGACCCATGATTGTTGAAAAATTGAAAGAGAAAGGGCTTTTGGATAAGATTGATGAGAATTATGAGCATAATGTAGCGACAAATTATAGAGGAGGAGGAATAATCGAGCCGCAAATTAAAAAACAATGGTTCATCGCAGTAAATAAGGAATTTATTATCAAAAATTCTAAAATTCCAGGGATAAAATCCGGCTCGAAAATAACTCTCAAAAAGATTATGCAAAAAGCTGTAAATTCAGGCGCGATAAAAATCGAACCCAAGAGATTTGAAAAAATTTATTTTCACTGGATTGATAATTTGAGAGACTGGTGCATCAGTAGGCAGATTATTTACGGACACCAGATTCCGGTTTGGTATAAGGATTCGGAAACCTATGTTGGGATTGATGCTCCAACCGGAGCCGGGTGGAAACAAGAGTCGGACACGCTTGATACCTGGTTCTCCTCAGGTCTTTGGTCATTTTCCCCATTTGGTTGGCCTGATAAAACACCTGAGCTTGCTGACTTTTATCCAAACTCAATCATGATGCCCGGATATGAAATATTGTTTTTTTGGGTTGCCAGGATGATTTTGATGAGCGGGTTTTTATTGGGAGAAATTCCATTTAAGAGAGTTTACTTGCACGGAATTGTCCGGGACAGGGAAGGCCGGAAATTCAGCAAGTCTTTAAATAACGGCGTTAATCCATTGGAGATGATTGAAAAGTATGGAACAGACGCTCTTCGTATGGCTTTGGTTTTCGGAGCAGCTTCAGGAAATGATGTTATGTTTGATGAGCAAAAGGTTCAGGGCATGAAGCATTTTGCCAATAAGTTGTGGAATATCGGGAGATTTGTTGAAATGAATAGTCCAGATTTTTCTTCGAGCGAACGGAGTGAGTCGAGAAGCAATGTCATTCCCGCGAAGGCGGGAATCCATGGATCCCGGATCAAGTCCGGGATGACAAATTCCGTGACAGATTTTGAAGAGCTTAAAAAAATTGCAAAACATGAAATTGATAAAAAGTGGGTGAAGAAAGTAGAAGATTTGACAAAAGAAACCACAAAGTATCTAGACGATTATAAGTTCAATCTGGCAGCGGAGAGACTTTATGAATTCATTTGGCATGAATTTGCAGATATATACATTGAAGATGTTAAAAACCGCGAAGACAAAAATTCATACTTAATACTTAATACATTATACTTAATTCTATTACGGCTTCTGCA
>DATIJS010000033.1:0-57417 GCA_035478335.1 Saccharimonadales bacterium (SeqCode) | reverse complement strand
TCATAAAAAAGACGAGATTATCGCAGCATTGAACGAATTATATAAATGGTTAACCGAAGAGAAGGAAATTCATCCGCTTCTTAAAGCCGGGATCTTTCATCATCAATTTGCCTATATCCATCCTTTTTTTGACGGAAACGGTAGAATAGGCCGGGTTTTGACTACATACTATTTACTACTTCAACACTATGAAGTGTCAAAGTATTTTATTCTGGATGATTATTATGATATTGATCGTCATCTCTACTCAGATACCCTGCACACTGCAGATGGAGGAGACAAGACTGAGTGGCTAGAATATTTTCTTGAAGGAATTGCTACATCTTTGCAGAGCGCGATTGGTCGTCTCTATGAATTGAGAGCGGGAAAACTTGATGAAGTGACTGGCGAAAAAAGAGTTTTGGTGACCTCGCGTGAGGAAGAAGTCCTGCAAATCATCATTGATAAAAAAGCAATTAAAACCAGTGACATTGAGGATGCTTTTTCAGTCTCCCGCCAGCAGGCACATTCACTCCTTGCATCTTTAGTCAAAAAAGGAATGGTTGAGAAGTTTGGAAGTACAAAAACTAGTTATTACAAATTGGCAAAACGAGAGAATCAAGAAAAAAGAATTAAGACTTAAGAACACTACGAGAATTTAATTTATTTTTTGGGCTTCAAAGCAATAGAGCATGTTAAGCATTTACTCTCTTTTTAGAAATTGATAAGCTAATTATAAGGCAGGGTCAGATATGATCCATCATCAAATCAAAAAAATAGTAAAACACAGCGTTTTTCAGGGAGTAATTATAACTCTAATTGCAGTCCCCACTTTATTATTCGTTTTCTCCTACTTTCAAAATCTTGACTCAAATGCAGAGCTCCAGCAGGCAAAAATTGAAAGAGTTAAGCTCAATAATCAATTATTACTTACCAACAAGTCATACGACGAATTAAAAAATCAAGATCAATTGAAGATTAATCAGAAATTAAAAGCAGATATTGATCGTATAAATAAAAATTACAAAGGATCAATTGATGCTTACCAAAAGATTCAAGATCTAAAGTCACAAAAGCAAAAAACAGATGAGATGGAATCACTTTACGTATCTGTTGTTAAGAGTTTGGCAGATTTAAATTATGCATCGGCTGAGCCGCAACTCGCTGATTTAAATTCACAAATTAAGAAATCAAGTGACGAATTGGCGGCTGCTCAGGCTGCTGCTGCTGCTGCTAAAGCTGCTCAGGCTGCAGGAGTCCCGGTTCTTCCTGCTGCTACCAGTAATACTCCTCCTGGAAGCGGATATAGCTTCCAGTCAGTTAAGGCTGAAATCGGAACATATGCCGTGAGCTTGGTTGCTGCAGATTTGGGATCTACTAGAGTTATTATAGATACGGCAAGCGATGGTGATTGTCGGGATAATTGTCCAGTTCTCTCACTTGGTGATTATGTAGCCCGGTCCGGGGCGTTTGCCGGAGTCAATGGATCATACTTCTGTCCTGCATCCTATCCATCATGTGCGGGGAAAACCAATTCCTTTGACACTTTAGTGATGAACAAAAATAAAAAATACATAAATTCTGACAACAATGTTTATTCCAATGTTCCGGTTGCTATTTTTGGCGCAGGTTACGCGAGATTCATTGGCGCAACTAGTGGATGGGGACGGGATACGGGAGTAGATGGAGTGATTGCCAATCAGCCATTGTTGTTGTCAGGAGGAAATATTGCTTTTGGCGGAGGATCAGACCCCAAGCAAGGAAGTAAAGGCGCGCGCAGTTTTGTAGGAAATAAAGGCGGCACTGTGTATATTGGTGTTGTTTATAACGCGACAGTTGCAGAAGTTGCGTATGTTCTAAAAGCGCTAGGACTGGATAATGCTTTGAATTTAGATAGCGGCGGATCAACTGCGCTATGGTTAGGTGGATACAAAGTCGGACCGGGACGCAATATCCCCAACGCTGTTTTGTTTGTACCTAGATAAAGCAGTATAATACCCTCATGAGTGATAATAAATATCCCAAAATAGGATTGGCGCTTGGATCGGGTGGGGCGAAAGGACTTGCGCATATCGGAGTCCTCAAAGTGCTGGAAAAGTCGAATATTGATATAGACTTCATAGCTGGGACAAGCATTGGGGCATTAATTGGAGCATATTATGCTGCCAATCCTGATTTTGGTAAATTGGAAGAGCTGATACTTAGTTTTAATAAGCGTAAGGGATTTGCACTGTTTGACCCGGTTTTAAGGGGAGGATTGATAAAGGGAAATAAGATCGAGCGGTTGATATCTGAAATACTTGATGGGGTAGAATTTTCAAACCTCAGAATTCCCTTTTCAGCTATTGCCACGGATATCAAAAGCGCTAAAGAGGTTATGATAAATCATGGTGATTTGATAAAGTCGATTAGAGCAAGCATCTCTGTTCCTCCTATTTTTCAACCGGTTCAATACAAAACCAAATTGCTTGCTGATGGTGGCCTGTCTGACCCCGTTCCGGTAAATGCAGTACGGTTAATGGGTGCAGACATCGTTATTGCGGTAAATGTAGAGAGTGGATATTTTTATGAACCTGTTGCAAAAATACCGCCACTGGCAGGTCTTCCAATGCATTCTATAAATGTCCTCAGACACAATCTTACTTTTCAGTCACTCAAAACAGCAGATATTGTCATATCTCCAAACACTCCCTACACTGGTCTTGTCGGGTGGGATTATTTTTTCGACAACAAAAAAGCTCAAGCTATGATAAAAGCGGGTGAAGAAGCAGCCCGAAAAGCTTTACCCAGAATTGAAGAGTTGATTATTGAGCAACAATTGAAAGAAAAAAATAAAAAAACAGGAATCCGAAGATTTTTCTCATTTCATAAAAATTAATTCATGAATTACAAATCACTTATTTTTGATCTTGATTTTACGGCTATCCCCTCTGTAATTGACGGTATGCCCAATCAGGCAGTAATAGAGGCTGTTAAGAAGGCAAAAGACGTAATTAAAGTTTCGACTGCATCCGGTCGCTCTGTCCAAAACTGCCGCAATGTCTGGAAAGCAATGGATATAACAGATCCTTGCATAATCAGCGGCGGATCACAAATCATGAATCCGAAAACAGAAGAAATATTGTGGGAGGAAAAATTGCCAGATGGAGCAATCCAATCAGTCGCAGAAATTTCCAGAAAGCATGGTTTAACGATGGCGATTAATGGTGAGATTTTCGCACCTGACACCAGACTTCCAGAGACGGCCACGATTATCGTAATTATGAGTGCAAAAAATGAAATATTCGAGGATTTGGTCAGTGCATATTCAAAATTGCCAAGTATTGCAATTTATATTCTGCCTTCATGGATCTCAACTGGCATGAAAGATATTCATATCACGCACAAACTTGCAACTAAAAAACATGCTGTAGAAAAGCTTCTTCAGATTTTGGGAGTCAAAAAAGAAGAAGCAATTGGCGTTGGTGATGGCAATAACGATATGCCTCTTTTTGAGTCAGTTGGGTACAAAGTAGCGATGGGAAATGCGCAGGAAGTTCTCAAAAAATCAGCAGATTATATAACAGATACTTTTGACAATAACGGCCTGGCAAAGTTTATTGAGGAAAATTTAATTAAGTGAGAAAGTGAATATTTTTTAAACTATAATATTATGATTTTAATTAGAGTTCTTTATTTTTCATTCTCAATGTTCTGGGAAGTTTTGTGGCCTCTTTTTTTGGGTTTTTTGTTATCAGCAATTATTCAATCACTTGTTCCTCAGAATGCTTTGAAAAAATCACTCGGTGGAAATTCACTGAAAAGCATCTCTCTAGCAACTTTTTTTGGTGCAATTTCAAGTTCATGTTCTTATGCGGCTGTTGCTTTGTCAAAATCGCTTTATAAAAAAGGCGCAGGTTTTGCAAATGCGATGATCTTTGAGATAGCATCAACCAATCTTGTGATAGAGCTTGGAATAGTGCTATATATTCTGATGGGTTGGCAATTTGCGTTAGCTGAAATACTCGGAGGGATTATCATGATTGTCCTCTTTTCTATAATCGTAAGATTTACATTTAGTCAAAATCTAGAGAAATCAATCAAAAAGCAAATTGAAAAAGGTTTAACAGGACGAATGGAAAATCATGCCGAGATGGATATGAGTATAACGGGTGGAAGTATAATATCACGAATTTTTAGTAAAAAAGGTTTTACGACGATTAGTTACTACTTTGTTATGGATTGGGCAATGGTATATAAAGATATCCTACTTGGTTTTATATTTGCGGGGGCGCTGTCTGCTTGGGTTCCTGATAGTTTTTGGAGAGTGTTTTTCATCTCCAATGATCCAAAATTGGCATTTATCTGGGGACCATTGATTGGCCCGATTGTATCCGTTATCAGTTTCGTATGTTCTGTTGGAAATATCCCGCTTGCTGCAGTCTTGTGGCAAGGTGGGATAAGTTTTGGTGGTGTAATTAGTTTTATTTTTGCAGATCTGATAGTTCTTCCGATTCTCAATATTTATCGTAAGTATTATGGTTTGAAAGCTATGTTTTATATCCTTTTTTCTTTCTATATAACTATGGCTGGGGCCGGATATATTACAGAATTAATTTTTGGAACACTGGGAATAATCCCAACAAAAAGAAATATTATCACACCAATCTCAGGAATTGAATTTAACTACACAACAGTTCTAAATATAATATTTATAATAGTAAGTATAGTTTTGATAATGAGATTTAATCAAACAGGAGGACGAAATATGCTTGTGGAAATGGATAGTTAATGTAGTATGAATAATACTGATTTCTGCAACATATGTGGAAAGATCTAAATGGCAAATAAAACAACGAACTTGACAAAAGAAAATTGATGAGAATACAATATACATATATGGCAACAAGTAAAACGCAAAAGGGTGGATATATTAATTCACGTTTATTTCTCGGAGTTTTAATTATTGGAATTGTGTTTGCTGTTGTTATGGTTTCACAAAAAACCAGTTGGTTTAATAACGCCGCTGGCCCTCAGCAGCTACCTGCGAATGCAATCACTAATTTAAATAGCGCAAGTGAAATAGTAGAGACAAACAATCCAGACGGAACAATGGGTCCTGCTACCTGGTACGGAAATGCATCCAATGCGCTCCCTTCCGATTTAAAAGGGAATTTGCTATTTAAAGTTATTGATCCGCCACAAAAAGATAAACCTGAAAAGCCAGGCAATCAGGGCAACAGGCCCACTGACAGCACTCCAATAAATCCAACAGAGACGCCCTCTACTCCTATTCAGAGTGGAGCAAGTCCCTCCCCTTCTGCAACTCGCAAAAATGGACCACAAAATGTATCTGCTCTTAATTTGACTATTACCAAAGTTGAGGTGCATATGAGCTATCAGGGAGATCCTAAAGATAATAAGGATTTAAAGTCTAGCTCAAGTGCGAAGGTAAAACCAAGTATTTCTCCCTCTCCAGTGGGTGGAAAAAATGTGGATCATTGGGAAACACTAAATATCACAACACCATTTACTGTTGATCTTGTAAATTTGGCAAAAACTAAAGATTTTGCACAGCTTGGCTTAACGCAACTTGCTGCCGGTCGCTACACAGAAGTCAGATTATATGTTAGCAGCGCAACAGCCGCATTTGCGGAAGGCACTATAGTCCCGCTTACTATTCTGGGAAGAGACAATGTAGTTAAAATTAATCGCTCTTTTACAATATCTGCCGGCCAAACGACAACTCTTACAATGGATCTTGACGCAAATCATTCTGTTATAAAAGCTGGCGGTCAATATCTTTTAAAACCAGTAGCATCTAGACTCATTGAAGAAAAGCAATAAAACCCGTAACAACAAACTGCATTTATTTAATTTCTTTGTAGTACTTTCTTCCCTTTAACTTTTCAGGAAGCAAATCTTCCTTAGAATACATTTCATAATCTTTTCCGTAATCCAGATTTTTCATCAGCTTTGTAGGAGCGTTGCGTAGCTTGAGGGGAATCGGTTCATTGGGGAAGTTTTTGACATCCTCTAAAGCTCGGTTGTATGCGTCATAAGAGCTTCTATCCTTTTTAGCTTTTGCGAGATATACAGTGCCGTGGGCTAGATTTATTACGCATTCTGGATATCCAATCGTTTCGCAAGCTCTGAATACCGCATTTGCGACTACGAGGGCTGTGGGAAGTGCCATACCAATATCTTCTGATGCAAATATCACCATTCTTCTAGCAATGAACTTCGGGTCTTCCCCACCTTCCACCATTCGTGCTAAATAATAGAGGGAAGCATCAACATTTGAGGCTCTCATGGACTTAATATATGAACTGATGGTGGTGTAATGTTCATCAGCTTTTTTATCATATAGTCCAGCGGATCTTGTCTGGAAAATTTCTTTTATTATTTCTATGTTTATCTTTTTCTCTTTGTAAGTTGTCACTGCCATTTCCAATGCATTTAGCATTATGCGTGCGTCACCGCCAGAAAGACGGATTAATAATTCAAGCGCTTCAGGGTCTATCTTCTTCTTAAATTTTCCGAGTCCCCTATTTTTATCAGTCAGTGCAGCATCAATAATTTTCTCCAGATCTTTTTGCTCCAAACTTTTTAAAACAAATATTCTGGTTCTGGATAAAAGAGCACTAATTACTTCAAAAGAAGGATTTTCTGTAGTAGCGCCAATTAAAGTGATTAGTCCTGATTCAACATATGGCAATAGAGCATCTTGTTGCGCCTTATTCCATCTATGAATTTCATCAATGAAAAGTATAGTCCGCTTTTTCTTCTTTAAAGATATTTCAGCTTGTTTTACGATTTCCCGAAGGTCAGCTTTACTTGCTTCAACTGCTGAGAGGTGGTGAAAGTCGGCATTGGTTGCTCTCGCCACGAGATGAGCGAGCGTTGTCTTACCTGATCCTGGTGGTCCCCACAGGATCATAGATGAAAGCTGTTTGCTCTCAAGCATCTTTCTGAGAATTTTGTCTTTTCCGACCAAATCAGCTTGTCCTACGAATTCTTCAAAATTTTGAGGACGCATTCTGTATGCGAGGTTCATGAAGGTATTTTAACACAACTTGGATTTAATATTAAAGATTTTAAGAATTAAGGATTAGCAGTGTATTTTCGATTGCCATGCGGGGATTGATGTTGGTAGTTTTGAGAAGCGTATGGAGGGATTGCATTGCGTTGAGAGTATCACGGGTACCACGAGTATCAAGGGTATCACGAGCTTGTCCTAGAATTTTATCTCTAAGAACCAGGATTAGTTTTCCAAACCATTCAACAGTGCTATCTTTATCCTTTGCCAATTCTTCTGCTTTTTTGAGTTTGTCCCCTATTTTCATATTTTTTAGATTATCTATAAATTGGAAAAACTCTGCGGTTTCGCTAGATGATAAACTGATTTTCTCAGTTGCCAACTCAATAACCTGGCATCGGGAGAGAATTGTCGGCAGAAGAGATTCAGTAGTATCGACGCTTAAAATAATGATCGTGTGAGCGGGCGGCTCTTCGAGAACTTTTAAAAGCGCATTTTGCGCTTGATGTGTCAAAAGCTGTGCATCGTCCAGAATTACTGCCTTAAAAGTTGATATTATCGGTTTTAAGAAGATATTTTTGTGGATATCTTTTATATCATCAATTCCAATACTGCTGATGTTTTTGCCTGAAGCGTTTTTTTCAATAAGAGTTATATCAAATTTATCGATATTTAATTCACGGCAATACTCATCTATATATGCAGAGCGTTTATTTTTATCCTTTGAAGCGATAACAAAGCTTGTCATAAAATATAGTTTATTATACACTAATAGTAATGCCCGATACGACTCAAACACCTCAATTAAACCAACCTCAAGTTGGTGATGCAAAGTCTGCAGTAGACATTCTATATGCGGATGGTCAATTAACTCGTGAACAATATGATGATATTCAGGTAAAAAGCATATCAACCGGTCAATCCCCCACTGAAATTTTGAAAGACTCAAATATAATCTCAAACGATAAGATAGCGCGTGCAATAGCAAAACTGGTTGGAATTGATTATATAGATCTTGCCAGTGTGTCTTTTTCCCCGGCAGCTTTGGGTATGTTGCCGCAGGGAGTTGTGGAAAGACTTTCTCTAATTCCATTTATGTACGATGAAAAAAATAAAGTGCTTTCGATTGCGATGGGAGACCCACTGGATTTGGATGCAGTTGCATTCGTAAGACAAAAGACAGGCCTGAATATAAAAACTTTTGCATCGGATCCCGAAGTAGTTAAGAACGCTATTGGTCAGCAGTATCAGCGGGGCTTGGTGGGTGATGTAACAGAGGCGATTAAGGAAACTGAAGAATTTAATACAAAGCGTACTGTTGACAGTAAGCAAATCGGACAGATCATAACAGATGCTCCAATTGCAAAAATCGTTTCGACTATTCTTGAGTTTGCAGTAACATCACGGGCATCGGATGTTCATATTGAGCCTCAGGAAGAGCGTGTGCGGGTAAGATATAGAATTGATGGAATTTTGTATGACAAATTAAGTCTTCCACGAAACGTCGAGGAGCAGCTTGTGTCAAGGATAAAAATACTTGCAGAGCTTAAGATAGATGAGAGAAGGATCCCCCAGGATGGCCGTTTAAATTTCAAAGTAGATAAAGAAGAGGTAGATTTGCGTGTATCGACAATTCCTACCGTTAAGGGTGAAAAAATAGTCTTGAGACTTCTTCGGAAATCTGGTGGTGTTCCTACTCTTCAGGAACTTGGATTGCTTGGAAATTCTTTAAAAAATTTGGAAACGGCAACTCTTCGCGCGCATGGAATAATTTTGGTTTGCGGACCAACCGGAAGCGGAAAAACAACAACACTTTATTCTATGTTATCACGATTAAATACGACACGCGTAAATATCGCATCTTTGGAAGATCCGGTTGAATATGAAATTCCCGGCGTTAATCAGGTGCAAATAAATCCGGCCGTTGGATTAACCTTTGCATCCGGACTTCGTGCCTTTCTTAGGCAAGATCCGAACATAATTCTTGTCGGGGAAATTAGAGATAAGGAAACAACGGATTTGGCAATTCAGGCAGCGCTTACCGGGCATTTAGTATTTTCAACACTTCACACCTCCAACGCAGCAGGGGCTCTCCCTCGGCTTGTGGATCTTGGAGCTGAACCATTTCTTCTTGCATCTACAATTAATGCAATTGCTGCTCAAAGAATTGTTCGTAGAATTTGTCAAACGTGTAAAGTTGAGTTTGTACCACCCAGCGCACTTGTTATTGAGATAAAAAATGTTTTGGGAAATTTGCTGAGTGCTAAAGATGAAATAAAACTGTATAGGGGCAAAGGATGCGATAAATGCGAAAATTTGGGCTATGTAGGACGTATCGGAATTTATGAGGTAATGCCGGCTAGTGAAAAAATATCGCACCTGATAATAACCCAAACAGACAATACGAGTATTGAAAAACAGGCAATTGCAGATGGAATGATTACCCTCAAACAGGATGGATATTTGAAAGTTGTCCGTGGTGAAACTACAATTGAAGAGGTATTGCGCGTCGCACAAGAGTAACGGAAATTAGAAATGAGAGAGGAGAAATGAGAAATAATTTTTCATCATTTACCTTTCAACACTCATCTCGGATATGGAAATTAAAGAATTATTGTCACTAACTGTTAAAAATAAAGCATCAGATCTTCATTTGATGGTTGGCATTGCACCGACCTTTCGTATTGATGGGATTCTTCGCACTCTCACAACGAGCGCGGTACTTAAAGAAACTGAAATAGAGACGATGGTTTATTCACTTTTAACACCAGAGCAGAAAGAGTTATTTTTGACAAATAAGGAGCTTGATTTTTCATTCAGTTTTTCAGAAGTTCCGGAAGTAGAATTGGGAAGGTTTAGAGTGAATGTATATTTTCAGAGGGGAACAATATCGGCTGTTTTGCGTTTTCTTACTCCAAGCGTCCGTTCCATTGATCAACTCGGACTTCCAAAAATCTGCCACAATTTTTCCAAATTAAGACAGGGCTTTGTTATCGTTGCCGGACCAACGGGGCATGGAAAGTCGACAACGCTTGCTGCAATTCTAAACGAAATTAACATGAACAGATCACTTCATATATTGACAATTGAAGATCCAATTGAATTTGTCTATCCCAAGGGAAACAGTATTATATCTCAACGCGAGATGGGTACTGATACTCATTCCTGGAATATGGCATTACGATCATCTTTGCGCGAAGATCCGGATGTTGTTTTGGTTGGAGAAATGAGGGATCCGGAGACTATGCAGGCAGCAATTACTCTTGCAGAAACTGGGCATTTAGTTTTCTCAACGCTTCATACAAATTCAGCTTCGCAAAGCATTGATCGCATTGTTGATTCATTTTCCTCAGATCAAAGATCTCAAATCAGGATACAGCTTGCAGCAACGCTTAAAGGAATTATTTCTCAAAGGCTTCTTACAAAGATTGGGGGGGGTAGAGTTCCGGCTGTTGAAATAATGCTTGGAACATCGGCGATTGCCAGCAATATAAGAGACGGGAAGTCTCATCTTATTGATTCCGTAATTCAAACATCTAAAGATTTGGGTATGTCTACTCTTGATGAATCATTAGCTCAGCTTGTAAGAAGCGGTGCTGTCTCTCTTGATGATGCTAGATCTTACACTTTGCGTGAGGGAGAATTGCTGAGGTTAATCGGATAGCTGAAAAAGAGTATCTATCATGCTTGTCTGAACATTAATGTATTTAGCTTTTAATTCCTCACACAGTCTTATATTATGAAATTATATTATCGAGCTATTTCTTCTGATGGCAATGCTATTACCGGCTTAATTGATGCAAAGGATGTCCATGAGGTATCTGAATATCTAAGAAATCAGAAGCTTACTCCAATTAAAATTGTTCCTGCCTCCAAAAGAGGGTTTAAGAATTTAAATTTTTTAGCCAAACCAAAGCTTCAAGACCTTGTTTTTTTTACAAGGCAGGTTTCAAGTATGCTTTCTTCCGGATTAACGCTTATGCAGTCATTGGAGATTGTAAGAAGTCAGATTCAAAATCAAGTAATGTCTGAGATAGTTCAGGAAATTATTTCAGGCGTTGAAGGAGGTAAGATATTTTCAACAACTCTGCAGAAACATCCTGATGTTTTTCCTCCTATTTATGTGTCCCTGATCAAAACATCCGAATCCTCAGGGCTTTTAGACAAGGTTCTGCTTAGGCTTGCTGAAAATCTTGAAAAGCAGGATAAGCTTCAAAGGAAAATAAAAGGCGCTCTTATGTATCCGGCAATTGTTATCATTATAATGATACTTGTAGTCATGGTTATGTCTATTTTTGTTATGCCACAGCTTAATACACTTTACGAGGGAATAAATATACCCTTGCCGTTATCAACAAGAATTGTATTGGGTATCTCATCGTTCTTTGGAAAAGCATGGTATATCATAATAATTGGATTTTTTGTCAGCGTTTATTACTTTCGCAAATGGCGCAAAACCGAAGCAGGTAAATTTATCATGGATAGTCTTATTCTAAAAACTCCTCTTTTTGGAAAGCTAACAATGCAGACAATGATGGCTGAATTTACAAGAACTCTTGGATTATTGGTAGGATCCGGGACTTTGGTTGTTGATTCGCTGGTAAAAAGTTCTGATGTCGTAGGAAATGTTCTCTATAAAGATGCAATTATACTTATCTCAAAAAGGGTAGAAAAAGGTATAACTATGGGAAATGCCATGGCTGCATCTCCCCTATTTCCTCCGATGGTTGTTGAGATGGTAAAAATAGGTGAGCAAACGGGAAAACTCGATGAATCATTAATTCGATCAGCGGAATATTTCGAGCGCGAAGTGGACGAGACTGTAAAAAACCTTACAACGCTTCTTGAACCTGCGATTATAGTTATTTTGGCTGTTGGGGTCGGTTTCTTGATCTTTTCAATAATTACTCCGATTTACGGATTAATTTCCTCAATCAAGTAGTTCAGTTTTGATCCTACTCAAATCTCCAAACAGTTTATTTAGCTTATTTTGGTAAATCTACTAAAAGTTTTTTTATATTTTCCAAAAGTTGATCCGGGTTAAGGTCCGCTTTAACCAGAAATGATGCTGCACCTTTTTTCAGTCCTTCTTCAATAAGCGCATCAGGATCTCTATTGGTAAGTAAGATAATCGGGCCGTTTTTTTCCAAGGGAGTTTTTGTCAAAAGAGCCTCCAATACCCCCATCCCGTTTAATTTTGGCATCATTAAATCAAGTAGCGTTAAATCATACCCTCCGGTTAGTAATTTTTGAAGTCCCTCTTCTCCGTTTATTGCAGAATCGACCTCATATCCTTCTTTTTTTAGAAGTTCGATATAGAGTTCCCGAATAAAAAGATCATCATCAACAACAAGAATTTTCTTAGCCATAATAAGTTAATGATAGGTTAACTGATATAAAAAATCAACAATCATTATTCGTTAAATATGCATATTGCAAAACCGAACTAAAGTGCGATACAGTAATTAATGTATGCAAAATGAATTGTTAGTTGCAGTGATTGCAGGATTGGGAGGAATGTTTGGTTGGGGATTTGCAGATTTTGCCGCAAAAAAAACAGTTGATAAGATTGGTAGTATAGCAAGTCTTGTTTGGGCGCACTTATTTGGAAGCATTTTACTACTCGCTTTATTAATTGGAAATTTCTTATTTTTTGGAAGTCATGTTGTTTTACCATCAAGTTCAACTCAATGGATAGGTTTGGCTTTTTTCGGGACACTCCAGACAGTGGTATATCTTTTGGTATACAAAGGATTTGAAAAAGGACAAGTTGCAATACTTAGCCCGATATTTGCCTCATTTACGGGTGTAGTTGCGCTTTTGTCGGTTATGTTTTTTGGTGAAGTTTTAAGTCCAAAGTTTTTTCCGGCTCTAGTGTTGATATTTACAGGAATCATATTGTTAAATTTAGATCCAGTACATTTAAAATCAAAAAGGCTAAAGATAATTGGTGCTCCAGGTGTTAAGGAGGTGGGTGTTGCAACAGTTTTTGCAACTATTTGGACATTAGGGTGGGATAAATTCACAAATGGCAAAGACTGGATTATTTATGCATTTCTAATGTATGTTTTTATGACGCTTTCTGCATACATAATTGCCAAATATCAAAAAACAGATTTAAAACAAGTTAAAAAAAGTGCATGGAAGTTTCTTTGGTTAATTGGTTTTGGTGAAGCTGTTGCTTATATGGCGCTTAGTATGGGTTACTCTAGCACTTCATTTACAAGCATTATTGCTCTTTTAAGTGGTGCGTTTTCACTGCCAACGATTATACTTGCGCATATATTCTTAAAAGAGAAAGTTGCAAAGATTCAGACAATTGGAAGTATTGTTATTATTCTGGGAATTATTCTTCTATCTCTCAGATAATTTGTGAAATTATTTTAATGAAAATATCTAAAAATATACTAAAAAATAAAGAAAAAAAATCAGATTCGATTTTTGAACCGTCATACTTGGAGAATCTAAAGTATCCTACTCCATTTTTCATTTTTAGCAGAGAAAAAATTGTTGATAATTATAAACAATTCAAAAAGTTATTCCCTAAATCCGCAGTTCACTATGCAATGAAGGCAAACTCTGAACCTGAATTATTATCAATATTAAAAGATGCAGGTTCGGGTTTTGAAGTTGCATCAAAATTTGAGTTAAAAATTTTACATGATTTAAAAGTGCCTCCTGAAAAGATCATTTATGGCAGTTCTGTAAAACCTGCTGATCATATTCAAGAATTTAATAAATACGGAGTAAATAGGTTTGCATGTGATTCTTTTGCTGAGCTTGAAAAAATTGCAGTATTTGCTCCTGGATCGAAAATATATATTCGGACTGTTGCAAATGATTCAGGATCAGTTTTTAAGTTTTCATCAAAGTTTGGAGTTGACATTGATATGATAATTCCTCTTCTCAAAAGATCAATTTTACTCGGTCTCAAACCATATGGAATTTCATTCCATGTTGGCTCTCAAGCTTCAGATTCAAAAGCATGGGCAAACATGTTATCGAACTTGAAATCAACAATTCAAGAATTGGAAAGAATGAAAATAAAGTTAGATATAATTAATATTGGAGGGGGTTTTCCGTGTAAATATATGTCAAGTGAAGTAGTTCCGGATTTAGATCAAATCGCAAAGTTAATATTAAATGAATATGAAAAATTGCCATACAAACCAGATTTAATATTGGAACCGGGTCGTGCAATTATCGCAGATACGTCCGTTGCAGTCGCAAGTATAATTGCACGAATTGAGCGACGAGGAACCACATGGCTATTTTTAGATGCAGGTTGTTATAACAGTTTTTTTGAAACAATGGCATATCAGGGATCAACACGATATGTTACAACAAGCATAAAGCATGTTGACAAATCAGGAGAAGCTTTATTTGCGATAGCCGGTCCAACTGGGGATAGCCCGGATATAATTTCCAGTGAGACACTACTGCCTGCAGACATTGACGTAGGTGATAAGTTAATTCTTCACAGTGTTGGTGCATATAGTTTGTCAGTTGCAAGTAGCTTCAACGGTTTCCCTAAGCCTAAAGCTTATTTTATTTGACATTTAAAAAATTGATGCATAAACTATAATTATGAAGATAAATTTATTTCAAAAAATTTGCGTTATTTATCTTCTTATTTTATTCGTTTTTTGGGATTTATTATTTTTGGGTGGTTCTAAAACGGGATTCTTTAATTTTTTATACTCATTTTTATTTGGATTGATCCCATTAATTGGAGGTTTTATTGCAATTCTTAAATCAAAAGTTTGGGGAAGATTTAAAAGTTCAATAGGTAAAGCAGTATTCTTTGTGGGATTGGGCCTGTTTTTATGGGGATTTGGCGAAACAATCTGGTCTTATTACAATTTTTTTAAAGGTGTTGCAGCTCCCTATCCCTCTATTGCAGATATAGGATTTGCTCCAAGTATATTTTTTTACGGACTCGGAGCATTTTATATATCCAAAGCAACAGGCGCAAAATACGGTCTCCGAAATTTATATGCTAAAGTTTTTGTGACAATTACTCCAATCCTTATTCTTCTTGTTTCTTATTATTTTCTGGTTATTATTGCTAGAGGTGGAGTTCTTGTGCCTGCCGGTGAGGGAATGTTAAGGACTGTTCTGGATATAGCGTATCCTGTGGGAGATTTTTTAGCGCTAACTATTTCTATTATAGTTTCAGGTTTATCATTTAAATATTTTGGAGGAAAATACAAGATGGATATTTTTTCTATTCTTGTAGGTTTGGGAGTGATGTTTATTGGTGATTTGGTATTTTCCTATACAACAAATCCTCAGGTAAATATTTATTACAATGGAAATTTTGGTGATTTAATTCTTACAGTCGGGTTGTTTTTACTTACTTTTGGGATTTTAGGTTTTTGTTCTATTCCTAAACTTGCAGACGAAAAAATGAGTAATAAATAATTAATTGCATTATGGAACAATATTCTCAAATAGTAAGTCAAATTATAAAAGATCAGGAGGCAATTATCGGGCCCATTGCTCTTGAGCAGGCAAAAAGAGTTGCCGGATTAGAAATCGTTGATTTGGGTAGTATTAAAATTAAAGGCAACATTAAAGATGTGTTATCCAGTCTGGTTGAGCAATATGCTAAGCTTTTTGGTAAGGCATCGATCGAGGTGTGTCGTGAAGCAGTACGCGGGACAAAGTTGCAATTTCCTCAAGATCAGCTTCCGGATATACTAAGATAGTTTTTGTAATTTTGTTTCCAAATCTGTTAAAGTAATAAAGGGTACATGTATGCATCAATTTTTCAAAAAATTATTCGGGCAGAGTGACTATAATAAAGCGGATCTTCCCACGGAATTGGTACATATTAATCAGGAGATGTACAAGAAAAGTCTTGAACTTTCAGCAAGGAATAAAACGCTGATGCTTCTTCGCAAGATTGATGAAATCATATTAAGCTCAATTACTAATCAAGAAGAAATTGCAGAACATGTAACAGCACTTCTTGTTTCAGAGGGAGACTTCCAGATTGCATCTATTTTTATTCATGAAAAAGAAAAAAATGAACTTCGTCGCTTATCACGTTCTGAAGCAGGTATAGAAGAAAGCAATAAAGAAAATATATCAATTTCATTATTAAAAACAGAAAATATTATGGTTCAGGCAGCAAATTCAAGGCATTTGATGGTTGTCCAGGATATGAAAAATCTATTTCTTGAACCTGCAAATAAAAATGAACTTATAAAATGTGCATATGTTTACCCTTTGATAACAAGAAATGAATTAATAGGCACCATGGTGGTCGGATTAAAGGAGGAGGAAGAGAATGTATCTGATTACTCAAGAGATCTTCTTGAGCGTTTGGCACAAGTTGTCGGAATTGCAATCGACAATGCAGTACTTTACAGTGAGCTACAGTCAGCCAACGAGAAATTGAAGGCATTAGATAAGCTCAAAGATGAGTTCGTATCTCTTGCTTCTCACGAACTGAGGACTCCAATGACGGCGATAAAATCATATCTATGGATGACGCTTGATGGTGATGGTGGGCCATTAAACGACAAGCAAAAGCTTTACATAAATCGAGCATACAGCTCAGTTGACCGTTTAATAAAGCTGGTTAATGATATGTTAAATATTTCGCGCATCGAATCAGGTCGTTTAACTATTGAAATGCAAAAAACAGATATAAATAAAATGGTGCAAGAAGTTATAGATGAAGTTACGCCGCGCGCAAAAGAGCTTTCTGTCAATATCGTATTCGTTCCCCTTCCGGCCGCCCCTTATGTTATTGCCGATAGCGATAAAATTAAGGAAGTTTTATTCAATTTGATTGGAAATTCGTTAAAATTTACACCTCCGGATGGGAATATTACAATTTCCTTTGAACAAAAGGGAGACTATATTGAAACAAAAGTAAGCGATACAGGTTCTGGTATTTCTTCGGAAAACATTTCAAAGTTATTTCAAAAATTTGGTATGCTTCCTGAGTCATATGTTCTTAATCAATCTGCGTCTGGTACAGGACTAGGACTTTATATTTGCAAGTCAATACTGGAGCTGCATAAAGGAAAAATATGGGCAACATCCGAAGGTCAGGGAAAGGGATCGCAATTTACATTTTCACTTAAGATTTTCAATGAGAATGATTTGAAGGACAGTGAATTTATTCAAAAGCAGTCAAATCATGATACACTAGGAATAGTTCATACGCATTTATAGGCTTCGTATTTTTTTCTATTTTTGCACTATTGACATGAGTTTTAATAAATAGCAATAATTGAATAAGATACATCTGGAATATGAAATTGAAAACAATATCTTCTTTTAAAAATATTCAAAAAGGATTTACTCTTGTCGAACTTTTAGTCGTAATTGCTGTACTGGGTGTTTTGGCAAGCGGCTTACTTATTGTTATAGACCCTGCAGATAAAATTGCATCTGGGAATGATGCACGTGCTATTAATGATATTCAGGGAGTAGCATCAGCAACGGAAAATTATATTGCAGGAAAAGCTGATGGCTCTTTTCCATCTGGAGCAACCTTTGCGGCAGCTTGTGGTGTGCTCGTTACCAATGGTGATCTTAAGGGTTGTCCAAAGGAACCAACTGCAGCATATACGTATTCATTTTCAGTTACTGCAGCAAATGCAGGTACAATCAGTACAAATTTAGTATCAAAAAAATACACAGCAAAACCAATTTTCAAATATGACTTAAGCACTGGTAAGTCATGTGCAGTAAATGCGCTTGCCACAGCATGTCCATAAATTTAGCCTGGTGTCTTAATTTTGAAACCTCCTCGGAGGTTTTTTTATTGCCTATTTGAGATTGCTTTTCTCCTCTATTTTGGATAAGCTCAATGTATGCTAAGTTTAATTATTTTTCTTGTTTTTTTATTTGGGTTATTTATAGGAAGTTTTTTAAATGTAATTGTAGATAGATCTTCATCCGGTGAGAATCCTCTAAAGGGAAGATCACATTGTGACAGCTGTAAACATGTATTAACTGCTCATGACTTGATTCCGGTTGTTTCATTTGTATTGCTTAATGGAAAATGCAGGTACTGTCGGCATGATATGAGTGTTTACTATCCATTGGTCGAGGTAATTACCGGATTAATTTTTGCACTTGTTGCCTATTTTGTTATAAATCTAAATCCTGTATATGCTGAGGGGTCAATTAATATGTTATTTTTTAGTTTGTTTTTTTATCTATTTTTGACTTCAATTCTTGTAGTTATTTTTTTAACAGACTTAAAATTCGGAATTATTCCGTTTAATTTTGTATTGATCGGACTAGTAGCAACGATATTTTTGCATATTTTATGGCCTGTGCCCGGTGTGACAATCCAAAACTATTTCCTCAGTGGTACCGGGTTATTTCTATTTTTCTTATTGATTTTTTTGATAACACGCGGGAAAGGCATGGGGTTTGGTGATGTTGTCTATTCATTTTTAATGGGATTTATTCTCGGATACCCCGGTGTCATTGTTGGATTTTATATAGCAGTTTTAACGGGCGCGATAATCCCTCTAGTAATATTGGGCTTAAAACACAAAAAAATAAGAGGTGCCACAATTCCTTTTGGACCCTTCCTTGTCACCGGGACATTTATCAGCATGTTCTGGGGGGACAGTATAATCGCCGCAATACTTCCAAAATTATTTAAGTACTAAGTGTAAGTTGAAAATTTGGAAAATAAAGCAGATAATTAATCTATGCTGAAAAAAATTTCAAAATTGTCCAAGACCTCTGGTTTTACTTTAATAGAATTATTGGTTAGCATTTCACTTCTCACAATAATTGCTACAGGAGTATTGGCCTATTTGAATCCAGCATTACAATTAAAAAGAACCAGAGATACAAGACGAAAATCAGATCTAGCCAAAATACAAGCAGCTGTGGAACTTTATCGTGCAGATCAAGGATCGTACCCGGGATCCTTAAGTTGCGGTTCGCAGCTGGCAGTTGGAGGAATAATCTATATTAGGGTTGTGCCTTGTGATCCGAAAAATACTTCTCCATATATTTATACATACACGGCCGCTTCTCCTCCGGTTACCTATACCATTGTTTCATGTCTTGAAAATGCTGCTGATACCCAGAAAGACACCTCACAAGCTCTTCCAAATAATTCGCAATGCACAGGCGGAAGTGTTTCTTATACCGTGACAAATCCATGAAAGGTTTTACATTAATTGAACTTCTTATTGTGTTTGGGATTATGGGCGCACTGGCCATAGGAAGTATTACTGTTTTCAGCTCATACAATAAATCTCAGGTGTTTGGAGCAGCAGTATCTGACTTTTCAAGTTTTCTCAATACAGCCCGTTCCCGTTCTATATCTCAAGTTAAGCCCGCTGTTTGCACTGATACGAACCCACTTGTTGGTTATAAAGTTGCGGTTACCATTTCCGGGCAGGCGTACTCCTTATATTCTGTATGCTTAGGTATTGCCGATTCGTTAATCAGTACCAAGCGTTTACCAGGGCAGGTCATGTTTCAAAGCGGACAGCCCAATATTCTTTTTAATGTATCAACCGGTACGGTATCTTCGCCGGGGGCAATTGTTCTATCTGGTTTTGGAAGTGATGTAATAGCAACCGTAACAATTGACAGCAATGGTAATATATCTTCAACAAGCGGTATAATTGCCGCCACTACGCCTACTCCCACTATCAATGTCAGCTGTTCAAAGGATTATTTTTACTCACCTCCCTATTGTGTGCCGGTAGGTGGGAATAATGGTGACTATTGTGATTCTTCTTGCGGCGGTCAGGTTACATCTTCAACACCTACTACTGGTCTGCCTACTTCAACACCTTCACCTACTACTGGTCCGCCTACTGCAACCCCTACGCCTACTCCGACATTAGGTCCGCCAATTACAAACCTTGCTATGACTTCTATAAATCCATCCTCAGCTAGTAAAAGCATTAATACAACTATAACTTTTACTGCTTCAATTACAGGTACAAATTGCACGCCTAGTGGTTCAGGCTCTGTGCAATTTTTCAGACAGGGTTATTCAGTTCGTCTTACTGTGGGCACTCCCAGTAATGGGGTAGCAAGTGCGGTATATCCCTCAGGAGCATTTCCGACTGCTAATACAACTTACCAAATTTATGCCACATATACTCCTCCTGCTGGGAATATATGTCCGTCTAGCATTTCAAATAATTTACCTCTTGCAATTTCTAATTAAAATGAAAGGACAGACATTAGTCGAATTATTGTTGGGTATTAGTATCGTTGGGATTATTCTCTCAGGTATTACGGTTGTGGTTGTGTCATCGCTTGGTAATGCAAGTTATGGCAAAAACCAAAGCCTTGCAACGCAGTATGCGCAGGAAGGCGCTGAAATTACCCGGACAATCAGAAATAGCGATTATAATGGTTTTGCAGGATACAATTCAACCTATTGCTTGGATAAAGGAGCTGTAAGCTTGGGTTCTCCCGGAACATGTACAACGCCAAATATTGACAATACTTTTATACGCTCAGTTAAAATTGAGAATACTGCATCAGCCGGGAGATGCGCTGCAAATGTTTCCCGTGCAACAGTCATAGTTTCCTGGAAAGATGGTCAATGTTCAACTGGGAGTTACTGCCATAAAAGTCAGATTATTTCCTGCTTGTCTACAGTCAATCCGATACAAGCACCATAGGAAATGAAAGTTGAAAAATGAGAAATGAGAGATAATTATAAATATATATGAAAAATGCATCAAATAAATTTTCACCTATAACCTCTTACATCTCATCTCCGGCCGGCTTTACGCTTGTTGAGCTTTTGATTGCGCTGGTTATTGTTACAGCAACAGGAACATTTGTTTTATCGATTCTTTTTGTTACGCTTAGAGTAAGCAGTAAGTCAGATAAGCTTGTAAATTTAAAACAAAATGGCAATATTGCAGTATCGCAAATAGTCAAACAGATCAGATATGCCAAAAGTCTTGATGATCCGACATTTTGTCCCGCTACTGCCGGATCTTCATTAAGTACAATTACAATTACCTCAATCCTGGATAACGGTAAGACTATTTTCAGCTGCGGTAATTCCACTATAGCATCAAACGGAGCATCTCTTGTCGATACAAATTCAGTACAAGTCACGCAGTGTTCCTTTGTTTGCACCCAACCGACTTTAAATGATCCGCCAACCATTAACTTGAATCTTACACTAAGTTCAAAAAATGCATCCAGTTTGGTAGAATCTACGGCCTCTATTCCTTTTCAAACATCTGTTTTAATGAGGAACGTAAGTAAATAAATATATTTGATCCCTCCCTGATTGACACAGCCTTGAGAGCTTGTTAGTATTAATTTATATGGGGAAATACGGAAAAAAAGAATTTCTCGATTTTTTAATATCTGTACAGTGGCAGAATGGGCAATCTCTTTTGATAGTTGTTTTGGTTATGGTGGTTGTTTTAACAGTAGGCTTGTCGGTAGCTGTCAGAAGTACAACAAATATACGTAATTCAACAGATGATGAAAGCTCGCAAAAAGCTTTTTCTGCAGCGGAAGCTGGAGTAGAACAGGCTTTGCTAAATCCAACACCAATTGCGAATACAGATCTTGGTAATAATGCTTCTTTTTCAACATCGGTTTCCACACTTGCCGGCACACAGTTTACAGCGCATAACGGCACAACTGTTCTTAAGGATGAGCCTATTGATATTTGGCTTGCCAATTACCCTGATTATTCGGTACCTTGGAGCGGAAATTTGACTGTTCATTGGGGTCAATCTGGTGAAACATGCGCCACTTCTGAAGCCAACAATACTCAAGCAGCTTTAGAGATAGTTTTAATTTCCGGATCAAAAGCAGCACCCAAGCTCACGGAATACATGCTTGATCCTTGTACACCCAGACGTGGAGCCAACAATTTTCAAACGCCTTCTGGATCAGGCGTAACAATATCCGGAAAAACATTTGCGTACAAGCAAACTGTTTTAGTTTCGTCAGGTTTGATTGCACGCATTATACCTTTATATGCGCCAACCGTAATAGGGATAGAAGGATCAGTAGCGCTGCCGGCTCAGGGAACTGTTGTAACGTCAACTGGAGTATCGGATAACACAAAACGTAAGATTGTTAGTTTTCGGGGGTACCCCAAACTGCCAACTGAGCTTTTCCCGTTTATTTTTTTCTCACCTAAATAATGAAAAGTAATGCATTTGGACTCGACATTGGAGCTACTAAAATAAAAGCTGTCTGGCTTAATCGCGATAACGGCTTATTATCTTACAATAGCGCTATGTCTGTTGCTAACACATCGCCTGGAATACAATCAGAATCCCCTTTTGACCATCAGGAACTTGCGCAAACAATAAATAAGCTTGTGCTGGATGCAAAAATCACTACAAATAAAGTAAACATTGCCCTTCCTGAACACCATATATTTACAAAGGTAATAGACATGCCTGTTTTATCAGATAAAGAACTGTCGAGCGCAATTTATTGGGAGGCAGAAGAATATATCCCTGCAGCCATAGACACAATGACACTTGATTGGATAATTCTTAAGAAACCAAAAGAAATTATTACAGAAAAGAAAATGCAGGTTCTTCTTGTAGCAGCTCCCAATAAGTTAATTAAAAGATATCAAACAATTTTGGAATTAGCAGGCTTATCGATTGTGGCGGTTGAAACAGAAACACTTTCCATAATACGAGGCGTTACTAAAAGTAATAATTCTTTAACGTCACTACTTGTAAATATTGGTTCTTTAAATACATCATTATCAATTATTCAAAACGGAGTTATAGTGTTTAACTATTCAATTCCATTGGGAGGAATTGTACTGACTCATGCGATTTCATCCAATTTTGGATTGAATGTGGATCAAGCAGAAGAATACAAAAAAACCTACGGATTTTCAGATAAAAGCCTGGAAGGTAAGGTGGGGATGGCAATTGAGCCTATTTTTGCAAATATAATTACTGAAGTTAAAAAAGCTATAGCTTTTTATACCGAAAAATATAAAAATGAGTCCCCCATCTCTCAAGTTATATTAACCGGCGGTACTGCAAATCTTCCAGGACTCGATGTATATTTTGTCAAAAAAACAGGTATCGAGACAGTAACGGCAAATACATGGAAGATGCTTGATATTGCAAATGTACCTAAGCCACTTGAGCCACTTGGTCCGGAATATGTGATTGCTTGCGGTTTAGCTATTAAAGAATATGAATAACGGTATAAATCTGTTGGATTATAAAAATAAAATTAATCCAAAACAAGACAATAGCAAGCAGAGACTTTTAAGAATAATGTCAATCGGGCTATTGTCTATCGTTGCTGCATTATCAATTATTTTTTTTATTCTCATTGCGCTGTCACCTATTCCGGAACTTAGAAAGAAAGAAAAGATTGCCTCATTTAATCTATCAGTAGCACATCCTGATATTGTTAAGTTATTTATAATTAAAGAAAGAGCTCAGCGAATAGCAAAGCTTATTGCGAATCGCCCAAATTACGACAATATACTTGGTAATATTCAAGAAAAGCTTCCCTCAGGTGTTTCTGTTCACTCTGTAGAGATTGACAAAAAACATTTTTCGATTACACTTTCCAGTAATTCTCTTCAGCAGTTAGATGTTTTTCTAAATGAACTAGGAAAAAATAACGCTTCTGAAAAAGAGTTCTCACAAGTAAATATAGCCAATCTCTCAAGTGACGAAGAAAAAAAACAGTTTCTTCTAACGCTTGATTTGAATGTATTATGAGCAAAAGAGTATTTTTTGGACATAACGATATAAGGTTTTTTTATTATCGATATAAGGATTCAAATTACTATGCATTATCGATTTTTGCTTTAGTGACTGTTGCCTGTCTAATGCTTGTGTTTTTTGTGATAATTCCACAGGCGGAAAATTATTTTTCTATTAGAAGTGAAGTTGTGGCACTTCGTTTAAAGATTAAAAATATAAATGAGAATAGCAATTTTATAAATAATATGGATAAGTCAGTTCTTGATTCTCAATTGCTGGTTACAACACGGGCATTGCCAACTGAAAAAGATTTCGCCGGAATTATTGATGTAATTGCACAATCGTCTATTCGATCAGGTGTTTCTGTTTCTGACTTTGGTTTTCGATTGGATGACAAAACTGTAAATTCTACCTCTGTAAATAAAGGTAACAATACCGATCTATTACCAATCTCGGTTGCTGTTGATATTAAAGGAAGCTCTGATGGAGGAAAAAAATTCATAGAGGAAATTCAGAAAAAAACACCGCTCGTTGAGATTACAGATGTCAAGGGTGATTCCAATTCATTGTTAATCGGCATGAATTTTTATTACAAAACGCCCGGTAAAATCAAATTCGATGAGAATGAACCAATAACCGCAATATCAGAGTCGCAACAAGCTTTAATAAAAGAGCTGACTCTCTGGCAAGCGGAATCATCAAATCCAGGAATTATTGAGCCTATTGGATCGTCATCCGCTATGCCTCTTTTTTAGTAGGTCAGGACGCAATTTTTCCGTATTTTCTAGAGCTTTTTCCATTCTCCATTCCTTAATTTTCGGATGATTTCCGGATAACAGAATTTCTGGCACGTGATCCTCTTCATAATTCTGAGGCTTGGTGTAATGAGGGTACTCAAGGAGTATATTATTATCTATTTCTGAAAAAGATTCTTCTTCTGTAGCCCCTTTTGGTAAGACGTTTGCGATAAGTCTTGAAACACTATCTGTAATTAGCATTGCCGGAATCTCCCCGCCTGTTAATATAAAGTCGCCAACAGATACTTCCTCATCAATGTATTTTTTAATTCTTTCATCAACTCCTTCGTAGTGTCCGCAAATTAATATTAAGTGATCAAGCTTTGAAAAATCATCTGCTTTTTGTTGATTGTAAGTTTTACCGGTTGCGCTAAGAAGAACGACTTTTTCTTTGATCTTTGATCTTTGATCTTTGATCTTTGATGCAGCAATTGCAGCATTTAATACATCGACTTTAATAACCATCCCGACTCCCCCACCATACTCCGTATCATCAACCATTTTATGTTTACCAACTCCAAAATCGCGTATATTCACAAAATTTATATGAACTAATCCTTTCTCACTTGCAATTTTGACGATTGAGTGCTCAAATGGTCCTAAAAACATTTCCGGAAAAAGAGTTAAGATTGAAATTTTCATATGCCTATTTTAGCAGATTGAGTACCTACTTACTCATCGAATATATAAAAATACCTGATTTAGTTTTAGTGACCATTTTCAGATCAGGAATTGGGAATTTATATGAAACAATTTTTACATCTTTTAATGCTTCTTTTTTAACTTTTTTAATAATCTGCGGTATGAATTTTGGCAAACAGTAGCAGAATATTACTGTCGCATCAGCCAAGTCAGCATTTTGATAAGGTTTTGTGTAAACAAAAATGTTGTTATTAAGATCTTTGATACGGGCCCTGATCTTTGTCAACAAAACCAAAAAAGGATTTATTTCCCATCCCTTTGCTGTTGCGCCCCTTAATGCTGCCTCAATTAATACTGCGCCGTCTCCTGAGCCGAGATCAATAACAACATCATGAGGACCTGCATCGATTAGGTCCATCATTTCTTTTATGATTTTTTTTGGAGTCGGTACATAAGGTGGCCCAAAAAGAAAAGACATACAGAGCATAACCGGAATTAGCACAACTAATAATAAGAAGATTACTAGAAAAATTGTAAAAATAGTAGTTACCATTTATAAAGTTTAACTCTCTCTTTTAAGAGTTAGTATATGCTCAGTAATTATTTTTTTGTAAAAAATCATTGAAAAGACAATAGACAATACATGTTCTGGTACTATCAAATAAAGATTTTTCGCTCCGTTAATTCTGGCATCGTTGGGTGGGACAAGCTCATCAAGAAGAGAGTAAAAAATTAATATTTTCGTATTGTCATTTGGAGATAGTTTTTTTAAATTCCTTTCCGATTCCAGAACAGATTCTTTAAAAGATGGGCTATTGCGGGAAGCCCAGTGTAGTGTTCTAGCGCCTCTAGCTTTTCCTTCTTTAACTCTTCCGCAAACCAAAATAATACTTTCTACTTCCAGATTCATATTTTTCCAAACATTAATGGCTGCGCTGGCTCCTGCACTAATTCCGAGTAGTGAAATAGTAGAGTTTTTGTTTGTAGAGTAGGGTTTTATCTGATTGGTTAGTGAAATTATTTTTTGTTTAAAATCTTTGGTATTGTCATGCCAATCTATTGCTAGGATATGTATTTGAATATCAAATTCTTTTTCCCAATTCCTTCTAATAAGCTCTAGAATGGCTTCATGCTTTCCTAATCCCGGTAGAATAAATAAATGATGAACTTTTTCCACTTAGTAATTATATCATCCATTTATAATGTTGGATTGCAATTTTGGCATTAGAAAATTTTTTTACTCCTGAGGTATTTCTGCGAGGGTGATGTTGATTCTTATATCGTGTTTCATCGCTTTGATCTTCATTATGTTGCGGATGCTTCTTATGACTTTTCCTTCTTTACCGATTATTTTACCCATATCTTCTTTGGCTACTGTTACTATGAGGTTAAGAGTTCCATCTTCATCTTTTTCTTCAATTTTTACCGAATCTTCATCATCCACAATTAATTTTACAATATATTCAAGGGTATCTTTCATAATTTTATTGCTTGACGATTGCCTGAACCGTAGGGCTTGGTTGCGCGCCAAGAGATACCCAATGATTGTATTTTTCCATATCAATCTTTTTGTTCTTCATGTCAGCTGTTTTGTTGTACCAGCCCAAGAGATCTACATAGCCGCCATCGCGTTTGCTGCGCTTTTCTTTGACAACCACACGGAATTTACGCTCTCCTTTTTTTCCTGTTCTTGTTAGTCTAATTACGAGTGACATATGTTTGTTAAGTATACCAGAGTTTTATTATCTTCTCAAGTCCTAGGGAAATAAATTTATTTTTCGAACTGGGCAAGGGCTGCTCCTGCAGCAATTTCTTCAGCTTCCTGTTTGGAGCTACCGCTACCTTTTCCCAAGAGTTCATCAGCAACAAATACGCCTATGGTGAATTGTTTTGCATGCGCAGGACCTACTTCGTTAAGAACCTTATAGATCGGAGAATTTTGTTTTTTGGCCTGAATTTTTTCCTGAAGCAGACTTTTTGGATCTTTAAAAACTTTTTTCTGAACGTGCTCTTCGATAGAGGGAACCAGGACTTCATTGAGGAATTTAGATACTGCAACAATGCCCTGATCTATGAATAGTGCGCCAATAAACGCTTCAAAGGTATTTGCAAGAAGTGACTGATTATTTTTCCCTCCCGAATCCTCCTCTCCTTTTGAAAGAAGTAATTTGTCTCCAAAATTAAGGTTTTTACTCATCTTCGCAAGACTTTTGGTGTTGACCACTAAAGATCTGAGGTTTGTGAGGATTCCTTCATCAAAATTGGGGTATGCTTTATACAGATGATCCGAAATTACAAATGAAATTATACTGTCTCCTAAGAATTCAAGTCTTTCATTGGATTCATTTTCGGATCTTGATTCATTTAGGTATGAACGGTGAATAAAAGCCAATCTTAGTAATTTGGGATTTTTAAATTTAGGCAACGTTTGCATAGGAAATTATGTGTCCTAAGACACCGTTTATAAATCCGGGACTTGTTTCTCCTCCAAATTCTTTCGCCAGCTCTACTGCCTCATCAATCACTACGTTTTGAGGTTCCTTTTTGTCGATTAATAGCTCATAAGTTGCCAATCGGAGAATTGCCAGATCAATTTTATTTATTTTATCGACTGGAAAGTCAGGAGCAGCGGATTTGATATTTTGGTCAATTGTATCTTTATACATCATAACTTTCTCTGTCGCCGGGCTTACTTTTTGATTATGGAATTCTACCCCAAATAACTGCTGAACTATATTTTGTCTGTTTTTGTGCCTAGGGTCGTGTGAGGTTTTCATTCTGCTGGCTGAGCTTTTGCTGTTTTAACAGTTGTTACCTGTTTTCCATTATAGTACCCGCAGTTTGCACAAATTGTGTGAGGCAAATAAAGGCTTTTGCAGTTCTTACAAACAGCAGATTTTGTAACTGTAAGTTTGATACTTGCGCGCCTTTTACCTTTTCTTGCAATAGAATGACGTCTTTTAGGCTCTTGTGACATTTCTCTATTTTACTTTATTTGTAAGATAACTGCAAGTGGGGTTAGGAGTGTTTAATCAAAAGCAGAATACTTGACAAAGAGAATAATTATTCTATATGCTAGATTAAGTATGGATAATCAGCAATCAGTCCAATCAGCACCGCAAGAGCCTCAGCCTGTACCAACTCACGGTTTACAGGAGCCTGCTATAATTCCTGCTGCATCACAACCTCAAGAATCTAAAAACAAATCTTCAGGTAAAATAATATTGATTGGTTTAGTCATTCTGATCGCAATTGCCGTGGTTACGTATATTATTATCGGAAAATCATCAAATACTCAGTCACTAAAAACAAATGTGCAAACCGCTACTAAATCCATATCTCCTACTCTTCCGGTAAGCTCATCTAGCGCTACAGATACACAATTGGATAAAGATACACAAAATATAGATAACAATATAAAAAATCTTGATTCAGATGTGCAAAGCGCAGATAATGGTTTAAGTGATAAGCCGGTTGATTTAAGTCAATAATTTTGTATATGAAAAAAATAATTACAATTCTCGCAACCTTGTCAATACTTTTTTCAAGTTTTGCGCCTGTTTTTGCAATGGATGGGTCAGAGAGCGCACGGAGGCCTTTGAAAGACGAAAGAATAGCATCAAGAGAAGCAATGGTTCAGGAAAAAACAGCCCTGCGGAGCGAAAAATTAAATGATCGGGCTGTAGCTGAAATTACCAGAAGAATTGATTCTCTAAATAAGCTGATTACACGGATCGGTGCAATTAAAAGACTGAGCGCAGATCAGAAAGCATCGTTTATCACTCAAATTCAAACAGAAATTACCAATTTGCAAAAACTTGAGGCAAAAATAAAAACAGATACGGATCCTGTTATTCTTAAAACTGATGTCCAATCAATTATAAAATCATATCGAGTTTACTTGCTTTTTATACCTAAAATCGAACTTATTGCAGCGGCTGATAGAATGAGCACAGTTGCTGATGAGATGAGTAGCTATTCAGCCAAGCTTAAGACTAGAATTGATGGGTCCAAAGCCGCAGGAAATGATGTTTCATCGCTGCAAACTCTACTTGATGACATGAATGCAAAAATCGCAGATGCCAAAACTCAAGCCACTGACGCAATTGATACTGTGTTGCCTCTTACTCCTGATGGATATCCGGCAAATGCATCTATTCTTCAATCAGCACGTAAAATGATTCAGGCAGGGCGGCTTGATCTTGTTACTGCTTTGCAAGACGGACAAAAAATAAGACACGGATTAAAAGATTTTGATAAGGATAAGACAGGATCCAATAGTGCAGAAGCGACAAAAGGACCTACGCCAACAGGTGATTAGTCAGGGGAAACCACCTCAACCGTTATATCATCCACCTTTTTCTCAAGCATAGGATATTTTGATAAAACGGGAAATAATTTGTCAGCCTCATTTTTTGCTTTTATAATAAGATTGGTATCTGAGAAAGAGGCAGCTTTAAGGGATGGAATTCCATGTTGGGCTGTTCCATACATATTGCCCATGCCACGTATTTTAAGATCCAGCTCAGCAAGTTCTGCGCCTGAATAAAGCGATTCCATACCTTTAAGTCTTGTGGAGGTTTGAGCTGTTTCATTATCCGTAAATAAAAGGCAGTATGATTGCTTATCTCCTCGACCTACACGGCCTCTAAGCTGATGAAGTTGAGCAAGACCGAACCGTTCAGCTGCTTCAATCATAATTATCGTAGCATTTGGGATATCAATTCCGACTTCAACAACAGGAGTGGCAACGAGAATATCAAATTCACCATCCCTGAATTTATTAAGCACTTCTGTTTTTTCCCTTCCTTTAAGTTTTCCATGCAAAAGTCCCAATTTCAAATCAGGAAATACCTCCTTTCTCAGTCTTTCATATTCTTTGCTGGCTGCTTTGATAGTCTGCATACTCTCTGACTGTTCGATAAACGGACATATTACAAATACTTGTGATTTTGTTTCAATAATCTGTTTTCTAATCCATTCATAGCCGGGTTCACGTTTTTCAGGAGGCACAAGCCATGTCTTGATTCTTAATCTGTTTTTTGGCATATCCCTAAGATATGACAAATCCAAATCACCATACATTGTTAATGCAACTGTCCTGGGGATCGGTGTGGCAGTCATAGTCAAAAGATGAGGATTTTTACCTTTTTCGCGGATTACACTTCTCTGCTGTACTCCAAATCGTTGCTGCTCATCGATGACAATAAGGCCAAGGTTTGAAAATTTAATTTTTTCAGAAAGAACTGAGTGTGTTCCTACCAAAATATCAAATTCTTCGGTTAATTTCGTGTTACTTGTAACCAATTTTACTCTTAATCCAAACTTTGATAAAAATTGATCAATTGTTTTGAAATGCTGTTGTGCAAGTATCTCTGTTGGTGCCATGAGAACAGATTGAAATCCATTGAGATGAGCCAAATACATCGCTATCGCTGCTACTACTGTTTTACCCGATCCCACATCTCCCTGGAGCAGGCGGTTCATTGGCTTGTTTGAATTTAAGTCTTTTTTTATTTCATTTAGTGCATTGATTTGTGAATCAGTAAGAGTAAATGGTAAGGATCCAATAAGCTTATCCAGATCTTTTTCATATTCTGCAATTTTGAATAAATTCCCGATGGTTTTTTTTCTCCATGCTCCTCGCCTCTTATTGGCTGCAAGCTGAAGAAACAGTAATTCATCAAAGCCTAATCTGCTACGGGCGATTTCAGCTTTTTCAAGACTGGTCGGGAAGTGAACCTCTTTTATTGCTTTTGCATATTCAGGAAATTTATTTTCTGAAAGCACTTTGGTGGGCAGATATTCAATTAGTTCATTTTCAAATTGAGATAGGATATTGTAGATTTGGCGCCTGAGCCATTTGGACGTTATACCTTTTGTCTCAGGATATACAGGAATAAGACGCCCGGTATGGATGTTTTTATCATCAAAAAGAATTTCAAAAACCGGGGACTTTATTGATTTTGTTCTTGCAGTTGTTTCAACGCGACCTGATACTGAAATCTTCGCACCTATTGGGATTGATTTAATCAAAAAGGGTTGGTTAAACCACAACAGTTGAATCTCCCCTGTATCATCAGTGACAATTGCTTTTTGATATGTTCTGATTCTTCCGCCTCTTAAGTATTGATTTTTTACATCAACAACTTGACCTTGAATAGTAACGGTTTCTCCATTTTGAACCTGGTTAATTTTTGAAACTATCGAATAATCTTCGTAACGCGCGGGCAGATGCATCAGAAAATCCTCAAAAGTAAATATGCCTAGATTTTCAAGACGTGTTGCGTACATTTTGAGATTGCGTCCTCCTGTCGTGATTGGTGATTGCAGATTCATAGTTACTATTATACTTTTTTGTCATCCAGAGGCAATGCCGAAAATCATATAAATATTTATTCGATTATAAGGGAGTTATTGATTAAGTAGGGTTAAATAAGGCAGGAAAGTCGCTGCTATCAGGGCGAGGGATGCAACAATCATTATTATTTTCCAGGTTGTTTTGTGTTTACCAAATGTTTCCATAGTTTATTATAACAAATTATTTTTCAAGTTTTACTTTAATAAATTTTCTTTTCCCGACTTGTATTATTGTTTCATCGTTTTTGGCCAAAGTTTCAAATGGAATATTTGGGTCATTAATTCTTTCATTGTCTATCTCTACCCCACCTTGCTCGATTAGCCTTTTTGCATCTGATTTGCTCAGAGTCAAACCTGTTTCAACCAAGACTTCTGCTACTGATGTGGCTTCTTTTAACACAAAAAGAGGTATATCTGTTGGCATTTCGCGATCCTGGACTGTTCGTTCAAAATTATCTCTGGCTATTTTTGCTTCCTCAGGGCTGTGTAATTGGGAAACAATTTCACCGGCAAGCTTCTTCTTGGCCTTCATAGGATGCTCCTCATTTGTATTTAATCTCTTTTCCAGTTTTTTAATTTCATCAATTGGAAGACTTGTTAAATACTCAAAGGCTTTAACGATTACATCATCTGAAAGACCCATTATTTTACCAAACAAATCATTTGGCTCATCAGTTAGTCCAATTACGTTTCCTTCTGTTTTGCCAATCTTTCGGCCATTGGAGTCTGTTAGCAGAGGTGTTGTCATCACGAACTTGTCCCTGTTTTGCATTGCTTTAACAAGGTTACGTCCGGCAAGCATGTTAAATGTTTGGTCTGATCCACCTATTTCTAAATCTACATTCATAGCAACTGAGTCATATCCTTGAAGAAGCGGATAAAGAAATTCGCGAAGATTTACGCTTTCGCCTTTTTTCATTCTTTCCTGGAAAAGATCCCGTTCAGAGAGTTGTTGAAGAGAGAAATTGCCTGCAATATCCAATATATCCAATAATTTAAGTTCGTTTAACCAGTCACCATTGTATAAAATCTCAATAGGGTTATCGCCTTCAAAGTTGACAATTTTTCTAGCCTGCAAGATATAGTCTTTCGCATTTTTTCGGAGTTCCTCCTGTGTCATAAATTTATCACGCGCTTTTGTTTTTCCCGAAGGGTCACCTGCCTGACCTGTTCCATCCCCTATGAGAAATATTACGTGATGTCCCAGTTCCTGCCATTGTCTGAGCTTTCTGAATCCAACCATATGTCCTATATGAAGCCTTGTTCCAGTCGGATCAAAACCCTGATAAAGGCGCAATTTTTTACCACTTTTTAAAATTTTTTCCAGCTCTTGTTTTGACGGATAAATCTTATCAACTCCCCTTGTTAATAATTCCTCAATCTTGTCCATTTGATTTGAGTATAGCATATTTTTCTTGATTTTTTGCTATAATATACCTACCTCTATGGATTATAGATCTACTCGAAGAAGCAGGCTTAGGAGACAAAAGAAAGTTTTTGATGCTTCCAAAATGTTAACCTACAACAAACTTCTGAGATATGTATTTTTTGGACTAATTGGTTTGATTGTTGCAGTTCCCGTAATGTTTCTTTGGTTCTCTAAAGATCTTCCAACTCCCGGTAAATTGGTAACTTCCAAATACAAAGATGCGACACGAATTTATGACAGAAATGCAGAACTTTTGTATTCTGTCTATCAAGACGAGAATAGAACTTATGTGAAATTGGATCAAGTCCCGAAGAATCTGCAGAATGCTACAATTTCAATTGAAGATAAAGATTTTTATAAAAATAACGGATTCTCACCAGTTGCTTATATTAGGGTTGCAAGAGACGCCATTTTGGGGCACGGTTTGACAGGAGGCTCAACAATTACTCAGCAATTGGTTAAGAACGTATTATTATCAAGTGAGAGAAGCTTGCCAAGAAAAATAAAAGAGCTTATTTTGGCAATTCAAGTTAATCAGAAATATTCCAAACCTGAGATTCTGGAAATGTATCTGAATAATATACCATATGGTGGAACAGCAATAGGAGTCGAGGCGGCCTCGCAACAGTATTTTGGAAAAAAATCCAAAGATATGGATCTTGCAGAATCAGCTTTTCTTGCTGGTCTTCCCCAAAGTCCGACAAGATATGCTCCATTTACCGGAGGAAAGTTATATATAGCTAGAACTGAGGCGGTTCTTAGACAAATGGTTGCAAATAACTATATTAGTCAAAGCAGCGCAAATGATGCTTTAAATGAGATAAAAAACTATAAATTTTCGCAAAGAAATGAGGCCATAAAGGCTCCTCATTTTGTAATGTATGTCAGGGAAATTTTGGCTAAGCAATTTGGTGAACAAGCTGTTGCCTCAGGGGGGCTTCAGGTAACGACATCGCTCGATTATAAGATTCAGGAAAAAGCAGAAAAGATTGTTTTGGATGAGGTGGATAATCTAAAAACGTATAAGGTTGGTAATGGTGCAGCTATGGTAACTGATCCCAAAACAGGTGAAATTTTAGCAATGGTTGGAAGTAAAGATTATTTTGCCAAATCTTTACCCGAGGGTTGTGTTTCAGGTTCTAATTGTGTATTTGATCCAAATCTGAATGTAGCTATCAGTAAATCACGCCAACCGGGTTCATCCCTTAAGCCGGTTATGTATGCCGCTGCTTTTGAAAAGGGATATACAGCTGCCTCATTAATTATGGATACAAAAACCGATTTTCCCTCCGGTGATCCTCTGAAACCTGTTTATTCTCCGGTTAACTATGATGGAAAATATCATGGTCCTGTGCAGTTGAGATTTGCCCTTGGTAATTCACTCAACCTTCCTGCAGTTAAAATGCTTGCGAAGGTAGGTATAAATACAGTACTTCAGAAAGGATATGATATGGGAATTGATAGTTGGGAACCAACAGCAAAAACCCGCTCACAAGTAGGCCTATCTCTTGTTCTGGGAGGTAAAGAAACATCGCTTATGGATGAAATGACGGCATATGGTGTGCTGGCAAATAAAGGCGTAAGGCAAGATCCGGTTTCTATTCTTAAAGTTACTGATCCCAAGGGGCATGTTTTATATGAAAAGAAAAAAACTGACGGCAAGAAAGTATTGTCTGAGGAGGTAGCATTTATTATTTCCCATATTTTGCTTGATAATAATGCCAGGACTATGGAATTCGGACCAAACTCCTATCTTGTTGTTCCGGGGAAAACAGTCTCGGTCAAAACAGGAACAACCGATGAAAAGCGAGATAACTGGACTTATGGTTATACTCCTTCCTATGTGGTTGGGGTTTGGGTCGGCAACAATGACAATACACCTATGAATCAAGCTATTGCGAGTGGAATAACGGGAGCGAGTCCTATATGGCACAAGATAATGGTTGAGGTTTTGAAAGGAAAGCCAGATGAGCAGCCGGTAAAACCTGACAATGTAATTGCCATGCAGATTGATTCACTGAGCGGGGGTCTGCCTCATGGAAGTATCCCTCAGAGATCAGAATATTTTGTCAAAGGAACAGAGCCGACGGCTGAGTCTCCAATTTACAAAAGCAAAGACGGACAGGATTATTATGTTTTTCAGGAAGACAATCCACTGACGAGTGACGGGCAATTTAGTTGGCAGAAAGGAATTGATGAGTGGATCGAGCAAAATCATAAGGATGATAAGATGTATCATCCGCCGGATGAGTTAAAAAACCCCAAGCATGAAGATCCAACTCCAACATCTGCAGTAAACGGTGCAGCAACATCGCCCACCCCTGCTCCATAACCGTTTATTTTTTATAGATATAATTTTGCCAAAAAGTTCGAAGAAACGGAATAGTTAAGGTTGATAGAAAAAATCCTATTGATGGAATCAGAGCATTGGTCCAGGGAGACTGGTTTTGAATTGTAGTTAGAGTAAACCCCGCGATAAGGTAGGTTAAAATCAGGAGCATTATTCTTCGTGTCCAACTTATTTCCCAGGCTTTATTGGTATCAACTTTTATATTTCTTTCTTTTAAATTTTCGATTTCTTTTTGCAGCGATTCAGTAGTAATCATTTATTATTTTAATTTTGCTCCGTGTTTATCTTTCAGGGCTTTTAGAATTTTTACTCGTATCTCCCCTACTTCTTTGCCTGTAAGGTTTCGTTCAGTACTCTGATAAACAATATGGAAAGTTCGTGTTTGTTCATATTTATCAAGAATGCTTACTTCAGAAATTAAATTACTTTGTTTCTTAATAGTTTTGATTATATCCCCTATTGAGATATTGCTTGGTGCAAGTATTGCCATATCTTCAATAACAGGTGGAAATTTAGGCACAGGAATAAAGGTTCTGTATGCTTTGGATTTTTTTGTTAGTTCTGTGTAGTCGATCTCAAAATATATTCCTTCCTCAATTTGTTCAATATGCTCAGTAGGATCCTCATCAATTTCCAGCATCTTGTATAGATTTTCAAGAATTCCTTTAACTTCAAAAAAGTTTTTATCATTAGTTATTCCGGCAAGATTGTATCGTTCTTCAGCCTTATCTAAATTTTCTCCATAATATATTTTTCCTATTTCAAATAAATTTAATTTTGGTGAGATAAGTTTGTTCTGATAGAGCGCTTTTCTTAAGTTGATTTTTAGATTTGGTCTCAGATATTCATACTCATGGCTCACTGGCGTATCTACACGCAGTACGTCTTCAGAATTAATTCCCTCTTGCTGTAAATCGTTTTCGCTAATCAGCGCATATGTATATATCTCAGAATATCCTGAAGCGGCAATAAAATTTTTTATTTTTTCATCTAAATTGTAATTTTTGAAATATGGTATTTTTTCTGTTCTTATCTCTCCGATTTGTAAAGTGTGAGGAAAATTACTATATCCATAGAGCCTTGCTACCTCCTCAATTATATCTTCTTCAATTTTTAAATCATTTCTGTATGTCGGTACAGTAACCTCAATTACGTTCTCTTTTAATTTTGGCTGCAGGTTTAATTTTCCCAGTATTTCTAAAACTTTCTTTTCTGGAATCTCTATTCCCAATAGTGAATTCAGCTTATTAATTCTTAAAGATACTTTCCAGGGATTAAATTCCTCCTCTTTAAGATCAATTAGCTCGCTTGCTATCTCTCCTCCTGCAAGTTCCAAAATTAAATCAACAGTCCTCTTTAGGGCATCAATAGTCCCGCCTTTATTAACATTCCGTTCAAATATGGCGCTTGCGTCTGATCTCAAGCTTAGTGCAAGGGATGCTTTGCGAATGAGGATTGGATCATCAACCTCAATTGCAATAAATACTGTTTTTGTATCTTTATAAGTTCCACTATTTTTTCCACCTTTAATTCCAACTAAATCAAAAATTTTTTCAGCATCCTCAAAAATTATTGCCCCTTTTGGCAAATGATAAGAAATGCCGTCGACACTCTCAAATTTTTCTCCACCTGCAGATTGCTTAATCCACATTTCGTGACCTGTAATTTTATTATAATCAAAAGAGTGGATAGGATTTCCTAGCTCATACATAACAAAATTAGTTATATCAACGATATTATTTATAGGTCTATTACCAAGTTTTTCCAGCTTTTCTTTAAGCCATTTGGGTGATTCTTTTACGCTTACGTTGTTTATTATTATTCCAGTTAGTCGCGGAGTAATTTTATAATTGGAATGAATTTTTAATGGTAAAATTTTAATATCTTTTTTTATTTTTAGATCAGTTTTTGAATTTGGATATTTAATCTGAGTATTTTCAATTGCTGCAATTTCACGGGCAATCCCAACTATTGATAAAAGATCAGGTCTATTTGGGGTTACTTCAAGGTCAAGGATGATATCTCCATCTTGAGTTTTGGTCATTTCCTCAGTTCCCAGGCCAATTTCACCCAATCGTTCAGTTAACGCTTTAAGGTCGCTTTTTATATTTACGTAATCTTTAAGCCAAGAGAGTGGTGCTAGCATAATTAAAATTGTTCCAATATCCTCAAGTCAGGATTTGTCAAAAGGCGCAAATCATCCATTTTGTAGCGAAGAGTTACCATACGCGATAATCCCATACCCCATGCAAAGCCAGAAATTTTTTCAGGATCATATCCAACGGTCCTTAACACATTTGGGTGTATCATGCCGCATCCAAGTATTTCGACCCAACCTGATTGCTTACAAAAACTGCATCCTTTTCCTGCGCAAACAGTGCAGCTCATATATGCTTCAGCGCCTGGTTCAACAAAAGGAAAATTGTGACAGACAAATTTTACCTTTGTATCTTTTCCAAAAAATTCTTTAACAATGTATGACATTGTTCCAAAAAGATCTGTCATGCGGACATTTGTTCCCACAGAGAGCCCTTCCAGTTGCCAGAATTCAAATCCATGCGAAGCGTCAACTTGTTCATAGCGAAACGCTTTGCCTGGGTAAATTGCCCGAATTGGCGGCTGTGCTTTCTCCATTATTCTCCCCTGCATGTTGGACCCGTGAGTTCTGAGAAGAATTTCGCCAGGATTTATATTTGAATTCCTTGTATCAAGGTAAAGTGATTGTTGTGTATCGCGGGATGGGTGGTGTTTTGGAATATTGACGACCTCAAAGTTATAATGATCTGTTTCAATGTCCGGCCCATCTGCTGCCTGAAAACCGATTTTTTTGAATATATCAACCATCTCAAAGAGCGTTAAGCTCATCGGATGCAAGTGTCCAATTTGTGGTTTTATTCCAGGTTCCGTTACATCAATTTTTGTCAGAGGTATCTTATTTATTTTTAATTCTTCCCCTTTTTGTTTTATTGTGTCTTCTATTATGTTTTTTGTATCGTTGGCAACCATGCCAATTATTCGTTTTTCATCAGGTGAGAGTTTGGGCAATTTTTTCAGCACAGTAGTTAATTCACCGCTTTTTCCCAGAAATTGCAATTTTATTTCTTCAAGCTCTTTCAGATTTTTTGCATCAAAAATAAGCGAAATCGCGTTATTTTTAATTGTTAACAATTCGTGTTCCATAGTTGTATTATAATGAGATTGATTTTATCTTTCTACTACTAAAAAGCTTGTAAAGTTTTTGGCCAAGTCCTGCAGATTATCTTCAACAATTTGTAGGCCATAAATCTCCGCCAGAATTTTGCTTCCCATGGTTCCAATATTTTTTGCAATTTTTCCCTCTGACAGGTGTTTGGCTACAAGTGCATGGTCAATTAACTCTCCTTCTCCGGAAGTCTGTTTTAGATTGGGATATTTTTCAGAAAGATTTGTTTTGCACTGGGCAAGGACTTGTGGATGAGTCATGATAGTATCTATATCGGAAAGCTTTGCATCCTTTCTGATCATCAGAGCATGGGATATAATTATTGCAAATTCTTCAACGATCCTAAACTTATATTTTGCCATCGCATCAATGCTTTCCCCTACTATTCCACCAGTTGAATTATGAATAGCAAATTGTCCCAAATCGATATCTCCAACGTGAAGAGCGTTTAGTACAGATTCAGATGTATGTAAATATTTGATTTTATACTTATCTATTTTATTTCGTTTAACATAATATTCTATTGCTTCTTCGTTAAAACTTCCTTTTCCTCCCTGAATTCCAATGGTTATAAATTCTTTGTTCGCTTGCTTGGGAATCAATTTATTGTAAAGGTTATCATATGATGCGCCAAGTTTAATTCTCATCTCTTTTGTATATGGATTAAAATGCTGAAGATCGATAAACAATTTCCAAGTATCGTTACAGACTTGCTCTCTGACTTCCATTAATTTTTTTGCGCCGATTGTGTCAACTGATGACTTCTCAGTACCAAATTCATCCAGCAATCTTCCTATAAAATGTGTTAAACCCTGAGAATTTGCGGCAAGCCTATCATGATCATCTGAATTCATTTCTAATATATTTAAATTCTTTTTAACAAAGAATTTTTTCCAAAAAGTATAATTTTCCTCACTTGTTTTATATTGATCTAGTATGATTGGAAGTCCATCAAAGCCTTCTCTACTACTATCTGGGCCAAACATAGGATGTGTTAAAAGAGCTTGAGTTTTTTCAGGTAAATATTTTTCAAATATGTTCTTAGGGTGTAACTTTACAGAAAGAACATCAATGAGGAGATGTTTTGGTTTAAAAAATTTTTTTTGTGCGGAAATTACATCCTCAAAAGAAGAAATTGGAACTGCATAGAATATCACTTCACTTCCGTAAGCTTTTTTTAAGTCAGTTGTGATAAATTCTTTATCAATAGTTTTCTTGCGAAGATAAACCATGACGTCAAAATCATCTTTCAATAATTTGTGAAGAGTTTTCCCAAACCTTCCGTAGCCTATTATCGTAACTTTTTTCATATTAAAAATATCTATCTATTTCATCAACATTTACACAGATACTAACTCGTACAAATCTGTCGCCGTTTTTACCAAAAGCACTACCAGGTGTAAATAATATCATTTTTTCATTAAGCATTCTCATGCAATATTTCTCTGAGTTTTTTTCAGTATCTGGAATTTTGGCCCAGATGTATAGTGCTGCTTTTGGAATAGAAAATTTCAACCCCAAAGACATAAGATGCTTGGCAATTATATCTCTTCTTGATTTGTAACTCTCAAGCATATCCTTATTCCATTCTTCATCTTGATGAGTTAGTGCATAAGCTCCAAGTTGCTGAAGTGGCAGACTCATTCCTGAGTCAATTTGAGTCTTGACCTTTGCAATTGCATCTACATTCTCTTTGCTGCCTACTACCCATCCCATTCGGAAGCCTGCAAATGAGCATGATTTTGAAAATGAGTTAAATTCAAGAGCTACATCTTTTGCCAAATCTACCTGAAAAATACTTGGTGCTGAAAAGCTATCAAAGCTTATCTCAGAATAAGCATTGTCATAAAGAACAAGTATATTTTTTTCTTTTGCAAATTTTATAATGGGTATAAGTTCATCTAGTGTCGCGACCTGACCTGTCGGATTGGAGGGAAAGTTGACCCAAATAGCTTTGGTTTTTTTAGTAACTCTATGTTTGATTTGGTCAATACTTAATTTGAAGTTATCTTCTTCCAACAGCAGATAAGGAACCGGTTTTGCGCCAATCAGAGTTACGGGTTCGTTGTATGCGGGATATCCAGGGTCCGGGATTAGGACTTCGTCTCCTTCATCCAGAAAAGCGAGTGGAAAATGGGTAATTCCATCTTTTGCTCCCAGAAGCGGTAATACTTCTTCTGAATTAATTTCTACATTAAATCGTTTCTTGTACCAGAAAACTAATGCGTCAGAAAATTCTTTACTAGCTGTATAGCCGGGATAGACATGAGATTTGGGCTGTTGGATAAACTCATTTAGTTTATCAAGATATTTTTTACTTGTTCTAAAATCAGGTGAACCCTGGCCAAAATTAAGAACTTTTCTGCCGGTTTGGGTTTCTATTTTTTTTACCTCCTGATTTAGACGTGCATGAATATATTCTGGAATTTGATGCAATCTATTTGATGTTTTCATTTAATATTTTTTTCTATTTCTAGAGAATAATCATGAATTATTTTATAAATTTTCTCAATTACTTCTTCTGATAAATTTTCCTGTTTTGCAAATTCTTTCCAGTTAGCAACTACCTGCTTCATGCGAGACTCATCAAAAATATTAGAATTGGCTGACTTTTTAATAACTCCGACCTCTTTTACCTTTTTGATTCTTTTTGAAATTACTTTTAATAATTCGCGGTCAAGTTCATCAATCTCTTTTCGTAAATCAAATAATTTGTCATTCATAAATTTTGGGCTTTGTGTCTCATGTAATGATCCATTATGACAAGTGCGCTCATTGCGTCTACAATCGGAACTGCGCGTGGGAGTACGCAGGGATCATGTCGGCCTGTTGCTTCAAGATCAACACTTGCGTTTTCTTTTGAAATTGTTTTTTGCTTTTTTCCTATAGTTGAGACAGGTTTGATTGCTACTCTGAAATATATGTTGTTACCATTGGTTATTCCTCCAAGCGTTCCGCCAGCAAAGTTTGTTTTTGTTTTGACATTTCCATTTTCATCAATATAAAATTCATCATTATGTTCGCTTCCACGCATGGTTACTCCAGCAAAACCTGAGCCAAATTCAAAGCCTTTGGTAGCATTGATACTCATCATAGCCTTTGCAAGATCAGATGGGATTTTGTCAAAGACTGGTTCTCCGAGACCTACAGGTACATTTTTGATAACTCCTCTTATTACACCACCAATTGAATCTTTCTCCTCTTTTACGTTTTCAATTAGTTCAATCATTTGCTGACCAACCTCAGTATCAGGACAGCGGACAATATTTGATTCAATCTGCTCCATCGTCACAGAATTAAAATCAATATCCGTTTTTATATCACCAACCTGTTCAACGTAACTTAAAAATTCCACTCCCAATTTTTCTTTAAGATATTTTTTTGCGATAGCTCCGGCTGCAACACGTGCAAGCGTTTCTCTGGCGGATGCCCGACCCGATCCCTGCCAGTCCCGTATACCGTATTTTTTTTCAAAAGTATAATCTGCATGTCCAGGTCTGTACAATCCTTTTAGGATATTGTAATCTTCAGGCCGCGCATCTTTATTCTTGACAAGTAGTAGAATTGGAGTGCCAGTGGTTTTCCCCTCAAAAACACCGGAGAGAATTTGGACATCGTCCTCTTCCTTGCGTGGAGTTGTAATCGAGCTTTGTCCGGGTTTTCTCCTGTCTAGATCTTTTTGAATCTCCTCAGGTGTAATTGATATATTTGGTGGACATCCGTCGATTACGCAACCAACCGCGCCGCCATGCGACTCACCAAATGTAGTTATTCTAAATAATTGTCCAAATGTATTTCCAGCCATAGGTTAGTATTTAGTAAAAGCGTTATGTATTTAGTATTCCTAAAATTTTTTCTAAATCTGATTTCGCTATCTGTCCGGGTGCTGATGCCTCTTTGATGTCCAATGGTGCAAATGTCATTTCATTTCCCCACAGCGCTCCAAATATTTTTACTATTTTACCATTTTCTCCCATCCCCGAAACAATATATTTTTTGTTTTTCTGTTTTAAATCCAAAAGTGTATTTAATAAACTGAGCGCATCTGCTTTATCCCGGCAAAAAGTTGAAAGTTTGATAATCTTTGGATTATGCTTGATTATTATATCAGTAATTTCACCCAATTTGTCATTCGTCGGCGTTTGTTTGTAATTGTGATAAGAAATAATAGTTTGAATTTTTAGACTGCTTTTTTCAATATAGTCAATTTCTTCTTTTTGTTCAATGACATCAAGATCTAGGTATGAATTTGAATCTTCAAGGATGTAAATAATCTCTTCCCTTTTTTGAAGACTCATATTTATTTTTTCCAGATTTTTTCTTCGGAATAAAAATATAATCCTACCTTCTAGTTGTTTAATTAATTTTTTGATAAATTCATCATCAAGATCATCAATATAATCAAGCCAGATTTCAAAGTAGAGATATTGATTAATGTTTTCATTAATTATATCCAAAACTTCATTTTTCCTGCTCTTAATAATTGGTAAACAGTAAATTATCTTCATATTAGATTTGCTGTTTTTTCAAATGATCAATTAATACACTTCTCATTGTTTCCTCCGGCGCATTAACACCAGTATATAACTTGAACTGTTCGAGTCCTTGCTGCAAAAGCATCTCTGCTCCATGAATTGCTTTAGCTCCTTGTGCTTTCGCATTTTTAATTAGTTGAGTTTCATAAGGAAAATATACAGCGTCCAATATAGTTTGCTCCTTTGTTATAAATTGCTTTGGCAAAGGGCTATGATTTTCATCCGGATGCATACCGACTGATGTTGTATTCACTATGATATCCATACGCTTTGCCCTTTCCAACTCGGAATATGGTGCATATTCGCAAAAGAACTCATCTGCAAGCGCAATGGCGCTTTTGTCAGTTCGATTAATTATGATTACATTGGCGCCCATTTTGATAAGTCCAAATATTGCAGCTCTAGCAGCGCCACCTGCGCCCAGAACTAGAGCTTTTTTACCGGCAAATGATGATACTTTTTGAATTGAATTCACAACTCCCAGCCAGTCAGTGTTGAACCCGGTTAATTTACCATCGTTATTAACAATGGTGTTTACTGCACCAATCTGTACCGCTGTGTCGTCAATGTCATCCAAATATTGCATGATTGCTTTCTTATGCGGCATTGTAACGCTAACGCCTCGTATTCCAAGTGCTCTGATTCCTTTGATGCAATTTTCAATATTTTCAGGTTTTACATTGCATGCAGTAAAAACATACTCATTATCTATCTTCAATTTTTCAAACCCTGTATTATGCATAAGAGGTGAAAGTGAATTTCCGATTGGATGTCCAATGCTCATACAGATTTTTGTTTTGCCTGATATATTCATAATTTTATACTTTCAATTATTTCATTAGTTACTTCGCTCACTGATTTATTATCTGTTGAAATTTTAATTTGTGCGAATTTTTCATATAATGGTTTTCTTAAATCATATAATTTTTTGGCACTCTCTTCATCTTTAAATAATGGTCTAGGTATCTTTTGGTTAATTCTCTTAAGAATTGTATCAAAAGATGCATTAAGTTCTATAATTGTGGAATTATTTTTAAGACTCGTAAAATTATTTGCATTCATAACAACTCCTCCTCCTGTTGAAATAACAGCATTATCTATGTTTGCTATTTCATGACAAACTTCATTTTCAAATTTCCTGAATGAGCTTTCTCCCCCACTTGCAAAAATTTCCTTGAGAGTTTTTCCAGCTTTTTTTTCAATAAAATCATCCATCTCAATTATATTTATTCCGAGTTTTTTAGCCAGCTGTGGTGCGACACTACTTTTTCCTACTCCCATAAAGCCAATCAGAACAATTTTCATTAATTTGCGCTCCTCTCAATTTTTACTCCAATTTCTTCTAGCTTTTTCCAAAAATCAGGAAAAGATTTATTGACTACATCCGGATTATTTATAGAAATTCCTGCGATCTTAGTTCCAGCTACTGCAAAGCTCATTGCCATACGGTGGTCGCTGTAAGTTTCAATTTCTGATCCAAGAGGACTTCCGCCATTAATTATCAACGAGCTATCTGTTGACTCAGCTATTATCCCCATTTTTAAAAGTTCATTTTTTGGAGCCTCTATCCTATCTGTTTCTTTTATTTTGGCATGGGCAATATTTGTTATTATTGTTTGTCCTTTTGCAAATGCAGCAACAACGGCAAGCGTTGGAACTAAATCCGGCGTGTCATTCATGTCGGCATTTGTACTTTTAAGCTCCCTTGATCCTTCAACTTCAATCCAATTTTCTTCTGTGTTTTTATTTATCTTGCAGCCCATTTCTTCAAGTACATCAACAAATTTTATATCACCCTGTCTGGAATTTGGTCCGAGATTTAAGACTTTTATTTTGCTTTCTGTGATAGCTGCCATTGCCCAAAAATAACTTGCACTGGTTGCTTCAGGTTCAACTAGATAATTTTCCGGATTTATATAAGTTTGGCCCGTCACAATCTTATAGTGTTTGTAATTATTGTTTTCAATTTTTATTCCGAAGTTTTTCATGATATCAATAGTCATGTCTATAAATGGCTTTGAAGATTGATTACCATTTACATTAATTATCATATCCCCGACAATTGGGGCGATCATCATAAGAGCTGAAAAATACTGACTGCTTAGTTCTCCATTCATTGAAATTGTTCCCGAGTTGAGATAGGTATCAGAAATTTTAACTGGAAGATGATTTTCTTTTTCTAAGTATTCAATTTTTGCACCAATTTGCCTCAGCCCCTCAACCAGATCTCCTACCGGGCGTTTTTTAAATTCTTCGTGGCAAGTTAAAACTTTTTCACCGGGAACAATGCAAAGTAAGGCCAAAAGTGTCCGTGCAGTTCTTCCTGACAGGCCAATATCTATAGTGTAATTTTTGTTTTTTATATCACTAATATCTCCGATCACTGTGAAATTGTTTTCACTTTCAATAATTTCTATGCCAAGAGATTTAAGGGCATTTACCATTGAATAAATATCATCGCTTTTTAAAGGATTTAAAATTTTGACACTCCCACTAGTCATAGCAGCAATGTTAAGTGCGCGAATTGTATACCCAATACATCCGGGAATTATGACTTCTGCGTCTATCTTATCTTTTAATGGATAAATGATTACTTGTTTCATGAGATGTATTCAAGTGCTTCACTAATAATTTTTTCATCAATTGCAATGTCATAGGTTGCTTCACCTATTTGTTTTAAAAGAGTCCATTTGATTTCTCCAAACGAATTCTTCTTGTCCTTCTCAATTTTTTCAATTATTTGTACTGAGTTGATCAAGGTTTTTATCGGTAAATTAGCATTAATAAAGCTTTGTTTTATAATTTCTAGATCGCTCTCCGGCAAAAACCCAAGTAAATTTGACATTTTTGCCTCTGCTACCATTCCAATAGAAATTGCCTCACCATGCAGTAAGGGTGTTTCTGTTTCAAGACTAAGAGACTCTATTGCATGTCCGATTGTATGGCCAAAATTTAAAATTTTTCTAATTCCCTGCTCTGTTGGATCTTTTTCGACTACATCTTTTTTTATCTCACAAGACGTTATAATTATTTCAATTAATTCTTCGCTGGAATACTCTTCGGGTTTTTTTGAACTCACTTTTTCAAAATAATTTTTATTCCTAATTAGTCCGTGTTTGATTATTTCCGCAAAACCGGAGTTTAGTTCGCTTTTGGGCAGTGTAGCAAGAGTTGAGACGTCAATTATTACTGCTTTAGGTTGCTGAAATGTTCCAATAATGTTTTTGAGATTTGCAAAATCTATTCCCGTTTTACCTCCTGTACTTGCATCAACTTGTGAGAGAAGAGTAGTCGGTACATTGATAAAATCAATTCCGCGCATATAAGTACTCGCGGCAAATCCGCCAATGTCACAAATAACACCACCACCTAAGTTAATAATCAAAGATTTTCTATCAAATTTTGTTTTTATAAGTTCATTCCAAATGATATCAAGCGATTTCGTGTTTTTGTGTTTTTCTCCAGGTTCCAAAGTGATAGTGAGCGGCTTAATTGCTAAATTGCTTTGGATAATATCCAAATAGCCTGCAACATTTTTATCTGTAATTATTGCGATATTTGAGTAGGTAGACAGATCAACTATCTCTGCTATTTTTTCAAAAAGATCTACACCGATTAATACAGAATAATGATGATTTGTGACATCAGGAAGATTGACTATTATTTTTTTCATAGTCTTATTTTTTTACCAATTCATCAAATTGCTCCCATGTCAGCTGTTGTTCGGCATCAGTCATCGCATTTTTGGGGTCCATGTGAACCTCTACCATCAAGCCGTCGAATTCATACTTCTTGGATTCTTTTGCAATCCGTAAGACATTTTCAACAGTACCTCCAATATGCGATGGATCAAATATCATAGGCAATTTTGTTTCTTCTCTGATTTCCATACTCATCTCAAAATCAGGAATGTTCCTCATCTCATACGGGTTTTCGTATCCATGAGGAGCAAAACCTCTGTGGCACATGTATAGATGATCTCTGTCAATTTCTCCTTCAAGTGCATGTTCGGCAATTCCCTCCCAGTGTTTTTTATTTTTCCAAGGCTGGTTTTTTACAAGCAAATATGCTCTTTTGTCACTAGCAATAATTTTTGCTGTTTCACGCTGGATTACATGATGCTGGTTTCTTGAACCGATCCAGAGCAGCAATTTTGTTTCCGGCACAGCAGTAAATACTTTGTCCATGATTCTTTTTGCCTGATCAGGGAAAAGCACTTCTGTTGCGGGATTAACTCCCAATTTGGCTGCTGCAATGAGAAAATCAATACCATCTTCTCCTACTCCTTCAAAGCCTGGTTTGGTTCTCGGCTTGAATAAGCTAACTCTGAGAAAGTCGACCTTGCGTTTTTTGGCTTGCTTTGCCGATTCTACGATTAGTTCCATTGATTCAGCTGCGCATGGACCGGCAATTATAATATTTTTTGCTTTATTCATAATTTAAATTTCTAAAATTAATCATAAAAAAACCTCCCGCTTTGGGAGGTCTTGGGTCTTGGTTTATTTTTTGTTAGTTATTTAAACCACTACACAACCTCCCGGGTTGGGAAGTAAAGTAAAAATAAAACCAATTTTTAACTTCAAATTTGTTCATCTATATTGTTTATACTATACTTTTTTTGCTAAGTCAACGACCTGTTTGAACGCAATTGGATCTTCCAGTACAAGGCTGCTGAGGATTTTTCGATCAAGCTCGATGTTGGATTTTTTCAATTTGTCGATAAATACGCTGTATGAAAGTCCTTGTTGCTTTACTGCCTCGCCGATTCTTATGATCCAAAGAGATCTGAAGTCGCTTTTGCGTTCTTTTCTGCCATTGTAGGCATATTGACCGGCATGAAGACTTGCTGCCTTTGCTTCACGAATCAGGGTACTTTTGGTACCTCTAAATCCCTTTGTCAGGTCAAGCAACTTATTGTGTCTTCTTTTTGATACAACTCCTCTTTTAATTCTAGCCATAAATACCTTTCTATGCTACTGCGAGCATTTGTTTTACTTTTTTTGCAAATGCACCTGTCAATGTTCCCGGTTCTTTTTGACGTCTGATTCTGGACTTTGATTTATGCAGCTTTTTGTGACTGCCAAATTGATGCGCAAATTGTACCTTGCCTGTTTTGGTCACTTTAAAACGCTTACTGACAGATCCTCTTACTTTCTGTTTTGTTTTCATTGCTTTTTTCATATTAATTTAATTTTTGTGTTAATTCTTCTGTTTTCTTTCCCTTTTCAGCTGAAAGAAGTGCTACCAATTGTTTGCCTTCAAAATGTGCTTCCCTGTCTATTTTTGAGATATCTTTTAATGATTCCACCAACTTACCGATTGTCTTATGTCCGAATTCCGGATGAACTATTGCCCGTCCTCTGAATTTAAGAACCAACCTCAATTTGTGTCCTTCTTCCAAGAATTCCCTTCCCCGTCTGATTACGACTTGAAGATCATTCTCAGACATAAATGGGCCAAGTCTTAATTCCTTGGTTTCACTTACTTTTGCTTTTTTCTTTTCCTCTTTTTTCTTTTTTTCCTGTTGATAAAGAAACTTATTAAAGTCAACTATTTTTGCAACCGGCGGAACAGCTTTTGGTGCGATTTCTACCAAATCCAATCCCTGCTCCTGGGCAAGTTTTAGTGCTTCGAATTTCGATATAACCCCAATTAGTTTTCCTTCTGCATCTATAACCCTTAGAGGGGATGCAAATATGCGCTGATTGAGTCTATACGTTTTCTTAAGTGTTGGCTTATATTTTCTTATCAATTTTTTCTTGTAACTGATTAATTAGAGATTCAATTGAGAGTGATCCCAAGTCTTCTCCACCGCGTGCCCTCACAGACACAGCGTTGTTTTCCAATTCGTTATCCCCTATTATACCCATAAAAGGTACTTTTTGTAAAGCGGCATCCCTAATCTTGGCCTGAAGCCTCTCAGAGCGTGTGTCGACTTCGCTACGAAATCCCTTCTCTCTAAGTTCTTTATTTACTTTTTCTGTAAATTCTATATGTCTGTCCGCAATCGGAAGCAGTATCATTTGGACAGGTGCGAGCCAAGTGGGGAAAGCCCCAGCATATTTCTCAATCAAAAATGCCATAATGCGCTCAATAGCCCCAATTGACGATCTGTGTATTACAACAGGCTGGATTTCTTCACCTGCAGCGTTGATATATTTCAAATTAAACCTTTTTGGCATTACAAAATCATACTGAACCGTAAACGCTGTGTCTTCTTTTCCATTTACATTTTTCATCTGGACATCAATTTTTGGTCCATAAAACGCAGCTTCCCCTTCAGCTTCAACAAAATCCGCATTTCTTTTTTTAAGAGCATTTCTTAATACTTTTTCAGCATGATCCCATGAAGCATCATCTTTAAAATATTTTTTTTCATTCAATTTGTCCCCAAGTGAGAGTCTGTACCAATAATCTTTTCCTAGTTGTATTCCCAATATTTTGGAAACATCATCGATTAGGTCCAATACATTGCTTACCTCTTTTTCTGACTCTTCGGTACTGACAATGATGTGTGCATCAGCGAGCGTAAACGATCTTACTCTTTGTAATCCTGCCAATTCTCCTGATTGTTCATATCTGTATAGCTTGGCAAGTTCTGCGTAGCGAATAGGCAGTTCTTTATAGCTGTGAGGATTACTCAAGTATAATTCAAAATGATGCGGGCATGACATAGGGCGCAACATAAACTGCTCGTCATCAATTTTGATCGGCGCATACATTGATTCTTTATAAAAAGGATAATGTCCTGATTTTTCATAAAGAGCAAGATTTGCCAGATCTGGGGTGTAAACGTGCAGATAGCCTCTTCTAATTTCCTCATCAACAATAAATCTTTCAAGTTCACGGCGAATGGTTGATCCTTTTGGTGTCCAGAGGGGTAATCCTTTACCAACTGTTTCAGAAAATACAAATAAATCAAGCTCTTTGCCGAGTTTTTTGTGGTCATGCATTTTTGCTTCTTCAAGCATTGCGAGGTGTTCATCCAGTTCTTTTTTAGTTGGGAAAACCGTTCCGTAAATGCGTGTCAGCATTTTATTTTTTTCTGACCCTTTCCAGTATGCTCCGGCAATTGAAAGGAGTTTGAATGCTGAAATTTCGTTTGCAGGATTATCAAGATGTCCGCCACGGCATAGATCGAGAAAACCTCCGGGATTATTTACAGTAATTTTTTCACCTTTTTTCTCAAGATCCTCAATAAGTTCAGTTTTGTATTTATTATGTTTAAATAATTTTTTTGCCTCATCGGGAGTTACTTCTTTAACTTCAAATTTCTTCCAAGTTTTAACAATCTCCCGCATTTTTGCTTCAATTTTTGTAAAGTCAGTTTCTGAAATTTGTACATCTCCAAAATCAAAATCAGTATAGAAGCCGTTTTCAACAGCGGGTCCAATTGCGTTTTGAGTTCCCGGAAATAATTCTAGTACAGCTGCCGCCATGAGATGAGCTGTTGAATGACGAAGTTCATCTAAGTTTTGCTTTTGCATATATTAAATTATAGCTGAATTGTGGTTGATTATAAAGAGTTGAGTTATTTTTGAAGATTTGGGTTGTGCGAGATGACGAAATTAATTACTTGGGAAACAAATGATCCTACGAATGGGACCAGGTTAACATTTTTTGCAATAAGACTTAGAAGCGCAAAAATAAATGCCAGTCCCACTGTCGCTCCAAGCGCCCAGAAAAGACCACCTACAAAATTATTCACAACAATTTGTTTTCTTGAAAGTTTGAGGCTGGATTTTTCATATGGCTGGCTCATAGAAGTAGTATAGAAAGGTTTGGTTTATATTGTCAAATTTAAAGCCCTAAATCGTCACTAATTGACTGCATTGCCTTAAGAACAATTTCTACAAATTCGGGAAGCGGGATTTTAAGTTCTGTCTCGCAAAACTTTATAGCCTCCCTATCTGCACCTTTGGCAAAAGATGGTGATTTCATTCGTTTGAGCACAGAATCTGCTGTTAAAGATGAAAGTTTTTTATCAGGTAGAACGAGTGCTGCTGCGACTATTAGTCCTGTCAGCTGATCACAAGCTGTTATAGACCAGTCCATCAGACTTTCAGGCAACACTTTGGTATTTTTGTAATTGTGTGACTTAATCGCATGTGTAATATCTTCTGGAACAATATCTGGTTCTTTTTCAAAAAGTAAAAGCCCGTGTTTGTCAAGCTGATTTGAAGTTCGAGCCAGCTCATAATCTGCATCATGTAAAAGTCCTGTAATCCCCCATTTCTCTTCATCAGCAGTATTTTGATCATTCTGAGGAGTTAGACGTTTGTAAAGTGCAATCATAGCCACCTCCGCAGCAAGCGAGTGCTTGAGGAGGTTTTTGTTATTTAAATATTTGGTTAGCAAGCTATACGCTTCAGATCTGTTCATAAAATATATTTTTTCATCCTACTTTTCCGATTGTATTGTTTTCTGATTATACCAGGGATTTCCTGCTGATAACGAAATTAGCTCTCTAGATTCAGTTTTGTTATATATTCCCAAAAAATAAGCAATGTAATTTGTGAAAAGAAGCGAGGAGAAGAATTTTTCAAAGAAATTAGCCTGATTCAAGTGTATTTCGATTAGTTCAATATTTTTGTTTTGAGCAGTATTTTTATCAGTTAGAATAGAAACAAGATTATCTATTTTTTCGTTTGTATATTCGTCTTCTTCTGCATCTCTAAATATTACAATTGCAAGCTTATTTTTGGGATTGGTAAAAACAGCTACTTCACTGTGGGTAAATTCATGGAAGAAATTTCTGTGAGCAGGAGCCATAGACATTTCATTGAAATGCATATCTGCTAGCTTCAGTAAGGTAAAATACCACATTGGATTAGCTAAAAATATAATTTCTCTATCTCTTAACTTCCCGGCTATTAACTCGGATAGCTTAATTCTTTCCTCAGTAAAATAATTTTTTAGAAATGCAACAGATTCTTCTAGTTCTTTGTAATAATTTGATTTAATCATCTTCAATTCCGCGAAAATATCGAGCAGTATGCTGAAATATTGTGGAACATGAAAAAGTGGGTACTCTCGGTCTGGTTCTCGTAATTTCCAATAAATTAAGGAAACATGATTATTTTTTGCAATTTCGGCTAATTTGCCCCCTGATGTTAGAAAAATTACGTTTTGCGTTAAATCCTTAATGTTTTGGTAAAAGTTAAGCGGTTCCTGGGAGTATCCACTGTAAGAACTGATAATAATTAGAGTTTTTTCATCAGTGAGAGTTTCTTTATCAACAAGAAAACCAAACTGATAATCGTTTAATACCTCAACATGAAGTGATATTTGCTGATTGGCAAAGAATCCTTTGATAACGTCAGAGACAATAGCAGAACAGCCCATTCCTGTAAATATTATATTTTTGAATTGGCCAGCTTCGATTTTGGTTCTTAAATTTTTATCCAGTCCATAAAGCGAGTAGTCCTTATTCCAGAGTAGGCTATCGATAAATTGAGTATCTATAAATTTTTTGTAGCGTTGCAGTCTTGGTTGCATGTATTAAATATTTGTGGGCCCAAGAGGAGTCGAACCTCTCCCCACCCCTGTTTCGCTTCGCTCTCAGGCGAACTCGACCTTCGGTCTCCGTTCCTTGACAATGTCAATGTGGATCTAAGTGGATTCGAACCGCTGACCTCTTCAATGTCAATGAAGCGCTCTAACCAACTGAGCTATAGATCCGGCTCTAACCAACTGAGCTATGAGCCCGAGAATTGATTATAGCACAATTTCAGCGACCAGCTCGATCTCTACAATTGCATCTTTGGGGAGATTGGATACTTCTATTGTTGCACGGGCGGGGTTTGAAACAAAGTGTTTTGCGTAAATGTCATTAAACTTCTGAAAGTCAGAAATATTTGTAAGATAGCATGTCGTCTTAATAACGTTTTGTAGTGATGATCCCGCTGCTTCAAGAACAGCACTTAAATTGAAGATTACCTGAGTTGTTTGGGAAATAATATCAGCTCCTTTTAGCTCACCGGTTTTGGGATCAAGGCCAATCTGCCCTGAGCAAAAAACAAAACTACCGGAGATTATTGCCTGCGAATATGGGCCGCCCGCAGCGGGTGCATTATTTGTCTGTATTATCTTCATATTTCGATAAACTCAATATGACCCTGAGCCTGCCGAAGGGTCATAGAACAAATCCATATAGCGGGTCATCGCTATCTATCTTGGTATATCGTATCTGCAGCTTGTCCATTTTGTCAAGAAGAGGGGTTAAATCTTCTTTCTTTGTAAGCTCAATTCCAATGAGTGCCGGGCCTTTTTCGCGAGAATTCTTTTTGATATATTCAAACAAAACAATATCATCTGAGGGGCCAAGTGCGTGATTGAGAAAAGCCTTCAATTGGCCAGGTTTTTGTGCAAATTCTACAAGGAAATAGTGTTTTAATCCTTTGTAAACAAGACTTTTTTCCATAATCTCAGGATATCTCAAAATATCATTGTTTCCTCCACTCAGAACACATACAACTGTTTTGCCTATTATTTCGCTTTTTAAATCATCAAGGACTGAGATAGACAGCGCGCCTGCAGGTTCGGCGATTATCCCCTCTTGTTGGTAAAGATCTATCATGGTTGAGCAAATTTTACCTACCTTAGCAATGCACACTTTTTCAACAAGTGTTGAGCAGATTTCAAAAGCATAATTTCCAACTTTGTTCACGGCAGCTCCATCAACAAAAGTATCAAAAATTCCAAGTGGTACTATTTTTTTTGTGCGTAAAGATTGCTCCATGCTTGCAGCACCTTCTGCTTCGACACCAAAAACTTTTATCTTTTTATTTTTAGTTTTGACGTATGTAGAGATTCCGGATATCAGACCTCCTCCGCCGATCGGAGAAATGATCACATCTACCTCACCAGCGAGTTTCTCATAAATCTCTTTTCCGGTAGTTCCCTGACCTGAAATTGTTACAGGATCATCAAATGGATGAACATAATTCGCATTTATTTCTTTACAATAATCCAAAGATGCTTCAACAGCATCATCAAAAGTGTTGCCAACTAGTTTTATTTCAATAAATTTTCCGCCAAAGTGCTTTACTTTTTCAATTTTTTGATTTGGTATCACAGTTGGCATAAAAATTGTTCCTTTTATTTTGAGGAGAAAGCAGCTGTAGGCGACCCCTTGTGCGTGGTTACCCGTACTTGCAGTTACAACTCCATGCTCTTTTTGTTTTGATGACAATGAGGCAATTTTATTGTAAGCGCCACGGATTTTAAAAGATCTGACATCTTGAAGGTCTTCCCGTTTGATATATACATTGGCTTGATATAAGTCAGAAAGTCTTTTGTTGAATTGAAGCGGTGTTTTTTTAACTACTTTTTCAAGCGTCTTGGCAGCCTCATCAATTGATTGTACGGTTACTTTATTCATATTATCCATAAAAAAACTCCCGTTGCGGGGAGGTTTAAAGCAATGCGATAAAACCTCCTTGTTAGGAGTTAATAATGATACTTATAATGCTTCCCTGTCTTTTCATTAATTTGATGATAGCAAATCTAAAAGCTATGTGTCAAACAGTTCATTTTAGGTGACTTTACCCTACCTGCGTGGCTACTCCGCGTTCATTGGACATGGCGAAGCTGGTGCCGTGTTTTTTGAACATACCCCAATATCCTTTTTTGCTTTGTTTATTTTTTGATATATTAAGACATGCGCTTGAATTGTCTACTTTCTCACGTGCTGCACGGATTTGCTTTATCATCCATTCCAGAAAGTTTTCCTGATATATACCGACATTGGCGACTGATTGCTCTGTAGTAACTTGAGCAAATTCCATTTTGAGGACTTTAATAGAACTGGCCAATGCCTGTATTTCCAGTCTGAGCTGTTGAATTTGACTTTGTCTGGTGTGCAATTCCTGCTTTGAGGCATGTTCGGATGATCTGAGAATGTCACGATGATAATCAATCGCTGCCTCTACTCGCTGCTCGACATGATGTGCTTTTTTCTCAAAAGACTTGGTCTTGAAATTGACTATATCAATTTCGCCGTTTGCGTCTGTATTTTGAGGCTCGTGTTCTGATTTATCCGAAGCTTTATTTTTTGATGAGTTTAGATCCATTCCCAGAAAATCTCCGAAAAAATCCTTGGCACCATCTATTGCCATATCATCTACTAAAGATTTCCCAACACCTTTTATTACACCGCTAGCGTCACCGATGTTGGTGATAGCCTCCAGCGAATTTCTGATTATGCGCTTTTTTGACACTTTACTTGCCATTGCGACGTTATTCTATCACAATCCCATAAGAAAATCAAGCGTTTTTTGCTGCCTGAGAATGGCTGCTAATAGGTATTTATTTCCTTCCAAATGCTTTCTTTCTTCATCAGACTTTGCTTTTTGGATAGCTTCTTCAATTTCTTTCTCTTCAACCGTTATTTTTTCATTTTCTGCAATTTTTTGTAATACAAATTCCAGCTTCATGTCATCTTCTGCTCTTTTTGAGTATTCTGCTCTCAGGTCTTCAGGCGTGCGATTGGTTGAGGCCAAATACTGTTCAAGATTAAGCCCAAGCTTTTTGATATCATTTAGAAGTTGGGAGAGCAATCTGTCTGTCTCCTGCTCAAGAAGGATTGCCGGAACATTAACCTTTGATGTTTCAAGAATTGCCTTGGCAATCTCCTCAAAGGTTGGTTTTTGCGGCTCTTTCCCGGGTAAAATTATCTTGCTCTTTGCTGTAACTTTCTGGACACTTTTTTTGTAATCTCCAGCCTCAACTGCAGGCGCTTCACATGTCAATGCTTCAAATGTCCAGTCTTTCCCTTCGTCCATCTTTTCAATATGTATTTTAGGGTTCATAATTGGTCTTAATTGGTGCTCGGCAATTGCTTTTTGATATTCTCCGGGTAGAAGATCTTTGAGGACATCCTGATCAATTTGTTCTTTATTCAGCTTTTCCTCAACCAATTTTTCAGGGGCTTTGCCTTTTCTAAATCCAGGTACATTGGCCTGTTTACTTACTTCAATTATTGCTTTCTCCCGCGCTTTTGATATCAAATCGAACGGAATTGATATTGTTAATTTTATTGTTCCGTCAGGTTGTTTTTCTATTAATGATTTTTGCATATGATTGTCAAGAAGTGTGCGGACGAGAGGACTTGAACCTCCAAGCCTTTTGAGCACAAGTTCCTAAAACTTGCGTGTCTACCATTTCACCACGTCCGCTCTTCAAAATGCTAGGCATTTTGATAATTGTCCGAAAACACAATTTCATTATAGAATATTTAAAGCGAAATGGAAAGAGTTGAGTTAGGAGCTTGATTGTTAAAATCTTCAAGTTTGTTCATGTAAAACATTACCTTATTTGCCCACAGCGGGTCCTCGGCATAGGTTGAGCCTATCTCATACACATTTGTTGCCCCTCTTTGGTTCATGTATTCTGTTCTGAGCGCTTTGGAAACTACAGCAATTCCTTCATCCCATGAAGAAAAATAGCGAACATTTGTGCCATAAACACCAAATCCCCATGCGTTGTATGATTCTGGCGGAATCATTTGTCCGTATTGTGACTCATTTCCGGCAATTGATACTACCAATTTCCAATCCAGATTATTCCTATCTGCTTCCTGAATAAATGTTTTGGAATAAGGCGCCAGAGGTGAGTTGTATGACTCCAGATATATTCTCAAAGTCTCAGCACGTTTGTCAGCAGGTTTGATATTGCTATCTGATATAAGCACAGCAGAAGGTCTGGCTGTGTTTGCCGATACCTTACCAGTTGTTATCAACAGCCCAAAAAATACGATTGTAAATGCTTTGAGTATGTTTAATTTCATAGTTTTGATTTTATATGCAGTTTAAGTTTTAATTTTTGCTAAAAAAAATCCTAACGCAAGTGTTTTGGGCACATGCCTTAGGATCTGTGGAGGATTATAACATATAACTATGGGTTTGTCAAGCATTAAACTATAAGCTCTGCGGGACAGTTTTTTCAGAGCACTATTTTGATAACCTGTCAAAATTTTGTATAAGTGAAATTCGAGTTCGTAAAAATTCAGCTTTACAGAATTATTGGAGTTTGTCCATGAAGTGATTAACGCCGTGTGCCCAGCTTCCGTTGCTATTTGGTGTATACATGGTCATGATTTGCTCAGGAGTTACAAGCCCTTTATTCTTGTATCTGGTAGCAAGCGCTTTGGTGACAGTGTATATTCCCTCTTTGTAATCTGCGAAGCGGGTTACATGCCCGGTATATATTCCAAACCCCCAGCAGTTGTTTGATCCTTCGGGGATAGTCTTGCATAAGCCAGATTCCTGCATGGCAATGGCTACAATGAGTCGATGATCTAGTCCGTACTCATCTGCAGCGTTTACAATGTCAACAGCATAGGGCTCAAGAGGAGAATTGTATTTAGCCAGGAATTGTCTTATTTTCTCTGCATTCCCGCCATCAATCTCTGA
>DATIJS010000032.1:0-2075 GCA_035478335.1 Saccharimonadales bacterium (SeqCode) | reverse complement strand
TCATTTTACTTACAATCAATACTATTTTTGTAGTTATATCAAAATCAAGATTTGCATTAGTTACTAACTCTTCTAAAAGTAGTTGTAAATTTTTTTCAGAGCTTTTACCCTCTTGGCTATCGAAATCTTGAGATTCTTTTTCATCGTTTCCTAAGTTTTTCATAAAATGCTCCATAAATTTCTTTTATTTTTAATTTTTCCTGATTGAATTATAGTAAATTTTTTATGATTTTTGACCTATAGTTCTCCAGATATATCTTGGGGATTTAAAGGGCAAAGCGAAGGCATAGCGGCAATCTATAGCGTTCCCCTCTAAAGCTGGACAGTGTATAACTGTAAAAAAGAGGAGGAAACTATGGTTAGCAAGACAGATAACCAACGGTGGACATTTAAACGTAAGTCCGAGTTGGTCGTTTCAATTTTAAAAAATGAGGTATCTTTAGTAGATATTTGCCGCAAGCATGATTTACGGCAATCAGAGCTCGAGTCCTGGGTTAAATTATTTTTAGAGGGTGGTGAACAAAATTTAAAAACCACCACCAAGGAAAGACAAGAAGGCCATGAAAAGGAAGTTTTGGCCTTACGTGCCAAAGTAGGTGAGCTTGTCTTAGAGATTGATGCTAGAAAAAAGCTGCAGGCGCTAATCGACCAGGGAGAGATGTCCTTTTAACGATTCAGCGCGAGATGACCAAGGAAGGACATCCAGTTAGTATTTTGAAGCTATGTAAATGGTTTGATGTACCTCGTTCAACTTTTTATTATCAGCCTCAAAAAAATGATACGCAAAAAATTGACGAACCATTAACTCTAAAAATTCGGGAAATTATAGATAAATTCCCGCAATATGGGTTAAGGAGGATAGTAGCATTGATTAACCGTGAATGGCATGAAAAAGTGAATCGTAAAAAAATTCACAGAGTGATTAAATTGAATCATTGGCAGATTAATCGTCACAAAAAAGGTAATAGACCTCGAGTTTTGGGCTCGATCTCCCGTACTAAAGAGCCAAATATGCGCTGGGCAATTGACACGACCCATCTATTTTGCGGACGAGACGGGTGGTGCCATTTGACTGCAATTATAGACTGTTGTGATCGTCAAATCGTTGGTTGGCGCCTTTCTGACCGAGGTGTAGCTGATGTAGCAGCTGCTGCCTTGGAAGACGCTGTTAAAAGTCGCAGTATAAATATGATTCATGGTCTCATTCTACGTTCTGACAACGGTTTGGTATTTGGTTCAAAGGTTTTTACCAGCACAGCTAGGAAATATGGTCTTCAGCAGGAATATATAACACCCTATACCCCAGAGCAAAATGGCATGATCGAACGATGGTTCCGATCTCTAAAGGAAGAGTGCATATGGTTACAAAATATTAAGAATAAAGATGAGGCTTTTGGTCTAATTGCGAGCTGGATCGATCATTATCACCAAGGCAGACCACATTCAGCGCTTGGTTACTTGACTCCGGTTCAATATGGGTTAAAATTGGCGGCTTAGTTGTCCAGAAAGCGGGGGAACGCTACATACGCTTGCTATCAGGGAAAAGCAAAATACTTAATTACAGGAAATTCCAAAGATTTTCCATTGAATATCTGCAAAAATATCGTGACAGTCTTGTCTCCGCGTGAATTTTTACAATAATTTTATTTCAGGTATTTGAACAATGGCTTTTTGCATATTCTTTCCTGGGAATGAAACTATAAGGTATTTAACTTACTGATATTTGTCTATAGAGTGTCAATCCATCCCGCTGTATACTGGCAGCAAATCCCAATTCACCATAGTATATGACAGCCTTTTTTATATCGGATATTCATCTTCATCCCAATCGACCGGAGACCGTCGAAGCTTTTTTGCGTGTCTTGGAAAAGATAGGGCAGCAAACAGATACCGCAACAGCAGAAAAGCTCTCGCTTTATCTGCTGGGTGATATTTTTGATGCCTGGATTGGAGATGATGATCCAGAGCCATTGTGGCAAAAAATTAAGGAAAAGCTAAAACAATTAACAGAAGAGGGGTTCCCACTTTTTTGGATTGCTGGCAATCGAGACTTTTTGGTGGGGAAACAATTTTTT
>DATIJS010000031.1:0-2288 GCA_035478335.1 Saccharimonadales bacterium (SeqCode) | reverse complement strand
CAATCTGCTGTAAAGGATGTCAAGGTAGTTGATCTTTTGCCAAAGGGCTTTGTTTATCAAGGAGGTTCATGGACAGCCACTTCAAGCGAAAGAGGCGATCTAAAATCTGAAGGAACCACTACTGAGCCAACCTACCACTCCCCCGGTACTTGGAAATTGGGAGACATGATTATTGGTGAAACTGTAACTCTAACCCTTTTTGCAAATATTGACGGTGGAGAAAAATCAGGACTTTATAAAGATCTCGCGACAGCACAGGGAACATCTCTTGCAGCTTCCCCTGTTCAGGCAAATTCCGATACGGGCGTATTTGTAGGCACAGCAGTCAATGTCGTAAATGGTGAAGTGCAGGGTGCAAGTATTAAGGTAAATCAGACACAAGAAGTTCTTGGAGCATCAACAGTAGCAGAAGGACTTCCTGAGACAGGTGCAAAAACATTCTGGATGTATATTGCGGGTGCGTTCTTGATATTTGGCTTCGGATCTGTTGTTATAGGATATTATTTGCGAAGGAGGTATAATGCTTAAAAAACTACTAAGTCTATTTGCTGGAATTGTATTGCTAAGCTTTGCCCAGACAGCATATGCAGTAAGTCCAACTGTTTCAATTAAGCTTGAACAGCCAAAAAGTCCGATAGGAGTTGACAACTTTCCTATCAACTTTGTTTCATTAACTACAAATGGAGATTCCATAACTGTCAGATGCTATAAAAAAAGCCCAACTGATGGCGATTTTAGTCAATTTGGTTCAGATATTGTTTTGTCACCTGGGGGAAACACGGATAATTGTTCGGTCACATCTTCAGTTATAAACCAAAAAGGAACCTACAGCTTCTACGCAACGGCCTCTGACGGAGAAAATGCAGTCCAATCAGAGACAGTGACAGTTGATTTCAGCGATTCCGTACCGGATGCTCCTTCAAATTATTCAAAAGATCACCCCAACTCTTGTCAATATGTGATTAAATTCAAAACAGCCAATGACAGCGGAAAAACAGTAAAAGTTGAACTTTACCGTTCAGACAATACTACTTTTAATGCAGATTCCGGAACACGAGTAGATTCAGTTTCAATAGGTTCCAATCAAGATGGTCAATTTACCAATAATGTTCCTGACTGCAACAAAACATTCTATTATGCAATAAGGGCATTTAACAGCGCAGGAAACGGCTCAGGACTCGTTGGAGACTCAAATATCACCGTGACAACAACAAATAGCACAACCGCTACAACAAGCCAGACTGGTGGTGCAATAGCTGTTGGTAAGTCATCTCAAGTAGGAACAAGTGAAAATGGCGGTGCAAACGGAACAGGTGGTTCAGGCGTTTTGGGAAATTCAACAAAAAGTGCAGAAAAAGGGGTAAAAGGAGCAAGTACTGAGAATACGAACGACAAACAAAACCTAACAAAGAGTATTTTTGCAAATAAAAATATTTTGATTGCTCTTGGCTTAATCGCTCTTGTCACATTTGCTTTCTTTTTCTACAAAAGACAAAAGGCTAAGTAAACTTCATGAAAAGGCTTTCAAACTTCTTGATAGTTTTTGGGATAGCTGCAGTCGCATTCTCATTAATTGTTTTTATCTTTACATTTTTCCCCATTATAAAAAATGAACTCGATTATTCTTTGATTCATCATGACGCAAATGCTAATATTGTTCATTCTGTTGATGATGAATTTGGGATCGTAATACCCAAGATAGGTGCAAATTCCAAAGTTATTGCTGATGTAAATCCTTATAATGAGTCAGAATACCAATGGGCTTTAACAAAGGGTGTAGCTCATGCAAAAGGGAGCGTGTATCCCGGGGAAAAAGGAAATGTATTTTTATTTTCACATTCATCTGTGGATTTCTATGAAGCACTCAGGTATAACTCGATTTTTTATTTGTTAAATAAACTAAAAAAAGACGACAAAATATATTTGTTCTACAAAAAGGTTAAATACCAATATAAAATAGTAGAGATTAAATATGCAGATCCCACTAATATAAGTTATTTGAGACAAAAAATGAATCGAAAGACGGTTACTCTTATGACCTGTTGGCCTCCTGGAACTACATTTAAAAGATTATTGGTAATCGGAGAGCTAGTCAAAAAGTAAAATATATTATGCAGGTTGAATCTTCTTTTCAGGCAAAAACCTCCTGAACTTCTCCCAAAAACCGAAGTACAAGAGGTCTTATTTTTCGCAGTTTTCAGGTTTTAAAATGGTTTGGACAGTTAACCACTTTATCTGAAAAATGCAACAATTTATCTATATGTAAAATATAGAATCAATCTAACTAC
>DATIJS010000030.1:0-12303 GCA_035478335.1 Saccharimonadales bacterium (SeqCode) | reverse complement strand
AAGCACAACTAACCCAACAACAACCAAAGGAGGACTTCCTGTCTTCCCACCTACCAAAGCAACAACAACACCACCTACAGGTCCTGAAGCATTACCTTTAATTGGACTTATCCCTACAGCTATTAGTGGACTATTCCTCAGGAGAAAATCTAAATAACCTCAAAGGCAAAAGTTAAAATTCAAAGGTCAAAATTTCAAGTAAAAAGTCAAAAGTTAATTATTTTTAAATTTTGAATTGCACTTTTGAGTTTTGATTTTTGCCTTTTGAATTAACCTTCCACCTTCTTCATATATCTTGCTCTTGAATTTGCAATCACCTTTTCCCTATTTTGCGTGGCCGACTGCGGCAATGGAAGCGTATAAGCCAAGAAAGGCGCCTGAGTGATACTGTCAATTGCCAGCTTCACAATAGCCTGATAATTCCCCAAGGCCAGTAAATCCTCTTCCTTAAACCGTTCTGTAAACTCCCGGGCCATGTATCCCGCATCTTCTGCGCCCACCAAGAAAGATGCCATCGTGCCTGCATTACCGAAGATTGCGCCCCGGACGTCCGGTGGAATTTGTGAGATGTACTGGTTGGCAAGAATCAAGTTCAAGCGATACTTCCTTGCCTCTGACAAAATTTTGATAAAACTTGTCGTTGCGAAATTCTGGAACTCATCAACATATAGATAGAAGTCCAGCCGGTCTTTTTCAGCAAGCGATACCCGGTTCATCGCAGCAAGCTGGATTTTGGTGATAAACATTGCACCCAGAAGTGCCGAATTATCCTCCCCCAACCTTCCTTGGGACAAATTCAAAAGCAAAATCTTCCCTTCATTCATGATTTTTTCAAGATCAATTGTAGACTTGGGATTTTGAATAATATTTCTGATAAAGCGGCTGGAGATGAATTGCCCGACCTTATTCAGAATCGGCGAGATAGATTCGGCCCTGAGCTTATCAGTCATATTGGCAAACTCATTTTCCCAGAAGCTTTTGAGAACCTGATCATCAATGTGCTTCATAGCGTCGCGTCGGAATGTCTCATTTGTCAGCATTTCAGGCACCATCAAAAGCGTTGCATTGGGAAGTCTGACAATAGTCATTAAGGTGTTGCGCAAAATATACTCAAGCCTCGGCCCCCATGATTCACCGTAAATCTTTTTGAAAGTAGCCACAATTCCTGACACAACGAGCTCCATCTGATAATTATCGGTCACCTCAATAGGATTAAGATGAAATGAATGAGTCAAGTCCGACGGATCAAGATAAATCACATCGTTAATTCTGTATGAAGGGATATAGTCAAGAATTGTCTCGCACAAGTCCCCATGCGGGTCAATTATACACATGCCCTTTCTTTTGCGGATATCGCTAATTGCCAGATTGGCGATAAGCGTTGATTTACCTGTGCCTGTTTTTCCGATTATATACATGTGGCGGCGGCGGTCATTGGCCTTGATTCCAAAAGTCGTCATCTTATTTTTAAATTCAGTTCTGGCAAAAAAATTGATTTCTTCCTTCTGGTCATCAGTTAAACCTTCACTTATCGGCAGCTTCTCGGGAGGCTCTGAAAGAATAGTCTTGTGCCATGAAATGTTGTGAATTTTGGCCAGCTTGTCAGATGGGAAATGAAACATTGTGGCTATTTCATTGATATTGAAAATTTGTTTGGGCATAAAAAAGCGGGATCTTTTAATCATAGCTTTGATCAGGCGTTCTTTCTGCCAGAGGAAGACTCTTCTGAAAATTAAACTATTGCCCGTCGGATTATTGTATGAAGCAAAGCTATTGGCAATTTGGCGAATCAGATGTTCTGAGCGCTCAAGCGATTCAGAATTAACTGCAAGCCTGATTGCCATCTTAAAGCCATTTACTGCGATTTTGTCCATAATCACCTTGGCATACGGATTTTTTTGCTCAACTCCCATGGCGTCTGGAATTTTACCGGCAGCACGCTCTCCCCTCCTTTGCCAGCCATTCCCGATGGGTCTGAGTAAAAATTGTATACTGATCTTGTCAGTAGGTGCAGACTTGGACAAAAGTCCAAGTAATGAGGCTAGAGAGTCCACATCTTTGAATTCTGAGAAAGTCCGAATCGGATAGAGTGAATCAGAGATAAGTTTCATTTGTCCGACATATAGGTGGGATCTTGGATCTTGGATGTTGGATCTTGGAATACCGTTCTCCGAAGAACTAGGATCCAAGACCTTTGAACCAAATACATCCGGCAGATAATCCTTTGCCTTGGTGATCAGAGCTTTTGGATAAACCGCGACAATTTGCCCTTCTATAAATGTCTGGTATTTGACAGGCACAGATACAAAGAAGTGAATTGCCTGGTCTATGACCCCAAGCTCGAGGCTGATAGGCACGCCCAAACCCCAGAAAGGCAGAATCAAGCGTTTGAGGCTGGCAATCGAGGCCAGGAACTGCACCATCGACTCAGGCGTCTCCTCACCTGTGCGGGATGTACGCACATCCAGAAGCACACGCTCGGAAGGTGCTCGATCAGCCTCAACTCTCTTTTTATTAAAACTTTCGGGTAAATTAGCCATAATTATGCTCTAATTTTCAATTTAAAATTTACAATTTTCATTAAATTTTCATTGTTTCAGTTCTCAATTTTTTTCCTTAAAGAACCTGTTATCTTCTGAAATATTAATGTCAATTCCTGTACCTCTTTCCATAATAACCTAATTTCTTCTTTTCTGTCATCACTATGTATCGCGATCATTCGTAGCCAGTGTTTGGTTTCTTGAGCTTCTTTTTTGCAAATAAATATCTTGTTTTGGAAATCTTTCCTTGAGCTTGCACCGTTAGCCTCCATATAATTCGCCCCAACTGATGTGCCTGACCTTACTAGTTGGTTTACCAATGGGCTCAGAATAGGATCCATTCTCAAGCTTTTACAAAATAGGATTATTGCCTCCCCAAGCTTAGCAGTTCTTTCTTCAAGATCATAGGTCTTTGATATTTGATTCATTGTCTTATTGATTGAAAATTAAAAATTGCAAATTGAAAATTTAGACTGATTCCTGATTCATATTTATCGTACCAGAAATCGCCCCTTTTTATCAAAGTTACCCACCTTTTCGCATTATAGGCTCAAACTGCCCTCTTGACATTTCGGGAAAAACGTGTTACTATAAGTCGCTTTCTAATTATAAGCCCTTTTTGTGCCTATAATTATGCAGTTGAATCTACTGTAATTGATTCAAAAGCACTAGTCGGCCCTTAAAAGCCTTCAAGGAAAGCAAATATCTGTAAAGCATAGTTCTTTGAATTCTGCTTTGCAGACTGTGTCCCGCGAAGCCCCGATGCAAATCGGGACGAAGTGGGAAGCACTTTGACAAGGCAACACAAGAATTTAGTCGCTAGGCGTCTTATTTCTAACTTTTGGCTTTTTTAAGTTTTGAGTTCTAAGTTTTACGTTTTTCGCGGCTATCTTAGCTTATAGAAGAAACAAAATACATCTCTTTGCCTCGCCGGAGTTTTAACAAAGGCGGGTCTTTTCTTTTCACTCGTGGATTGGGGTTTTGCAAATAAGGCACAAGCTTTGTTTTCAGGACCCCGATCCGCGGGGATATACAAAAGAAAGGAGGAAGGCAATTGTAGCAGAAGCGCAAAAACCAAAGAAACGGCGCAGGAAGCGCGACAAGACCAATCACGGCGGCGCGAGCCAAAGTAAAAGGCTTTTCGCGAGAAAAAACGGCGGAAAACGGTAACAAAAAAGGGCACCCTTTAGGTCCTTAAACGCATCGTGCGACAAGGGAAAAACGAAAGGATAGTTTTTCATGATCATCATCGTTTTGGGAGCTTTGCTCTCGGCGGCGGTGGCCGCTCTGGCTTGGTTGATGGACGAGTTCGTCCTGAACGGGCTCGGAGTTGTCATCGTGGCAGTACTCACGGGTGCAGCCCTGACGTACCTGTTCCACAGGACGCGGCAGGCAGCGGTCCAGCACAACGTCGAGGTCGTTCTGACCCCGGAGTTGCTGGCAGCCGCCATGCGTGAGCACCTGAGCATCGAGGACCTCGGCGCGATCGTCGACGCGATACTGGCAGATGTCAACAACATCGTCGGGCTTCGCGACCGCATCGTCGCCGGACTCGACCACGTCGCAGCAACAGCCGCGACACCTCCCGCAGCACCCATGCCGCCGGCGCCTCCCGCGCCTCCGGCTCGACCCGTCCCGGCCACCGGCCGTCGGACGCGATAAAGGAAAGGGAATCATGAACAAGTTCAACAAGTTCTGGATCATCGCCCTCGCGGTGCTCGCCCTCGCGGCGACCGCGTGCAACGGGCGGAACCAGGAGTCCAAGACCGCCGTGTCCAACACGACGGTCCCCGCCAACACCGCTCCCAGCACGGGCAGCGGTAGCACCGCAGGCTCGACGGGCAGCGGTGGCACCACCAGCAACACGTGCCCCTCGGGGTACACCTGCACGCCCGCGGGCGGATCCGGCACCACCGGTTCTGGCTCGACGACGGGCAGCGGTGGCACCACCAGCAACACGCCGTACGGGCTCGACCCGCAGCCGCAGATTCACCACCCGTCTCTCTACGTGGAGACTGGTGTTCCCTGCAGCGGGACCCCGACCGCGCCTGGCCTGACGTGCAGCGACACGGATGATCACCAGAGGGTCTGGACCTTCCAGCTCCAGCCCGGTAGCGCAGCTGTCATCGGCGGCTTCAAGGTCGACGGCGTCAGCGAGGGTGTCTACAAAACCGTAGAGTCCGGGCAGGTCAACACGACTGTCAAGGATGGCTTCCTCAGCATTATCGAGAAGCAGTGGCTCTGCGGGGAATTCCAGTTCCGCGTCACCCAGGCCGTTACGCACCTGCCTGAACCTTGGGCGCACCAGCACATCACGCCGCCCTCGGGCTGCACCGTCGCTGGTTCCACCGCTCAGCCGGCCGCTTCGGCTTCCGGTTCGGCATCCGCCGCTCCGGTCGCTACCTGCGACACCTCCGTTCTCGGGGGAACCTGGACCCACGGCGCCGGCAACGCCTACACGCTGAACAGCGCCGCCAAGATCACGAACAAGTCGGGGTGGATTATCCATACCGACTCCTTCCCCCATGACCCGGGCTTGCCCGTCGGTCAGTCGGAAGACGTGAAGGGCGCAACAGCGTTCTGCCCGGTCTAGGCCACCTTCGGGTGACCTGAGCTCTCCCTGAGGGAATGAGGGTGTAGCGGAAGTGTCGTCACAGGTGATTCGGTCTGACCGATAACTCGTGGCGAGACCCCGCTACACCCACTTCCCCCTCGGGGATTGTAATGCCCTGACGGGTGTGGGGGTGCGGCCAGGCACTGTTACGGATTCCGAAAGGAACCCGCAATGGAGCCAAGCTGCACCCCCCACCCTGATGGGTTGTTTCTGAATAAGCAGAATGACACAAGTCGAAAACTTGGAAGTTCTCGTCGAATGCGATGAGAAAATAAGAGGCTGACACGAGTGTCGTTGGAGGTGGATTCACCGAGAGCTGGAATCAGCACAAGAGTTTTGCGTTCGCGCTTAATTTCTTGGCTTTTGCCTTCTCTTGGAAGTTTTTCCATCCCCACTCTTGTGTTGTCCCGTCTATTACGGCTTCTTCGCCGTACTGATGAGTCCCTAAGGACGAATAGATGACAAAGTAAATTTAAAAAAATCCTTAAAGAAAGGAAGCGTATGAAACAAATGATATTAACAATTATTTTGATACTAGGCTTAGTTGCCGGAGTTCTTGCCTACACTACAGCACAAAACGTAATCAAGAATCAGGCAATTGATGGCTGTCTGCATGCGGGACTTGCTAAATTCAAAAACCCAGCCGGACAAGACGTCGAAGTACCTGACGGATACTGGTATGAATTTTGTATGAAAGAAAAAGGGATGACAGTAAAAAAGTAATCAGGTTTTAGGTGTCAGGTGTCAGGGATTAAAACTAACCCCTAAGCACTAATACCTAAACCCAAATTAAACTATGAAATACAACAAACAACCATTAGTTTCAGTAATTATGCCTGTTTACAATGCAGAGGCTTATCTTGCGCATGCAATTAACAGCATTTTGTCCCAAACTATACAGGATATAGAATTCGTCATCGTTGACGATGCATCAACTGACAATTCCTACAAGATTGCCCATGATTATGCACTTCGGGATCATCGCATCAAACTCTACCGCAATAAAAAAAACTCCGGGGTTTCAAAAACCGCCAAAATAGCAATAGATCATTCAACAGGCCAATTCATCGCCCGTATGGATGCTGATGATATCGCGCTTCCTGAACGCTTTGCCAAACAAGTCAAATACTTGAAAGCGAACCCCAAAACAGTAGCTGTCGGAGCACAATGCCTTTTGATAGATAAAGACGGCACAATAATCGGGCAAAAAAACTTCCCGACTAAATTTGAAGATATTTATAAATACATCTTCCAATTCGTACCTGTCCAGCAGCCTACACTTATGATAAACCGCAAACTGCTGCCGGAAGACTTCCAATTCTATCGTGACGGAATGAATACGGCTGAGGAAATTGAGCTGATTTTCAAACTCTTTATGTATGGCAAAGTTGAAAATTTACCTGATGTATTATTGATGTATAGAGTGCATAATGGAAATACATCATTTAAAAATATCAAAAAGACTTTTTTCCTGACAATTATTTCACGTATTATGGCGATCTTTGATTATAAATACAGACCAACGGTATTTGGTATAATTGTAACTCTGCTGCAAGTTATTATGGTGCTCACACTATCATCAAAAATGATCTTTTGGCTCTATAGCATGACCCGCAAAACAGCTCTGTATCACAGGATTTCTTTCCTTCCTGTTAACAGATTCTCACTTAGTCTTGCCCGGGAGTCTGCATGAAATTTTTAAAAAAAATCAAATTTACCCCGCGAAGTTTTAATGTATTAGGACAAAGACTCATCCGCAAACATTGGCCAGTCTTTTTGCTCTTTGTTATTTGCTCTTTGTTATTTGCCACTAACTACAAACCAGGTACTATTCTCTCCGGCTGGGACAATCTCCATCCTGAGTTTGATTTCGGGCTAAATATTCAACGAAGTATTTTCGCTGTCTGGCAGGAATTTCAGGGACTCGGACTTTTGGGCGGTATGGGACATGCATCAGATCTCCCAAGGCAAATTTTTCTGCTAATTCTCTCACTCGTTTTACCAACAGATTCACTTCGCTACATCTGGACTTTCCTGATGCTGTTCACAGGATCAGCGGGAGCTTACTACTTGATCAAACATGTGCTGAGTTGGAATATTGATTTTTCAAACCACCTAGAATCAAGAATTAAGAATCAAGAATTAAGGGAAGACAAAACCGTAATTCGTAATTCTTACTTCTTACTTCCTTTTCTCGGTGCTTGTTTTTACCTCCTCAACCTTGCAACTGTACAGATGTTTTATACACCATTTGAGGCATTTAGTGCTTTTTTTGGCTTTTTGCCCTGGCTTCTATTGGCATCTCTACTTTATTTTAATTCCACCAAAAAAACAGCAAAAAAATATCTGCTATTTCTCGCCATCGTATTATTGTTTGCAACTACCTCCTGGTATGTCCAAACGTTCTTTATAGTATTCGTGATTGCACTGAGCATAATGCTCCTGCCTTCAACCTTACTGTCATTGCGAGGATCCCGATCGCCATCGGGAAACGCGGCAATCCATTCAAATAGATTCCTGCCTGCCGGCAGGCAGGGCTTCAATTTCGTTCGAAATGACATGAAAAAAATTTTTAAACTTTACTCCATCATTTTCCTCATCAACTGCTTCTGGCTTTTACCTGTTGCTTACTTCACCCTAACCAGCTCACAGGTGAATTTAAATTCCAAAATAAATCAAATGGCAACTGAATCAATATTTCTGCAAAATCAGGAATTTGGAACTGTACCGGACGTCATGCTTTTAAAAGGATTTTTATTCAAAAGCGTTGATCCTGACTCTAATGGAACGACAACTTATATGCTCTCTCCCTGGATCAATCATCTGCAAAATCCTTTTGTTGTAATAATCGGTTATCTGCTTTTTACAATTGTGTTCATTGGCTTTATCAAATCGATTAGAAGTAAGAACTCCGCTTTGCAGGGATTTTCCTGGCTTTTCATATTCACCTTTATTTCCCTTGCAATTGATACTTTTCCTTTTTCTTTTATAAATACTATTTTTAGAAATTACCTGCCTCTTGTTAACCAAATATTCCGCTTTCCCTATACGAAATTTGTGACTCTTGCAAGCCTTGTCTTTGCAGTTTTGTTTGCAGTAGGAATTCAACGGTTAATTACTTTTTTTGAAAATTCAAACATTAAACCTAGCCTGCCGGCAGGCAGGAATTCATTGAAAATTGCAAATTTAAAAATGAAAATTAATTACCAGCTCATGATACCTTTGATACCCCTAGTACTCCTGATACTCTTCGCACTCCCCTCCTTTCAGGGTCATCTTATTTACGACAAAGAGCGGACTGTGATTCCACAGGATTATCAAGATCTATTTACTTTTTTCAAACATCAAGATCCAAATACCAGAATTGCTGATTTCCCGGATTCCAACTTCTGGGGATGGAATTTTTACCAGTGGCAAAAACCGCGCAGACTCGCCGAAGCTCAAACGAAGGCGGATGAATCTTATGGTTACGGAGGATCAGGATTCTTATGGTATGGAATAAACCAGCCAATTCTCGACCGAAATTTTGACGTATGGTCACAGACCGATGAGAATTATTATTATGAATTATCCCAAGCTATTTACAGCAAAAACAGTGTACGTCTTGAAAATGTTCTTAACAAATATCAGGTTACCTGGCTCCTGATTGACAAAAGTGTTTTTGACAATTCATCTATAAAAGCTTTATTTATCCCGGAAATTGAAGACCTGCTTAATAATTCAACATATGTCAAAAAGGAAGCGGAATTTGGGAAGCTTGAAGTTTATAAAGTGACGCTTAAGGAAAGCCCTAAAAGCTTTGTTCTTCTGTCTTCAAACCTGCCGTCAGTCAATCAATACAACTGGAGCAACAATGATCAGGCATATTCTGATCTGGGAAATTACATTTCAACTGATAGTCAAATTGGAAATTGGAAATTGGAAATTGGAAATTCGCTCACCTATCCTTTCCGCTCTCTTTTCTCTTTAAAAACACAAAAGGAAAAAGAGTTTAGCATTACAGAGGAAAAAACATCCCTAAGCCTTACAACAAAAGTAAAAACTCAAGCCCAGACCAAACTTATCGTGCCGTCATTTGTAGAAAAAGAGACAATTGTTCCCGTTGAACTAACGACTCAAAAAACAGATACCGGCACTCCGCTTCTGATAGCAAAAGTGCTTCTTCCGCAAATATTTCTTGGTGCACAGGAAATAACACGCGACATCGGACCATCATTTCCTCTGCAGCTGCCAGCTGTCAAACCCGACCGGTATCCCCTAAAAATCAATATAAACGGAGCCGGCACATTCACTATCACAAATGAGGACAAAGACTTGGGAATTGCATTTTTTACCCTTAATTCAAAAAACAATATTACACTCTCGGACAAAGACAGAACCGGAATTAGTGAGATTTTATTCTCTCCTGAAATTTTCTCCCAGCTCAAAAAAGCTCCGCAAACAATTGAGTTGGATCCAAATCAAAATGCGACACTTACAGTACGATTCCCCAAAATAGAAGACCATTATGTAAGTTTTCATCCGCAATTAACTAGCATCAATAATATCCGCAATTGTGATAATTTCCGGGGTAATAGTTTTTCAGGCAAAAATAATCTTGACGGAGGTCTTGAACTGATGGCTACCGATGCCGATGCCTGTACATCATTTTTTGCCCAAAACCTGCCTCATGATCAAAGCTATGCGATTTTTATAAACAGCACACATATTGATGGAGAAAGTTTTAGATTCTGGATTGAAAATACCAACCAGCAATATGCACCCATTGATACATACTTACCAAAGGACACTAAGCCGGTTACTAGCTCATTCATATTGCCCCCTATGGAGCAATTCGGAACATCTTATGCATTTCACTTTGATAATGTATCAATCGGAAGACATCAAACAGTGAATAAATTAAATAGCCTTTCAGTCTACCCTCTATTTTATAATTATCTCAATGGTATCCAAATCCATGAGCAGGAGATCACTCCCGCGACTTCGATGGATAATTCAAATCTAAATGTCTCCCACCCAAATGAAAGCTTATACATCATAAGCCTGAACCCTGAAACCCGAAACCTAAAACCTACGCTTATTCTTTCCCAATCCTTTAATCCTGGATGGCATGCATATAGGGTTCAGGGTTCAGGGTTCAGGGTTCAGGAGTGGTTGAATCAGGCTTTTCCTTTTGTTTTTGGCCGTGAAATCAAAAACCATGCCGAAGTTAATAATTGGGAAAATGGGTGGATCCTTAGCGACCAAGAACTAGGAACCAAGAACCAAGAACTAATCGTCGTCTACCTACCACAATACCTCGAGTACATAGGATTTGGAATGGTTCTTGTAACCTTTACTGTTTTGATCTTTGGCTATAAAAGAGCAGGAAAAGCACATCACAATCTGCCTCAAAATTAAAAAACTTGACACGAAAGTAGTAGTAGTAGTAGTAGTAGTATTTCCTTATGGCTGAGGATAATCACGAACAACCACCGCAACAAGACCCTGAATCAACGACAAGAGGATTTGCAAGCAAATGCAAAGAATCAGCACGAACTTTGGTAGGAACTGCTGCAGGAATGACTATTGGTTATGGACTCTTGAGAGCTGCAGGAGTAGACATGGGGTTTATCCACTATCCACAAGCAGTAATTCCATTTGCTACAAGCGGTGTTACAGCATTGGAAGCCGCTGCCTCAAGACGAAGAAATAGAAATAATGAATAATACAAATAATATTAAGCTGACAATTGACAAACTGCATCGTGTATTTACTTTACTGGATTTTCCTGAAGATAAAAGAAGAAATTTGTTAGCTGAGCTACTTGAAAGCGTAATAACATTAGCCGGCGCTAGAATCGTACAGCAAAATCCTACTCTACAGGAAAAGGTAAAAGAGTTAGATCAAAAAGACCTAACTTCAGAAGATAGAGCAAAACTAGATAGCATTTTTGATGACACTACTAAGGATTTATTTGCCAAAGAATTGCAAGCCCTATTGGACGAGTATATCCATGAATTAATCTCAACAGTAAATGGTAATAAGAAGACACAAATACTGGAAGTTTGGAGTACTGCAACTACTACCTCATCCGAACAGATTTAGTTTTTCTAGATTTGGCAAAAGCATTCCATTACCTCTTCCCCAATCCCCTGTCGTGGGGACCGACTGTGTGCAGAATTATTTCATCTCTATGTTTTTCAAAAGTAAAGCGGTAAGATCTATCAATTCTTGCTTCCCATAAATTTTCGCCTTCCATTTTCTTGGTGTTAAGTCCCGGATAGAATAAATCTGATCTTAGCTGCTCTATTGATTTTTTGGTTTTCTTTTGTATATGTTGAGGTAACTTATCATAAGCCTTCTTAAACTTTTTAGAAGCTATTACATTCATTTAAAAAGTTTTTCGATTGGCTTATCAAGGTCGTCAATAGATTTTAGAGTAACTATTCTACCCTTTTTAATATCTTCAGTTGCTTCAAGTTCTGATTTTTCCCACCACAATTTACTCCCGTATGGAATTAATTCTTCAGGAACGAGCATTAAAACTTGTTTTTTGAACTCTTCAAACTTTTCAAGCTCACGGACAAGTTTTTTTGCTATATTTGTATCTATTGTTACTGCTTTGGCCATATACAAAGTATATTAACATATAGCGCCGGATTTGACAAAAAGCGCTCTGTTTGATAAACTGATTTTTACTGTCCAACAGAGAGTTCCCGGAGAATATGCCCGGAACCACAAATATAACTGCTCAAACAACTGCTTAACTTCAAATAATTTTTGCTTATGATTCTTAAAGAAAATTCTGTATCTATTCTATTACCTGTTTACAACGCAGGACGCTTTCTAGCTGAATGCCTTGAAAGCCTGAGTGAGCAAACAGTTGAGAATCTGCAGATCATAGCAATTGATGACAAATCGACCGACGACTCGTGGTCTATTCTAAAAAAATACCAAAGGCAAATAAAAGGACTGCAGATTTATAAAAATAAAAAGCATTATGGTATGAGTGTTTGTTATAACAGGGCTATGAAGCGAGCTCAGGGCCAATTCCTCGCTTTCACCAACTCCAACGACCTCAATTCCCCAATCAGACTCAAAAGGCAAGTAAACTTTCTTCTCCAAAACCCCAAGACAGTTGCAGTCGGTACCCAATACACCAGAATC
>DATIJS010000029.1:0-2872 GCA_035478335.1 Saccharimonadales bacterium (SeqCode) | reverse complement strand
GCATCAATTTTCTGTCCCGGCGTAAATTGTCCGCTCAGATCCTCCTGCCTCTCCCATGAAACCTCTGAAATATGTATAAATCCCTCAACCTCACCCATTGAGACAAATAATCCAAATGCAGTTACATTTGACACTGCAACTTCGATGGTTTCTCCCACTTTGTATTTCTTCATTGCACGGTCAAAATCTTCATCCGTCATCTTGGTTTTCTGGGAGAAAATAACTTTGTTATCAATTCTGTTGATTTCAAGAACAGATGCATTTATTTTTTGATTTATACCCATATCCGGCACTGATGTGTGCGATTGAGGAAGAAATCCTGAAATACCAAAACTCGTTGCAACCACATATCCAGCTTTTCCGACTTCTGTGATTGTGACTTCAATTTGGGATTTGGACTTTTGCAATTCTTCTAACTTCTTCCAGGCAATGTTACCCAAATAGCGCCTCAGCGAAACAACGGGCTGGCCTGTGTCTGACTCAGGATTGAGAACATTTACCTCAACAGTGTCACCAACCTTGAACATCCCGAGAATTGTGCGGAGGATATTCTTGTCCTTCTCCATGATAGTAGCCTCAGTCTTGGCGCCGAGATCAACAAGCAGTTCATTTGGAGTTACCTTTGTAAGCTTTCCTTTGACACTATCGCCTTTTTTGAAAGTTACGAAGCTTGTCTGATGCTTTGCCAGAAGCTGTCCCATCGCAGAACTTGCCTTTTGTTGGCTGAGCAAACTAGAAGCCTTAGATTTTGAGGAATTTTTTGACATTATTCATTTTGCCTTTCATTTAGATGCTGTAAGTATAACACGTCGCTCTTTATGCCGCAAGCGGCTTATCTGATCAATGTATAAACCAGTAGTTGATAACTCCAAATAACAATATTACTGTGACGATTGCAGAAGTAACAAATATCCCTATTTGTCCTGCCTTTTTCCAGGCCAACCAGCCTGAATAAAGCCAGAATACCTGCGCTGAGAGGCTGAATATAAGCCCGAGATCAGGCCTTTTCAGAGCAGTAAGGGCAAAACCCGAGATTGTTAAAAACGGCAGAAATACTTGCGTTGCCTTATTCATCAAACTTCCATTCTTTTTCATAGTTATATAAGCATATTTGTTCCGGCAACAAAAAGTCACAAAAAAAATCTCCTTTCGGAGGTCTAAAAATTGCATGCAACACAAACCTCCTAGGAGATTGTGCAAGAACAATTAATTAAATTTACGAATTTCATTAAATTAATTATAATATTATCTACTAACATTGTAAATGTTTTCTTAAATAAACTCCACTAAGCTTCATCTTTCTCACTTGAAGTTCCTGTCACCAAACGGACTCTTGCCACGCTTGAGATTGCTCGCCCTGATACACTATCCCAACCCTCTACAAAGTCTTGGGCCAAGTCCCTATCAAGAGCTCCGAGATCTCTAATAGAATCTGCGACAGCACGTGCGTCATTTTCGGAAAGAGCTGCTTTTTGAGCAGCCACTAATGCATCTCTTGATCCGGAATTCAAAAGAAAACTCGCTGTTCCTACACCTTCCCGCATTCCTGACTTAGGGGTCCAAATACCAATCCCGACAAAACTTACTTCCGTAGGCCTTCCCAGTCTGACAACTTTTCCTGTGTCAACGTGAGTCAATCCAGCTGGAGTTGAAAACCCTACAATCAAACGAGCCCTAGTATCAGCTGGTAGACTACCTTGACTATCTAAAAAAATACGATCGGCATGTACGCGAGGTATAACTGAAATTGGTGGCTTGTCTGTCATGCCAACACTTCCACCAGGCATCCTGGAAGATCCAATTATTTCATGTACTCTACTCATACTTTGGTTATTATAGTCCTATTTCGTAAAAGGTCAAATTTTCCACCAAAAAACCGCCCTTGTAGGCGGTTTGCTGGATCTTATCCTCTTACGCTTTTCTAGCCATTTGACGTCTAAGTGACAAATGTAGGCCCAAAAGGATTTAATTCTTTCTTTTGAAGAAAGAAAATTCCTGGCGATGACTTATTGTCCCACAAAAAATGCAGTATCGTAGGCGCTGACTCGTTTCACTTCTCTGTTCGGAATGGGAAGAGGTGGTGCCAAATCGCACAAATCACCAGAAAATTTCTTGCTTCAAAATGTCAAACTGCTAATAATTAGCTCTTTGACAAGCGAAGAGAACCCCCGCCTCAGAAAACTTGAGAGCGAGGAAATTACGTCTTAAAAAATTTATAGTAAACCATTAGTACGGGTAGGCTAAACACTTTACAGTGCTTACACCGTCCGCCTATCAACCTCGTAGTCTACAAGGGGTCTTTCAGATCTTGCGATCCATCGAAATCTTATCTTGGAGGCGGCTTCCCACTTAGATGCTTTCAGCGGTTATCCGTTGGGAATCTAGCTACCCGGCGGTGCTCCTTTATGGAAACAACCGGCACACCAGGGATTCCCCCAACCCAGTCCTCTCGTACTAGGGTCAGATCTCCTCAAATTTCATGCGGATATACAGGATAGAGACCGAACTGGCTTACGCCGTTCTGAACCCAGCTCGCGTACCACTTTAACCGGCGAACAGCCGGACCCTTGGGACCTTCTCCAGCCCCAGGATGTGATGAGCCGACATCGCTAACAATCACATGTTACCATGTGCTCTGACTATACCTTCATCCCCCTATGCTTCGCATAGTAAGTTATAAAGTTCATAAAGTTATAAGGTTCATAAAGTACTACTTTACAAACTTTAAAAACTTTTTACTTTACAAACTCACTTCTGCTCACAGAAGTGGAGCTAGTCGTATTATAGAGGTGTTAATTTTGCTTGAGTTTAAAGTCAAACAAGAACCTCTATCTCACCGTGTACCTTATTGGTACGTGGATCAGTCGATACA
>DATIJS010000028.1:0-14750 GCA_035478335.1 Saccharimonadales bacterium (SeqCode) | reverse complement strand
TGCTCGGAGTAGCTGCCTGCACCTGTTGTAAAACCCCTACAAAGAATATAGACACTGCCAAAACAAAATATATTAAATTTGGGACTTTTATTGCAAATCTACTCTTCATTTTCATAATGCAATTATCAAATTATTATTGGTCAACATTTGTACTCACTACAATATCAGTCACTTTCCCCTTTTCCACTACAATTGTCTTGTCAGGTAATGGTGCTTCATTTGGGTTGTTGGAGATAAATTGGACTTTGTAAACACCAGGATCAAGGCTTATCATGTCCTCTGGTGAATCACTCGCAAAATCTACTCTTTTAATTTCTTTTGTATCATTTGGCTTCTTAAGTACAGCCGACTTTAAGTTGGCCTTTTTACCTGAGAGGGTTTTTATCCTGATTGATGCTTGGTTTGGGAGTGTTGTAGCTTGAGTTGGATTTTCTGCTGCCCTACTGCGGTTATCCTGGCTTTGACCTAGTGAGGAAACAGTTAAAGCAGTTCCACCGATTCCTACCATTATTAAGAGGGCGAGAACAGCTTTTGAGATGTGGGGATGGACCTTTCGATTTAGAGGATGGAGTTGTTGGCTATCTTGATTCTGTGGTTCGGATTGATCATTCATAAAAATAATACTATATTAATTATTTGCTCATTTAACAATTATGTCAATAAGTAAAATTTTGGTCTTCTCAATGAAAGTGTCCTCATCTATTTACAATATACCCAAAATATGACACATTTAATATACGGCCTGTTATAAGTACAGCGATATTTTTATGGGAAAACTTAAAATCAAAAATTTAAAATGTAAAAAGATATTTTTAATCATTTTTTCTTTTTACGTTTTATTTTTTATGTTTTATGTCCCCAAAACTCATGCGCAATTAGGAGGTGTAGGCATTGCAAATTATCTTCCGATAAATAACAGCAAAGTTGAAGATGGAGATATCATCGTCTCAACTCCAAAAGGCAACTTTTTAAGCACTACTCCATATGACAACGCAATTGCAGGTGTCGTAGAGACACATCCGGCTGTCGCAATTAGAAGTAAGGGTAATTCCAATGGATATCCTGTCATAAACGCCGGAACTGTCTATGTAAAAGTGTCAGGCATTAATGGAAATATAAAAAAGGGCGATTTTATCGCAACATCTTCTATTCCTGGTACCGGTATGAAACTCACTCAAAACGGCTATTCTTTGGGGCAAGCATCAGAAAATATAACTTTTACAAACAAAAAAGAGATTAAATTAGTTTTAATTGCTCTTAATTTGCACTATCTCCAGCTTGGCTCGCCTGTGAACAGTTCTCTTCTAGATATTCTCAACTTAAGCAAAGTCGCAACTTATGAACAGCCTACAAGAGTTCTGCAATATGTGGTTGCAGCCATAATAACCCTGAGTTCATTTGGAATCGGTTTTCTCATTTTTGCAAAAGCTATCAATACCGGAATCGAGGCGCTGGGCCGCAATCCGCTGGCAGGAAAACAAATTCAATTTTCCATAATATTTAACATTCTGTTGATTATCGTGATTGTTGCGGCGGGTACCGCTCTTGGCTATCTTGTGATACGATTATAGATGAGGGTAAAGGGTAAAGGGTAAAGGGTAAAGGGTAAAAATAATCTTCCCCCTTAACGCTTAACGCTTTCCCCTATAAGGTATGATTATAGAAATCGGCTTAATACAAAATTTTTTGCTCGCAGTAATTGTTGTTGCGGCTTTTAGCCTGGCAATAATACTGATCCGCAATTTATTTAAACGCAAACCTGCAGATGTGCCCGTTGACATGCATCCGATTGATGGATCAAATAATCGTGTGCATCAACATGCAACAGATGATCAAATTAAAATTGATGATAAAGCATATAGAAATATCATAAAAACAGCACAGAAGCACGCAAAAAATATCCTAAATCATACTACAGCTGCTGCCACGGAAATACTGGCAAATTCCAAGCAAACCAACGAAAACTTGGAGGGAGAGCTTGATAAGATTCTGCAGCAAATAGCAGCGCGTGACATCCATGAACTCAAAAATGCAACCGGTACGCATGAAGCCGAGTATCAAAAACATTTACAATCTACTCAGCAAGATTTGCTTAAAGCTACAAAAGATACAATAGAAGCAACCAAAAAAACATATCAGGAAAAACTCGATCAATTTACGAGTGAGCTTATCAAAAGCGGTCTTTCCACACAGGATCTGGTGGATAAGAAAACTAAAGAATTACTAACTGTTGCTGATCAGGAGATTGCTGATTATAAAAAAGCTCAGTTAGGCAAAGTTGATGATCAGATAAAAAAACTGCTTGAAAAAGTCTATAGAGACGTTTTGAGAATTGGTATTCCCGAAAATGTTCATCAGGATCTTATCATCAAAAGCCTTGATGAAGCAAAAAAAGACGGACTATTTAAATTGTGATATTAGGTTTCAGGGGTCAGGTCTCAGGGATCAGCAAATTCCTAAAACCTAAAACCTAAAACCTAAAACCTAACCTATGGATCTAACTGCCCTGCATTCATATTTAAGAACAAAAAGAGAGACAACCGGCCTTATAATTGTAATTGAAAAACTGCAAGAGGCAGTATTTAAGCAAAATTTCAATTTGGATAATGCGCTTTCCAAAGATGTGCCGCTTGAGGAAAAAGACGTGATCGAGAAACTTATTCGTGACTCAGGCATAAATATCGAAAACAGACAAGACGTGCAGACTTTTTTAACCAAGCTGCAAAAAGAAGTTTCCTCTCTTCCTACTATCCATATAATTCTCGCTATCTCTCCAAAAGAAGAAATGATTGAAGCAATCCACAACTGGTTTTATCAAAACTACAAAAAAACAGTACTTCTTGATATTTCAGTTGACGAAACAGTAATCGGCGGAGGTGTAATCAGTTTTGACGGAAAAGCCAATGATTACTCGCTGAGAAACACAATAAGCCAGATGCAATCCAGTGGTTAGGGATTAGGTGTTAGGGATCAGGGGTAAGAATATTTTCCCTAAAACCTAAAACCTAAAACCTAAAACCTAACTTTATGCAGGATTTTAATTATTACTTTAAAAAAAATGGAGAATACGGGGATGTAACGGAAATAAAATATCCGATTGTCAAAGCGATTGGCTTACCGGGTGCAAAATTGAAAGAAATAGTAATGTTTGAATCCGGAGAAATAGGACAAATTCACGATCTGAGTGAAGATTCTGTACGAATACTTCTTTTTTCACCGGTCGCTGTTAAGATAGGTACACGTGTCAGCAGAACAGACAGTCAGTTAAAAATTCCGGCAAGGAATGATTTTTTCGGTAAAGTTCTCAACCCTTTTTGCTCAACTGGTTCCAATAGCGCAGAAGATGCGTCTTTACCTGTTGATGTTTCACCTCTTAACATCAACGAGAGACTTAAAATAACAACCCCCCTTATAACGGGCACAGCAGTTGTGGACATACTGCTTCCTTTGGGCCTTGGACAAAGAGAGCTTATCTTGGGAGATCGCAAAACAGGCAAAAGCACATTTGTTCTCTCAACCATCAAAAACCAAATCGAGAATGGATCTGTGGCAATTTATGCAGCAATTGGGAATAAGAATTCCAATATCAAAGCTGTTGAGGAGTTTATGAATGCCGATGAACTCAGGCGTAAAAATATGATCATAGTCGCTACATCATCATTTGACTCACCGGGGTTAATTTATTTAACTCCATTTACAGCAATGACACTCGCTGAATATTTCCGCGATCAGGGACGAAACGTCCTCGTTATCATGGATGATCTTCTCACGCACGCGAAATTCTACCGTGAATTTTCTCTTCTGGCCGAGGCATTTCCCGGACGCGATTCTTATCCGGGCGACATATTTCATATTCATGCAAAACTTCTTGAAAGGTCAGGAAATTTCAAGCATCCCCAAAAAGGTGAGGTTTCCATCACCTGTCTACCTACAGCCGAAACGCAGGAAGCTGATTTAACCGGCTACATCATCTCAAACCTTATGAGTATTACAGACGGGCATCTCTTTTTTGACAACAATGTTTACGCCAAAGGAGTGCGCCCGGCAATCAATACTCCCCTTTCAGTTACACGTGTTGGGAAACAAACCCAGGATAGGATAATGAAAGATATCAACCGTGAACTGAGTTCTTTATTTTCAGTTTATGAAAAGATTGAAAATCTTTCCCATTTTGGGTCAGAACTTTCAGAGAGTGTTAAGAATACTTTGATGCTTGGTGAAAAAATACAATTTTTCTTCAATCAGCCTGACGGCATGACTTTACCAAGAGAAGTTTATCTGGTGCTGTTCTGTCTGGTATGGCTAAATCATATTAATACAGAATCAGAAATTGAACAAACGCGCACAAATCTGGCCTCGTTTATACAAAATGATGAGAATAAACAAATGTTAACCGATCTTCTCAAGGCAGATTCTTTTAATGGTTTACTTAGAAATGTCGGAGAAAAAAAGGATGTATTGTTAAAACAAGCTAACTAGGTTTCGGGGATCAGGTCTCAGGGATCAGTAAATTCCTAAAACCTAAAACCTAAAACCTAAAACCTAACCTATGGCTCAAAAAAAACAATTAGGTGAAGACATTTCAATAAATAATGATTTTAATATGCTGACCCGCTCTTATCAGCAGCAGGCGGTCGGACAAATTAATTTTGCCAGGTATTCAGTTGTCGGCTCACGTGAATATATCCATGATATTTCTGATGTTTTTGGAAATGTGCAGTCTTCATACAAAAATCTGCTTTTGAGAAAAAATATTAAAAGCATCGTCAAGAAAAACGGAAAAGATGTTTGGGTTTTGATAACTGCAAATAACAAACTCTATGGCGATATCATTCAAAAAATCTGTAGGCTATTTGCTGAAAACGTCAAAAAATCAGATCCCAAAAAAATAGATTTGATAATAATAGGAAGACAGGGAAAAGAATTTTTTAATACACTAGACCTGGATATACCATATAAGTATTTTGAACTTCCCGATATGAATGTAAGCGTGGATTATTTGAAAGAGATTTGCCAAAATTTCATATTGTACGAAAATGTTATTGTTTACTATGGTAAATTCAACAATATCATTTCGCAGTCCCCGGTTGCGGTTTCTATTTCCGGTGAAGTTATTGATGAAAACACAAAATTGACCCAAAACCAACAAGCCTCACAAAAAAGTAAAAAAGCTGCTTTTATATTTGAGCCCTCCATTGAGGAGATAATTGTGTTTTTTGAAAATCAAATTTTGTCGCTTCTTTTAAATCAGACTGTCCAGGAAGCGCAATTGGCGCGTTTTGCATCGCGAATAAACGCTATGGAAATAGCTCAAGGCAATATCCAAAAACAGCTTAATCTTCTAAGTAAGGAAGAAAAATTGCTTAAAAATATGGATATGAATAAAAAACAGCTAGAGCTTCTGGCAGGAAGAAGATTGTGGGGCGCAAGAAAGTAAAATTAGGATTTACACGGATTGATAGCGGATGGACACGGATATCCGCGAAAATCAGCTTGAAATCAGTGGCGATCTAGTTATAAGGTATGGAAGAAAATATAGGACGAGTTAAAGAAATAAAAGGTCAAGTAGTTGAAGTTGAGTTTTTGCTTAATAAGCCTCAGGTTCATGACTTGTTGATAATGGATGGAGATCCTGGAGTTCAGCTTGAAGTTTATGCATCTTCAAGTCAAAATTCTTTTTATTGTATTGCTTTTACCAATTTAGAAAAGCTTTTCAGAGGTGCAAGAATCATAAACACTCAAAATTCGATCCAGATACCTGTAGGCCCTGCAGTTCTGGGCCGGGTTATGAATTTATTTGGTCAGCCTCTTGATGGGAAAGGAGCGGTAATCGCCAAGGAGCAAAAATCTATCTACAACCGTGCTGTAAGCTTCGAACAGATTGCGGTATCAAAAGAAATCATGCAGACAGGAATTAAGGCAATTGATTTCTTCTCACCTATTTTAAAAGGTGGAAAAATAGGTATATTTGGAGGGGCTGGAGTTGGGAAAACAATACTTCTTACTGAAATAATCCACAACATCATAAATCAAAACCCATCTGATACGGTATCCATATTCGCCGGTGTCGGGGAACGTTCCCGTGAGGGACAGGAACTCCACCAGGCGCTTGAGGAAAGCCGCGTTATTGATCATGTCTGCCTGCTTTATGGAAGCATGGGAGAAAATGCCTCAGTCAGGTTCAAAACAGCACAGGCTGCTATTTCAGTTGCCGAACATTTCCGCGATAGTGTTTCAAAAAATGTTTTATTCTTTATCGATAATTTATATCGTTTTGCCCAGGCTGGCCATGAACTCTCAATGCTTATGAATACAATTCCATCAGAAGGAGGTTACCAGCCAACGCTCTCATCGGAAATGGCATCTCTTCACGAACGTCTTTTTTCAACTGAGAAAAATAACATCACTTCATTTGAAGCAATTTATGTTCCAAGTGATGACATGCTTGATTATGGAGTTCAATCAGTCTTCACTCATTTGGACGCCAACATCGTACTTTCAAGAAGCATTTATCAGGAAGGGCGTTACCCGGCGATAAATCTGCTTTCATCTGTTTCAACGGCACTAAAATCCGATGTTGTAGGGAAAGTACACTCCAAGACAGTCATAAGAGCAGAGCAGCTTCTCAAACAAGCATCCGGTCTTGAAAGGATAGCTTCTTTAATCGGGGAATCTGAACTAAACGAGAGAGACAAAATTCTTTATAACAGAGCAAAACTTCTCAACAATTATATGACCCAAAGCTTCTTCGTTGTAGAGGAACAAACAGGTAAAAAAGGAGTTTTTGTGCCCCTGTCTGAAACAGTTGCAGATGTTGCGGAAATACTTGAGGGAAAACTCGACAGCATTGATCCCAACAAAGTCAAAAATATCGGAAGCCTGAAAGAGTTACAAACTTGAAAAGTATTTAGTATTTTGTATATGGTATTTCGTATACCCAAAAAATATTTATACTAAATACAAAATACTTTATACTAAATACTGGAATTATGACTGCACCATTACTTACCGTTTCTGTCAAAGGACCTAATCGTCAGGAATTCAATGGTCTTGCGACCTCTGTTACATCTCTCAATAAAAAAGGTAAATTTGATATTCTTCCATTTCACGCAAATTTTATTACTCTGATCAAAGAATATCTGATCATAAGGCAAATGGATAAGAAAAAAATAACCTTCCCTCTCGAGACAGGAATCATCAAAGTCGAAGGAGACAAAGTAAACGTCGTAATTGGAGTTTAGCTCCCCTCTTACCAACTGCTTACATTATCATTTTTCTTATCTTACATGTCTTTTACATTACTCAACTAATATGGTCTTTATGTTAAGGAGACTTGCCCAATGATAGAAGTCGTAAACGCAGTTATCCCCCCAGCAGGTAGCGAACGTGCAAAAAGACGTGCATCGCATCATCATTCAGATGAAGATTTATCTCCAAAACCCTGGAGAGGAAGGCGTATGACATCAATGGGTAAAGACAATGGCTTTAGAGTTGAAAGAGGCTCAGTTCGTCCACTGCCATCAGAAAATCCTTGGGGGAAAGTACGACTTGCTGATTCACCTCAAGCGGGGAACCCGTCTCCAAGATAGAGATAAAACTCTCACATGAATTTGTTAATGTTTCCTACTTCGGTTTGGCTATCACGATAAGCCTTTTCCATGTAGTTCCTGGAGACCCGCTTTAGCGAGGCTCGCCTTTAGCTTGCCAGTATGCCTGATCATATTACTTGGGTTTTGCTATAACAATCAAGCGCTTCCATGTTGTGCCAGGTGGCCAACAGGTTTGAAGTACCAATTGCTGCTCCCCAGTCTGCGCTCGATTCAGATGCGAGACATCATTGGGATCAATGATAAGTGTTTGGGATACAACATATTCATATCTCCTGTTTTCAAAGAAAACGATGATGGGATCGCCTGTATTCAAATTCTTCAGGAGATAAAAGACCGCATTATACCGCCCGACATTCCACCAGTTGTCTGTTGAATGAGCAAATAAGTATACATTGCCATTAAATCCGGGGAAAACACTACCCTTTGCATGGGCAATTCCCTTTTGCAGAACCTGCAAAAACTCTGTCGGGTTGGCCGGATCAACATTGGGGTATACTTTGGCACTTGCTCCTATTTTGGGAATTGTGATACTAAACTGTGTATCTTTGGGTACAATTATCTGCTGCGTGGATCCTGCCAGAATCTGGGAAAATCCCGGTCCGCTATCTCCTGTGTCTGAAAGCTTTTTGATATCCCCAAATCCCTGCCTGCCGGCAGGCAGGCCTGCTCCTACTGCTTCCTGCTCAGATGCCACTCTAAAATGCACTCCGCGGAATTGGATTAGCTGAAATTGTGCTTCGTAATAAAGTGCCGGTCCGAAAGTTGCAGCAACTCCATAAAGACTGAAAAGAAGAAGGAAATTCCCAAGAGTCCTCGTGAGAACAAATTTAATTGCTTCATTCCGCTTCATAGTTTAAGTATAAAGCAAAAAAGAATGTTTGCAAATTCAAATATTGAATACTTCAATGAAAATTGTAAATTGAATTGGTGTTCCTACCCAGACTTGAACTGGGATCTCCTCGTTAGGAGTGAGGTGCTCTATCCGGTTGAGCTATAGGAACAAACTGAGTTTATTTTAACATAAAAATCCCCCTGGAAATAACTCATCTCAACATTGACAATGTATCATAAGTTAATATATGATACATTTATGCCACACGTTTCAAGAAATAAACTTAGTTTTCAGACTGAACAACAACTTACTGATACACTCGATTTGGTACTCTCAAAACTTACAAGAAAAGAATCGGTAAAAGATTTTCTCTTATCTCTCTTGACACCTACTGAAAGAATTATGCTTGCAAAGAGACTGGCAATAATCATACTTATAAAAGAAGGTATCCCTCAATCACAAATCTCTCAAACTCTTCACGTCACACGAATTACAGTTTCAAGATTGGAACTCTTTTTAGAGGCACGTGGCAAAGGTTATGAACTTGCTCTTGAAGTATTGAAAGATGAAGAAGCACTCAAAGAATTTAAGTCAATGCTACTCAAATTAGTTGGTTACACTGCCCGTGCTGCAGGAGGACGAGTCAAACTAGGCATCTTCTAATACTTGATGTATTATAAGTTAATATATGATACATTATAACTTTTAGTTAGTTTTTTGTATAATACAAATATTTTCGGAGTGTAGTGAATCGGTATCACGCTTCGTTCGGGACGAAGAGACACCGGGTTCAATTCCCGGCACTCCGACAAATTACGTTAGACATTTGATTTCTTAATTCAAATATACTAGAATTTAGGCATGTCTGAACACCGGGTGCCCACTTCTTTTGAATCCCGCTCTAAATATTTCAAGACTCTAGTAAATAAATCTGCAATGCTTATGGATAGGGAAACAGCAGACGATCTCAGAATCTGGGGACATTTCATCGTAAGATTACACGATCCTGATCCTAATGTTAAATTGACAATAGAAAATGTCTTATTTGAATTCAGAGTTGTTGATCGATTGACCGAAGCTGCAAAAGCAAAACCGTCTATTGGATCAAGTATGTCCCTTATTCAGCGAGTAGAAGAGCATTTATTTCCACCACGCTAAGAAGCGTCCCTAAAGTTGTCTATTATCCATATTTTTATATACTTAGATCTGTTGTGTTCTGCTCAAAAATCTTAGTATAATGTCTATTAGATTATCTCCATGAAAAAACCACAAAAATTATTTGCTAATTTTGGAAAAATATTTAGCGCTATACTTTTTATAAACTTATTTTTAGCGGTTCCCATTGTTTCTGCTCAATCATTACTTCAAATCACAACTCCAACTCCGACAACAGACTTGACTCCAACTCCTACACCGGATTGTAAACAGCTTGGAAACTGCCCAACTTCTGCTCCCACTGCTACACCTACTCCAGGATCAACCGCAACTCCGACTCCCGGAGGTGCAACGCCCACAAGCACCCCAATCCCTACTCCCAAACCGACTGTCAAACCAACAGTTATCTTTGTCCCGACTGCGACTGATGCACCAACTGATTCTCCGACCGATAGCCCGACTCCACAGCCTTCAAATAGCCCGACCCCGACTCCTACAGACAAACCCAGTGTAAGATCAGCGTTTGTTAGCTCAGTAAATAGCCCCGATCAATTACCTTTTACAGGTGAGAATATCGTGATGAGCGCTTTTATGGCAGTGCTTATCATCATACTCATCATGTTCCCATCCGAACTTTTCAACTCCACTGTTCAGTCCAACTATGATGAGATAATCAGATGGAAATTGATCCGCAGAATCAGAAAGTTTTACCAGGGAGTCAATCACCTCCCGACTCTTCTTGTAGTATCAGGCTTTGCCATTCTCGGAGCTGTAATCAACAGCTTACTTTCGCCTGACTTTGGATTTAATAAATCAACTATTGCTCTTGTTCTGGGCATGCTTCTGGCACTTGGAGTGATTTCGCTTGTCTACGATGTCACCCGCTCGCTCTATATGAAAAGGCGTTTCGGACAAAAAAGCAAACTCCGCGCCCACTCACTCGGTCTTGTCACAGGAGCAGTTCTTGTCGCTGCATCCAGGATGATCAACTTTGTCCCCGGATATTGCTACGGCATTTTTACAGCTTTGGTTTTTAAGGAAAATCCCAAAGATGATGAGTCCGGCGAGGGTCTGGCTTTTGCATCAGCACTTCTTATAATAGTAGCTCTGATCGGCTGGTTCAGCTGGATCCCCATCAAACATGCAGCAACTGCGAACAATCCGAGCTTTTGGGCGCTGATCTTTGACTCTGCTTTTGCCAGTCTCTGGGTCTCGACTCTGACAGGAACTGTTTTTGGCCTCTTCCCTATCACTTTTATGTATGGGGAAACAATCAAGAACTGGAAATCCTGGGTCTGGGGGATAATCTATTTTACAGGCGTTTTCCTTTTCGTCTATACTATTCTCAACCCTGCAGTCGGGATTTATGGAACATCAGGAACTGTCTCATGGATTGAGGTCATCTCGCTATTTGTAACTTTCGGAGCATTCTCAGTCGGCTTCTGGGCCTACTTCCGCTTCCGACCACAGCGGAAAATTTAGCTTAATACCTGTCTTCCTGTCCCGCTATTTTTTGTCGAAATGAGTGAGTAAACTTGGCCACAAAAATTGCCACTTTATTTTTTCAAAAAAATCTGTATAATACTTAAATATATCTTAGCCGTGAAGAATTTATTCAAATTTATCTTCTCTCTGAGTGCAGCGATCCTCCTCGCTGTCTTTTTGTATGGAAAAACAACCCAACCGGCAAAAGTCTACGCTAATCACCTTCCTGACATAACTTCAAGTGATACCACGGTCACTGAAGGCGTAGACAACAATGCAGTTTTCGTCCTCAAGAATAACACTGCAGATAATAACATTGATGTATCTTACAATACTCAAGACGGTACTGCAGTAAGCGATCAGGATTACACCGCAACTTCCAGTGCTAACACAGTTAATTTACCACCCGGCGGAACAACAACTATTCAGGTGCCAATCCTCATTGACTCTAGTCCTGTTCAAAATGAAACATTTACATTAAATGTTTCATACTTTTCTCCTTCTGCGGATACTAATGTTTCAGATAGTTGGACAGGGACAATAACTCACAATCCACCTATTTCCCCTTCTCCCACTCCTCTTCCTGCAGTCACAATTAATGATGTAACTATCAATGAAAACGCAGGAGTTGCAACCTTCACTTTTACATTCAATTACCCCAATACTGACTCTACAAATAGCTTTGCTTATAGAACCATCGATGGCACAGCGGTCAATCCAGATGACTATACTGCAACTGGCGGGACGGTTGTTTTCGGACCCGGAGATACTACCCAAACAGTAAATGTTCCAATTGTTGATGACTCCGTGATTGAACCCACCGAAAACTTTACAATGAACGTTTATACTTTTAATAATAATTTTGATGTAGCCAATTTTCCACCCCAGCTTATTGCAACAGGCACCGGAACGATAATTGACAATGACTCTCCATCCAATCCCGGTGGGCCTGGGGATGGTAAATCAGATGGTGGAGCCAGCTGTCCTTCATGCACACAGCCGCACAACCCGCCAACTCAACCCAACCCAACTCCGCCAACTTTCAGCTTTTTACCACCTAGCGTTCTGGGAGATTCCACAACGCCTACACCAACTCCGACGCCTGCTCCAACTATCTTCCCGACTATTCTGCCTCCCGGACAAAACGGCAAACCTGAATCAGGCGGAAGCAATGGTCCGGTCAGATCACTTTTCGCAGCATCGGTTCTCGGACCCAAAGACATTCCGATAACACCGAGGAATTTACTAATCAGCGCTTTGATAACAATAGGCCTTGTTCTTCTTATCGTCTTCCCATCCGAGCTTTTCAACTCCACAGTTCAATCCAATTACGATGAAATTGCCAAATGGTCACTAGTCCACAGGATCAAGAAATTTTATGACTCTGTAAATCATATGCCGGCACTGATCGTCGTGATTATTTTTGCAATACTCGGTGCTATCATCAACAGTTTCCTCTCGCCGGACTTCGGATTTAACAAAGCAACTTATTCACTTGTTTTGGGTATGCTTCTGGCACTTGCAGCTATTTCTCTTATTTACGATGTCACAAGATCCTACTACATGAAAAGGCGTTTCGGTTACCACAGCAAACTCCGTGCCCATTCTCTCGGGCTTGTAACAGGCGCGATTTTGGTTGCTATGTCCAGATTTGCCAACTTCGTACCGGGATATTGCTTTGGCATCTTCACAGCGCTTGTCTTCCGCGAGAATCCGGATGATAGACAAAATGGCGAAGGATTGGCTTTTGCATCTGCTCTTTTGATGATAGTCGGTGTTATCGGATGGATTGTCTGGATTCCTATCAAAGAAGCAGCAACAGCAGGAAATCCAAGTCTTTGGATACTGGTATTTGACGCAGCATTTGCCTCACTTTGGGTTTCCATGCTCACAGGAACAGTCTTTGGTCTCCTGCCGATGAGATTTATGTATGGGGAGACTATCAAGAACTGGAACAGCAAAGTTTGGGCCGCTATCTATTTCACGGGACTTTTTCTCTTCGTATACACGATCTTAAATCCGGTAATCGGAATTTACGGCAAATCAGATAAAGTAAATTGGTTCACTGTTCTTTTTCTCTTCTTTGCTTTCGGAGCTTTCTCATTTGGTTTCTGGGGATACTTCCGCTACAGAGCCAATTTCGGCTGGAAAGCGAGTAAGAAATAAATTTATGACTGGAGCAAGAACAGCTTTTAGATTAGCTATTGCTGGGAGCAATAGCACTGGACAAGAGGGTCAACGAAAACTAACTTTACTGGAGGGTTATAGAGCTGAAGCAGCAGAGAGAGCTGCCGGCAGAAAAGATTCAGCTTGGGTCAATCCTGTTCCTCCGGAGGGTAGACGCCCTGTACGCGGCTGACTAAAAACTTTAAAATTTTAAATCGATTGGTATACTTCATTATTTGCTCCAACAAATATTATATTCTAAAGCGGGTATGCTACTTTGAGTTGAATTTTTTGAGGGCCCAGACTGCTGCAACTGTGGTTAATCCCAGAACAATTGCACCGCCTAGTGCATTTACGATTGAAACCGTCACGCCGGTCCATCTGGGAAGAGGAAACGCTTAATACCATATTTACACCAGTTTAAAATTAATGTATCCTTATTGGGGAGAATTAATAATGGCAATTTCTGCAATAGAGTTTAGATCGCTTCAACAACCAAGACCACCAAGGAGAACATTTGCTCCTGGTTCTAACTTGCTAGAGCTTTCAGTTAGAGCGCAGGGAGTGTTTGACCCACCAGGAAACAGAGGTAATCCTACCAGAACCGAAAGAACAGTGCTTACCTTCCCCAATCATGACGCTACATTGATTGAAGACACAGCAAACGGGAGGCATTCATTACTAGTCCCTGCTCAAGGAGGAGAAAATCCTTTGAGAGTAGTGCTGGATGAGGTGGAAATGCCTCCAGATGATGTTTCTCCAACTTTTGTAGGTAGTGAACCAGACAAGACTGGACTTGTTACGAGTGTCACATTACTTCCTAGCCAGGAAGTTATACTTACCAGAACTCCAAGAGAAGAAAACGAATAAACCTTCATCAACTCTTCCCCAACTTAAGAAAGGTATTTGAATATTACTTTGAGTTGAATTTTTTGAGGGCCCAGACTGCTGCAACTGTGGTTAATCCCAGAACAGTTGCACCGCCTATTGCATTTATTACTGAGACAGTCACGCCGGTCCATCTGGGAAGAAGTGCGCTGTTAACGAGCTCATACATCCCAAATATACCAAGTCCTAGGATTGAACCAAACTTAAATGCGTAGGATTTGGGATTCTTAAGAGCCGGTGTTTGAAGCAGAATATAAATCAAAATGGTCGGCATCAGAACATACTCAAGCATAAGAGGGGTCTTGTCCACATTACTCATACTTCTGATAATTCCATTTGTAGATGATTGGAAAACGGGAGCAAGTATAAATCCGCGTGCGATAAGATCAATTACGAAGTATGAAACTGCAGTGACGATCCAGGCTTTTGCGTATTTCATTCTATAATTTGATAATATGCTTTCAAGATGATATTGTCAACAGTTTGCATTTCTGACCAATCAGTTATATAATATAGGCTCTTTAATCAAAACATTAACCATTATGCCAAGACCATTAGGAGAACAACCAAATCCGTACGCTCCGGAAGGTATTAAACGCGTAGGGAGACTAGAT
>DATIJS010000027.1:0-2576 GCA_035478335.1 Saccharimonadales bacterium (SeqCode) | reverse complement strand
TATATCAAATTCCCGATTTCAAAAGTTTTTAGACTCACAGAATATATGATTATTTTACTGGGTGCTTCACTTGTCCAAAATGGAATCACCAAACTTTTTGAAATACAATTTCATGTATATTTGTCAAAAGTTTTTACTTTGTCTATGATTTTTTTACCGGTTGAAGAAAGTGTATTCGGTCATTTAATTCAATCTCTGCTTGGAGTAGATCGGGATTTTAGTCTGGGAAGACTTGCTATAATGATCATATACATAGCAATAATTTACATTGTATTTATGCGAAAAAGAGTAATTCAGGCTAAGGAGGTAGTGAAATAATGAAAAACAAAATATTTATTTTTGACACGACTTTAAGAGACGGGGAGCAATCGCCTGGTTGTCAGCTGAATACGGTTGAGAAAATCGAAGTCGCACAGATGCTTGAGGAGCTTGGTGTAGATATTATTGAGGCAGGCTTCCCTATCTCAAGCCCGGGTGACTTGAAATCTGTTCAAGAGATAAGTAAAGTTGTAAAAAAGCCTGTGATTACTGCTTTATCCCGTGCAATTAAGGGAGATATTGATGCTGCAAATGAATCGCTTAAATATGCAAAACACAAGAGAATCCACACATTTATAAGCAGTTCGGATATTCACATTATTCATCAATTCCGCTCAACCCGTGAGAAAATAACTGAACAGGCAGTAGAAGCAGTTAAATATGCCAAGAAATTTGCACAGGATATCGAATTTTCAGCCATGGATGCGGGACGAACTGACAATGAATTCCTGGCGCAATTTATTGAAAAAGCAATTAAGGCTGGTGCAACTACTGTAAATATTCCTGACACCACCGGATACTGTCTGCCTTCTGAGTTTGGTGCGAAAATAAAATACTTGTTTGATCATGTTGAGGGGATTGAGGATGTGATTGTTGCAGTGCACTGTCACAATGATTTGGGTATGGCAACTGCCAACTCTATTGCTGCAGTTCAGAATGGCGCAAGACAGTTGGAAGTAACTATAAATGGTGTTGGTGAGCGGGCCGGGAATACATCACTTGAGGAAGCTGTGATGATTCTTAAGACCAGAAAAGATTTGAATGCTGAGACCGGAATTGACACGACCAAAATTTATCCGGCAAGTCGGATGGTAAGTCGCCTGATGCGCATGCCTGTTCAGGCAAATAAGGCAATTGTCGGACGCAATGCTTTTGCCCATTCCTCAGGAATTCATCAAAATGGAGTTCTCAAAAATAGTTTGACTTATGAAATTATGAATCCTCAAGATGTAGGTCTTAAGGTTAATTCGCTTGCATTAACGGCCAGATCGGGGCGAGCTGCTCTAAAGCATCATTTGGAAAGGTTAAATTATGAATTAACTCCTGAAAAGCTGGACGAAATTTATCAGAAGTTTTTGCTGGTTGCAGATAAGAAAAAAGATCTTGGTGATGATGATTTGAGAATTTTGATGGGAGATACTGCAGGAGGAGAAAATGCGAAGCTAGTGTCCCTAAAGGTAGTAAGCGGGACGGATGCAGAAAAGTCAGCAAAAATTACAATTCTGATAAAAGGCATTGAAGAGTCGGCTGAGGCAATAGGTGATGGACCTGTTGATGCAGCATTTTCAGCAGTTGACAAAATAATTAAGAGAAAAAATAATCTTGAGGAGTATTTGGTGCAGGCTGTTACAGGCGGAAGTAATGATGTCGGAAAAGTTCATGTTCAGATAGAGCATGACGGATCTGTGTTTTATGGATTTGGTGCAGATACGGATGTGATAGTTGCATCAGTCAAAGCATATCTGGATGCGCTGAATAAGATAGTATAAGAATTAAGAATTAAGGTTATGAAAAAAACACTTTTTGAAAAAGTTTGGGACGCACACGTTGTCCATCAGCAGAAGGATTATCCGGCAGTACTATATATTGATGCGCACTTGATCCATGAGGTGACGAGTCCTCAGGCTTTTAACGGACTACGCGATCGCGGAGTTCCGGTACATAGACCAGATAGAACTTGGGCTACGATGGATCACAATGTTCCGACTATTGATCAGGATAAGCCTATCAAAGAACCTATGTCTAGAAAGCAAATTGAGATGCTTGCTGCAAACTGTAAGGAATTCGGGGTTCTACTATACGGTCTGGGACACCCTTATCAGGGAATAGTACACATTATCGGGCCGGAATTGGGTATTACCAAGCCGGGAATGACGATTGTTTGCGGCGATAGTCATACGTCAACTCATGGAGCTTTTGGCACAATTGCTTTTGGCATCGGAACAAGTGAGGTCGAGCAGGTTTTGGCAAGTCAGACGATTCTTCAGTACAAACCCAAAACAATGAATATTCGAATTGATGGAACACTAGGAAAAGGAGTCAGCTCAAAAGACATTATTCTTTATATCATCTCAAAAATTTCAACCTCAGGTGGAACGGGTCATTTTGTCGAGTATTCAGGATCGGCAATCAGAGCTCTTTCAATGGAAGCCCGCATGACAATTTGTAATATGAGTATTGAGATGGGGGCAAGGGGTGGTTTGATTGCTCCTGACCAGACGACTTTTGACTATATGAAGGGACGTGAGTTCGCGCCG
>DATIJS010000026.1:0-25956 GCA_035478335.1 Saccharimonadales bacterium (SeqCode) | reverse complement strand
ATTTCCTGCTCAAAGGTAAGAAGAGGAATACGTCCTATTTCTTTAAGGTACATGCGGACCGGATCAGAAACAGATCCCTCTGTCAGAACAGTCAGAGCTTCAAGCTCTTTGGCCAGATCTTCAATCGGTTTTTGTGTATCTGCCTGCTGGACAACTGACTCAAAAACGTCGACGTTTTTCTGCATCAGTTTGTCATAAAGACTGTCAAGATCTTCGATGTGTTCCTCCGGCTTTGCATAAATTGCCAAAATCTCGTCTTGAGTGATATAGCCTCGTTTTTTGGCTTGGGATACGACTTCTGTGATGACTGGGGCAATTTTTTGCGACATAGAGATCTATTTTAGCACAAATTGCTCCTATTTGGAAGCTTGAAGATGTGACGCAAGCTCAGAATATTGCTTTTGCAATGATTCTAAATCTTTCTTCGGCTCGCCGGAGTCTTTGACGGAGGCGGCCTCGCCCTGCTTTATTTCCTCAGCCAATCTTTTCATCTTTTCCTGAATATAGACTGTTTTTAATTTTTGTGATGCTTTTTCAACCTCTATTAGCAGCTTTTCCTCACTTTCAAACTGAGGAAGCGGAAAAAGAACACTGGTATCAAATGTCGCAACAAGCTCTTTTGGCAGTCTATCCGCAAATTTCTCCCCGTCAAATTTTTCAGATTTCTCAAGATGCGAAAGCAAATGATCCATAATCTTGTGATACGCCCTCTCTCTGGACATAAAATCGGAAAGGATTTCAATTGCTTTTTGAATTGCTTTTTTGGGATTTTCCGATTGAATAATAAGAGCAAGTAGATACTCTTCCAGTATTTCATCTTTTGAACGTTTGAGATCAGGTGTTTGGGCAGCCGGAATTGTTTTAGTTTCCTTTTTTGCAAGCCGTTCTGCTTCCTTAACTATACTTTCATACGAAGTGTCCAGAGAATCAGCAATTTTTTTAAGATAATGCTCTTTTATAATCTCGTTACTGATTTGCCCGACAAACGGAAGCATCAAATCCGAAACAGTTTTTTTACCCTGGGCCGAGTTAATATCTGATGATTTTAAAGCATGATCCAAAAGATAATCGTAAACTGACACGTCTTCCTTGACTGCTTTTTTGAATTCTGAAGCATTGTCTTTCAACGCATCATCCGGATCTTTTCCGCCCGGAATTTCTATAACAGTTGGTGTCAGACCTTTTTTCTCAACAACAACCAAACTGCGCTTAATTGCCTCCTGACCGGCCTTGTCCCCATCAAAACAAAATGCAATCCTCTCACTAAATCTGCCGATCAGATTTACCTGATGTTCCGTAAGCGCAGTCCCTTTCAGAGCAACTACATTACCAATACCATTTTGAAAGCACGACATGACATCAAATTCTCCTTCAACAATTATTATCTTCCCTTCTCGTCTGATCGCCTCTTTGGTAACATTGAGGCCGAACAATTGCTCGCCTTTGTGATAAATAAGAGTCTCACGTGTGTTTACATATTTGGAGACATTGTCATTATTCTCAAGAATCCGTCCTGCAAAACCAACAACATTATCACGGTGATCAATTAGGGGGAACATCAACCTGCCTCTAAAAAAATCTGCAAGATCCCTTCCTCTCTGAAAGGCCAAACCTGCATCCAACACATCTTCTTGTTCAAATTTCTTCTTGTTCAGAAGATATTTTGTTAAATCCCGTCCGTCCGGTGGCGCAAATCCAACTCTAAATGATTCAATAACTTTGGCATCAATCCCGCGATTCTTAAGGTATTTAAGAGCAGTTTTACCCGCCGGATGCTTGGTCAAGACATAATGATAGTATTCTTTTGCAAGTGAATTGATTTGATAGAGCCGTTCTTTTTTTGAAGTTTCCCCGCTTGAATAATTTTGCGAAACCAATTCAACTCCAGCTCGTTTGGCCAAAATGCGAAGTGCTTCAGGAAAATCAATCCGTTCATAGTCCATCAGAAATTGATAGACATCCCCGCCCTTATTGCATCCGCCAAAACAATGCCAGATCTGCCTTTCCGGCGAAATCACAAATGAAGGAGTTTTCTCGCTATGAAATGGGCAAAGAGCTTTAAAATTCCTTCCTGCCTTTTTAAGAGTCATAAACTCTGAAAGAAGTGACACTATATCAATTTTTTCCCGTATTTGTGCAACCTGATCCATTTGAGGCTATTGTATACCACCCACCCCAGCTTTGCAATCGTGATATAATGAGTCAAGATTAATGATGCAAACCAGAATAAATATTGAACAACTTACTTCATTTTCCCAAAAAGATGCGGAGAGTATAAAAGAATTGGCGGCTAAACTTGGAAAAAGTACCCAGAATTTAACAGATGATGATATAAAAGAAATAATTTCTTCCCCAACCACTCACCTGATTGTTGCCCGCGAACCAAAAGAGCAAAAAATTGTCGGCATGGCAACTCTCGCTGTTTACCGAATTCCATATGTAAAAAAAGCTTATTTTGATGACTTTATTGTTCTTGATGAATATCAAGGCCAGGGCATAGGATCCAGCTTGCTAAAAACGGTCTTAAGCCTTGCGCAAGATCTGGGAGCGAAATACATCGATTTTACTTCAACACCCGAACGGATAGAAGCCAACAAGCTTTATGAAAAATTTGGATTTAAAAAGCGTAATACCAATGTCTACCGACTGGCATTTAATCATGACAAAACCCAATAAAATCGTTCTTTTTGATATTGACAATACGATATTTAACACAGTTTTATATCGTGAAAAATTATTCAAAAATTTGGCAAATTACTTGGACTATGACAATAATGAATTTTCTCAATTAGCAAAAGAGGAATATGCCCTACTTAGAAAAAAGGTACATTATCTTGACCCCGATGTTTTTTTAAATAGTATCATTATCCGTTCTAAAAAATCTACAAATCTTAAAAAACTTCAATCTATTTTTTGGGAAAAGGAACTTTATGAATCATGCGTATATCCAGATGTAAAAAAGACATTTTCTTATCTTTCAAAGAACGATATTCAAATAGGGATTTTTTCAACAGGACATCCTACTCATCAAAATACAAAGATTGAGGGTCTTAGGAAATATTTATCTGATAACCACATTTACATTTCCCCCAACAAAATCAAAATTATAAAAGACACTTTTTCTATTTACAAGAACTATAGAACATATATCATAGACGATTTTCCGGAAATATTACTTGAAGTTAAAAGGCATCACAAAAATGTTTTTACAATTTTTATAAAAAGAGAAGAAAGTTATTATGGACTTGTAATTCCTACCAATTTTAAGCCCGATGCTACTATTACCAATTTGGATCAATTAACTGCTATAATCGGGGTCAATAATTAATTATGTGCGGAATATTCGGTTATATCGGAAAAAATAATTCAGCCTCTGAAATAACTCTGGAGGGGTTAAAGCTCCTTGAGTATAGAGGTTATGATTCTTGGGGAATTGCCGTCAATCAAAAATCAAAATTTATTGTAAAAAAGAAAGTTGGCAAAATAAAAGATGTGCATCTTAATTCAGAATTCTTAAATCTTAATTCTGAATTGGCCATAGGGCATACCAGATGGGCAACCCATGGAGGAGTAACTGAGGCAAATGCTCATCCCCATTTGGATTGCAGCAAAAAAATTGCAGTAGTTCATAACGGTATAATTGAGAATTTCGAGACACTTAAAAAAGATTTGATTAAAAACGGGCATGTTTTTAAAAGCGAAACAGATACTGAAGTGCTCCCTCACTTGATTGAGGAAAATCTAAAAAATAATAATTTCCCAGATGCTGTAAGAATTGCGTTTAATGCTCTATCAGGCATGAATGCAATCGTTGTTGCTTATTCTCCCTTAAATGAAATCATTGCTGCAAAGACAGGCTCACCCTTGGTAATTGGACTCGGTAAAGATGAACTTTTTGTCGCATCCGACGCATCAGCAATTGTAAAACACACCAAAAAAGTATATTTTCTAGAGGATAATCAAATGGCGATACTGGGGCGCAAAATGAAACTGCTCTCCCTTCCATCAGGCAAAGAATTAAAGGCAAAGACTCAACTGCTTGATTGGGAATTTGAAGAAGCAGAGATGGGAAAATATCCTCACTTTTTCTTAAAAGAAGTAAATGAGCAACCAAGAGTAATCGAAAATATCGCTCTTAACTATCTTGCAGATTCGAAAAAACTTTCAGAGTTGGTTAAAAACGCTTTTGGAACAATCATGATGGGTTGCGGTACTGCTTCGTATGCCGGGCTTGCCGGAACTTATTTATTTTCATCAATTGCCAAAAAACATGTTAATTTCACAATAGGCTCTGAATTTAAATATCTTGAGGACTATCTCACGCCAAAAACCCTTGTTATTCCAATCTCCCAATCCGGTGAGACTATAGATATTGTTGATCCCGTCAATCGCGCTCATCTGAAAGGCGCTAAAATTGCCTGCCTTGTTAATGTCCTAGGGTCAACACTTTATAGACAAAGTGATTACAAGATTCTGCTTGGTGCCGGGATAGAGAAAGCAGTTGTCGCGACAAAAAGTTTTATGAGCATGATTTCAGTATTGCTTTTAACAGCTTACACTCTTTCGGATAATCAAACTGAAGGAGCAGAACTACTCAAAAAAGCTGCAAAAAATGTAAAAGCTATACTGCAAAGCAAACAAATTGAATCAATCAAAAAATTGGCCAAAGAACTTAAAAAGAGCGAGCATATCTATCTTTTGGGAAGAGGTTTATCATACGCAACAGCTCTTGAAGCTGCACTCAAAATTAAAGAAACAAGCTGTGTTCACGCTGAAGGCTTCGCCGGAGGAGAACTCAAACATGGAGTTATTGCATTAATCGAAAAAGGTACGCCGTGCTTTGTTTTTGCACCAAATGATGAAACATATGAAGAAATTATTTCAAATGCGCAGGAGGTAAAAGCAAGAGGGGCATTTATAATAGGAGTTGGACCAAAAAACAATAATGTTTTTGATAGATTTTTTGAGACGGATGATATAAAGGAAGCAACTATTATTCCGCAAGTTCTAATATCTCAGCTGTTTGCATATTATTTGGCGCTTGAGCGTGGAATAGAAGACCCTGACAAGCCCAGAAATCTTGCAAAATCGGTAACCGTAAAATGATATTAGGAGAGCGAGGAATAAAATTTTTTGAGGACGAATGTTTGAGCGTAGCGAGTTACGCCCGGAAAAAAATTTTCATTCCGAGCGAATAAATAAGGATAAAAAAAGATAATGATAAAAAACACAAAACCAAAAATAGTTGTCATTGGCGGAGGAACAGGAAGTTTTGCTGCCTTAACAGGGCTTAAAAAACACCCGGTTGATCTTTCGGCCATTGTCTCCATGATGGACTCAGGCGGATCTAGCGGGCGCTTGAGAGATGAACTTGGCGTACTTCCACCAGGAGACATCAGGCAATGCCTGGTGGCACTTGCTACCTCATCCAGACTTTTGAGAAATCTTTTCTCCTATAGATTTGAGGATGGCGACCTAAAGGGTCATAACTTTGGAAATGTATTTCTCTCAACTCTTGAAAAAACAACAGGAAGCATGGAAAAAGCCATTTCAGAAGTTGGAAAAATACTCAGAATTCAAGGCTCAGTTATCCCTGTCACTTTTCAAAAAACAGACCTATGTGTAGAGCTTATGAATGGAAAAATTATTGTCGGAGAAACGCATATCGATGAGGTTGAGAAAAAAGTTGAGCGGGCAAAAATCAAACGCGCATTTTTAAAGCCTCTTGCACAATCAAATCCAGCCGGTCTAAAAGCAATAACTGATGCTGACTTGATCCTAATTGGCCCAGGAGATCTATACACAAGTATAATTCCAAATCTTCTGGTTGAAGGTATTGCTGATGCAATTAAGAAGTCCGGTGCTCAAAAGGTATTTGTTCTCAACCTGATGACAAAATACGGTCAAACAACTCACTACAAAGCAACCGACCATATCGAAGATCTGGAAAAATATTTAGGCAAAAATATACTTACATCTGTTCTTGTTAATTCAAAGAGTCCTACCAAAAAAACTCTAGCCTGGTATAAAGATTTTGATGAAGAACCGGTTATTGATAATCTTGATGAATTAAATAGGGGCTTTAAAAATTTTCGACTTGATTTATTAAAAAATGTTTTAATTGGTAAGAGCTCTTCAGATTCACTGAAACGAAGCATTATAAGGCATGATCCGGAAAAACTTGCATCGACCATAATGAGCCTTTTTAGCCAATAAAAAAGTCTGCTTTTGACAGACTTTTTTATTTTTTTTGATTTATATAGATTTCTTGCTTTTACACTTTCTATCTATACTCCTCACTTTTTACCGTGTCCCGCAAAATTAAGCTTCTAGAACACTTAACCTCTTGGCAAGTTAAACAGATGCGCATCTGCCAACATATATAGCGTATTATTTTTCAGAGTACTTTGTCAATACCAATTTATTGATCTATTTCCAGAAATGAAACCTTATCAAGAAGTACTTGGGTAAATTTGAAAACAATCCAGATCAAACCGCTTACTGCCAATATATAAACCCAATCTAAAAAATCAATTCTTGCAACCTCAAACAATTTGGCAATTATGGAAATATGCGTAATCATTATTTGGAGAAAAAGCGTAAAAGCAATTGAGAGAAAAAGAAGTTTGTTGGAAAAAATTGCTGTTTTGTAATTTGAGCGTATCAGATAAACATTCACCAGCTCAAAAACAACAATCGCCATAAATGCAGCGCCCTGTGCCGCAGGCAAACCCTTTGGTAAATCCAGTATATAAATTCCAATAACGCCAATCGTCAATAAAATCCCAAAAACAACCATTTCCGCCCATAACCTGCGGCTTACAATTTGAGTTTGAAAATCCTTGGGATTGTAATTAATGATTCCACGCTCCGGTTTATCAAGTCCCAATGCAACTGCCGGTATACCATCTGTTACGACATTGATCCACAACAGCATAGTTGCCGTAAGAATCAACTCCTGAAATAGGATAACCCCAACGAACACCACCATCACCTCGCCAATATTACATGAGAGAAGATAGGTTACAAATTTGCGGATGTTGTGGAAAATTCCGCGCCCTTCCTCAATTGAGGCAACAATGGTTGAAAATTTATCATCCATCAGAACCATATCCGATGCTTCCTTGGCAACATCTGTTCCGGTTATTCCCATTGCAATACCAATGTCTGAAGCCTTAAGAGCAGGTGCATCGTTGACTCCATCTCCCGTCATAGCAACAATATGCCCCTTTTTCTTCAGAGCCTTAACAATCCTCATTTTTATTCCCGGATTAACACGAGCAAAAATACTGACATGTTCAATAATTTTTTCAAATTCTTTGTCATCAATTTCATCCAAATCAGAGCCGGTAAGTACGTCCCCCTGAATTCCGATTTCTTTTGCAACTGCTTTTGCTGTTGCTTCATGATCACCTGTTATCATAATCACTCTGATTCCCGAGTTTGTGCATGTTGCTATAAGTGGCTTCACTTCAATTCTTGGCGGATCAATCATTGCCTGAATTCCGACAAATGTAAGACCTGATTCAAGTTTCTTTTGATCTTTTCTCAATACTTCAAAATCTTTTGCTGATAACTCTTTATAGGCAAACCCTAAATTCCGAAGCGCCTGATCTGACAATTTTTGATTCTCCCCAATTATTTTCTTTTTCTCACTTGGTGATATTAAGCAATTATTTAATAACACTTCCGGCGCTCCTTTTGTATAAACAAAATACTGTCCTCCCTTTTTCACAACAACTGTCATAATCTTACGATCTGAACTAAAAGGTATTTCAAGAACCCTACTTATATTTGCTTTGCCAAATTCCAGACCGGATTTGGCAGCACTCACCAATAATGCAGCTTCTGTCGGATCTCCCAAAATTTTGCCATTCCCAATATTTGAATTGTTGCAAAAAAATCCTATTTCCAAAATCAGGGCGAGCTTTTTAGAATCTGCTTTTATATTATTTAGACTAAATTCACCGCTTTTTTCATACCCAACTCCAGACACTTCAAAAGTCTCACCGTTGAAATAAATCTTGCGGACAGTCATCTCGCCTTTGGTAAGGGTTCCTGTTTTGTCGGAGCAAATTACATCAACCGATCCAAGTGTCTCAACAGAATTTAATTTACGAACTAGAGCATTTTTCTTAAGCATTCTTTGCGTTCCTAGAGCCAAAGAAATAGTCACAACCGCAGGAAGCCCTTCAGGAATTGCCGCGACCGCAAGTGCAACTGATGCTATAAATGATTGAATCAACTTTTGGACAAGAGGAAGATTTGAAAGATTATGGGCAAAAAAGAAAATAAACACAAAAACAAAACAGCAAATTCCCAAAATCACATATCCAATCATTTTCCCAATCTGGTCAAGCTTTTTCTGAATAGGAGTTTGCTCGTCTTCCGTCTCCGCAACGCTTCTGGCAATCTTACCAATTTCCGTCTTATCACCAGTCAGAACAACCGTCCCAATTGCCCGGCCTGATACGATTGCCGTTCCTGCAAAAACCATATTTTTCTGATCACTGATCTGAAGCTTTCCATCCAATACATCATCAGTTTTGGAAACAGGCGCTGACTCACCCGTAAGTGATGCTTCATTCACGCTCAAACTGAATACCTCAAGCAGCCTGATATCAGCCGGGGCTTTAGTACCCTCTTCCAAAATTACCATGTCGCCCGGGACCAAGTCAGCAACTTCGATCTCAATTTCTTTTCCGTCTCTTACCACCTTTGCTCGATAAGCAAGCAGTTTTTTAAGTGACTCAATCGCTTTTTCAGCCTTAAATTCTTGCAGGAATCCCAGAATTGAAATCATAACCACGATACTTAAAATCAATCCCGCTTCAATCAAATCAGATTGATCATGTCCGCCAATAAAATAAATAAGCATGATTATAAGTGCCGAAGCAATAAGAATAAGCGTCAAGGTGCTTTTGAACTGATTGAGGTATAAAGAGAGCGGTGAAATCTTTTGTTTGGCAGTTAATTTATTGGGTCCAAATTTAACAAGTAGAGATTTTACTTTTTCAGAATTCAAACCTTTATCTGAGATTTCAAATATACTAAATAGTTTTTCTTTTGTTAATGAGTAATATTGGGCAGAATCGGGCATTTATTTAACTATACCTAAGCTGACTGGAGTTAACAACAATTATTATAGTGGAGAAAATAAACATATACATTTATTAGTAATAGACCTATGCTTTCTTCGACCTTTCGTTGTTTTAACGAAGGAGTTAGCAGAGGCGGACTAACCCCCGTCGAAACTGTTATAATTTCTTTATGAACATCACGCAATTTTCCGACGTCAATGAAATTCTTGACATACTTCTTGTAAAAATTAGGTCGGTTCTACGAGACAAATTGCTTGGTCTATATCTTAATGGCTCTCTAGTGATAGGAGATTTCGAACCTGGCATTAGTGACATTGATTTAGTTGCTGCGTTATCATCAGAAATATCTGATCAGGAGTTTGAAGAACTAAGCAAAATGCACGACAATTTTATATCAAACCATAAAGAATGGTTCGACAGAATTGAGGTATGCTACATAACTGTTGAAGCGCTAAAAAAAGTTAAATCTAAAAATAGCATGATTGTAATTATCAGTCCAGGCGAACCGATTAACAGAAAAGAAGCAATAAAAGAGTGGTTGATGAATTGGTATTTACTCCGCGAAAAAAGTAAAACACTTTATGGACCTGCTCCTACGACAATTGTTGAGCCGATTTCAAAAGAAGAGTTTATTAAGTCTGTAAAGGACCATGCAAGATCATGGGATAAATGGGTTGAAGACATGCGTAATCCATATGCACAATCATATGCAATATTGGCTTTGTGCCGTGCGTTTTATGTGGTTAGAAATGGTGATCAGGTTTCAAAAACAAAAGCAGCGTTGTGGGCCAAAGAAGAACTTCTGGAATGGTCAGATACGATTCAAAATGCCATTGATTGGAGACACGGCGGGAAATATACCCCAACTTACAATAAAACATTTCCCAAAACAGTAGAATTTATTAACTATGTTAGAGGTTTGATATTTAATGATAAATAAGTTTTACCTATGCTTTACAAAGATAAAACATTTACTGAAAACGAATTAAAAGGTCAAGCATTTGAAGAATGTGAGTTTGTAAATTGTAACTTTGATAGTACAAATTTACGCTTCTCATCATTTACAAATTGCTTATTTAAAGTTTGCGACTTGTCTAGCAGCGTACTTGATCTTACATCCTTTTCAGAATGCAGTTTCCCTGAAAGTAAATTAAGTAATTTAGATTTCTCTGAAACGAAAGTTAAAACTTGTAATTTTTCAAATTCGCTAATGAAGAACTGCATGCTTCAACAACTTAAGATAGGGAGTAAAAGTGAGAAAAGAAAATTGGATTTAACTGATTCGGCATTTGAACATGCCGATTTGAGTGGAACTGTATTTTTCTTTTGCAATCTAAAAGGAGTTAGTTTTCAAAAATCAAATTTGGAGGGAGTTGTATTTGATAGATGCGATTTAAAATAAGCAAACTTGATAGATGCAAATATTAATGGCATTAATTTTGTTGATTCGCATATTGAGAAAACTTTACTGAATCTTGATGGGTTTATTAATTTTGGAAATTCAAAAGGGTTTGTTTTAGAAGTAATAAATTTACCCTAATTTAGTCTACCACTGGAATTTTTTGCTCATTTTTACTATAGTTAAAGCATGGGTTCTATGGAAACAATTATGTCAATAATTAAATCAATCTTCAATAAAGTTGCAATACTATTATTACTTATAATAATGGCTAATATTATTATTCCGAACAAAGTACTAGCTCAGACTGATAATAGTTCTACAGGATCTCAAAGTACAGGTACTTTGGGCGTTGCAAGGATGATTGATACCAAAGAGAAAGATGTCAAAGACGGCAATATAATTTCAGCATCCCTTAAAGGACCGGTCCTTTCAAGGATTGCATATGACGGGCAGGTACAAGGAGTTGTTGCACGTGACGCAGGAATACTTTTAACTAGCGATGATGGATCCGGTATACCAATTGTATCAACAGGCAAAGTATATATTTTAGTAGCATCTCTTGAAGGTCCTATTAAAAAAGGCGATCAGCTAACGACCACCTCAGTCATCCCAGGAGTTGCAGTCAAGGCAACAAAATCAGGATATGTTTTGGGAAATGCACTTGAGGACTACGCAAATCCCAACAAAAAACAAGTTGGTAAAATCGTAGCAGAGCTTGATCTTCACTATTTCAACGCCAAGCCCACATTCCCGGGTTCTCTTTCTGATATTTTCAAACTAGCTCTTCTAACAACAGATGAGGGTCCGAGTGCAATTTTTAAATACATAGTAGCAGCACTCGTAGTACTTGGATCTTTTGTTTTGGGTTTTTTGACATTCGGACGAACTGCTGCCAAAGGAGTTGAGGCTCTGGGACGAAATCCAGCAGCAGGACGAATTATTCATATGGGGATAATTTTTAACGTTGCAATCGTAATTGCAATTGCTCTTTCGGGATTAACGGTTGCGTTTTTAATTTTGAGGCTTTAAAGCTATCAAATTTACTACATTTGAGATACAATAATAAGTGACTAATTATGCCCACACTGCCCTTTGATTACATAACTATTTTGGCTGATTCAGCCATTCTGGTCTTCGTTGCTTATTACTTTTTTAGATTCAATAAAATTGAGAAAAAGCTGGAAGAAAAAGAAAACAAATCTGACATCGAATATCATAAAGTTGTTGATGATGCATTTGCCAAAGAGAGAAAAATTATTGAAGATGCAACAGGTGAAGCACAACACATAATTCAAGATACAAAATACATAACTTCATCCTCAAAAGAAGACGTTGACGAGGCACTTGCCAAAATGATTCAGGATATCCATAAAGACACTCTGGAAACAGCCAGACAATTTATGGAAAACTACAAATCATCCCTCAGCCAAATATCTATGCGCTCGCAAGCTGATTTTCAGGAAGTGGCAAAAGGACTGGCAGAGGGTTTAAGAGGAGAAGTTGAAGCATTTGCAAATTCTACCCGCCAGCTCGAGTTGGATCTTCAAAAACAAGTAAAAGACTTCCATGACAATCTGCTTCCAAATATTGAAAAAGAGCTGGATGAGTATAAGAAAGTCAGAATGAAGCAAACTGAGCAAACAATAACAAGCATTGTCCAGAAAGCCAGTCAGGAAATTCTTAATCGTTCAATCTCTCTAGATGACCATGAAGCACTAATTATAGAATCATTGGAAAAAGCCAAAAGAGAAGGAGCATTCGATTAAAAGTACCACGAGTACCAAGTGTACCACGGGTATCAAAAGAAAATATTTATATAAACTTAAAATCTCGTGGTACCCGTGATACGCGTGATACCCTTGATACTTTTTAAATTATGGACAATATTGATTTTTCAGATTTTTTTCAGACCAAAAGCGGTGCGTCGGATTTTACAAATAGACTTTTTATTGTTGCTGAGGATGTATTTAAATCAGATTTTGACTTGGAAAAAACTCTAATGTCTCAACTCGGAATTCAAAAAAAAGATAAACTTATGAACATATTAAGAGATGCCAATGTTCCGATAGAATCACAATCTGCGCTTAAAGATTTTCTGACAAAATTGATCGAGCATATAACATCGCTTCCTGTATTTTCATTAAAACTTGCTTTTGAACCGCAGGAACAAACTCTTAAAAAAATTTCTGAATGGTTTATTGTAAATGCCAAGAAACAAGTCCTATTGGATATTACGATTGATAGAAATTTAATTGCCGGTGCATCAATAAGTTTTAATGGGGAATATAAAAATTTTTCCATTAAACCCAAATTTGAGGCTGTTTTAAATGAAATTTTGATTAAAAGACAAGAAAAAACAGTAACAAATCAATCCTCCCAACCAATTACAAATATCAACTCGCCAATCCCAAACCAATAATTATGGATACGCAATTCAATCATTATTTAAAACAAACAGGCGAATATGGAATCGTTTATCAGGTCAATCACCCGATTGTTTTTATTGACGGGCTTCCAAGTGTAAAAGTTCAGGAAGTAATCTTGTTTGAGTCCGGGCAACGTGCTGAAGTTTTCGGAATCAATAGAGGGAAAATTGAAGCCAGAATTTTCTCGCATGAACCGGTTAAGGTCGGCACAAAAGTAACAAGAACTGATCAGTTACTTTCTATCCCTGTTGGGCGCGAACTTTTGGGTCATACAATAAATCCGATTGGTGAACCACTTGACCCAAGTGTTGAATTTACAAGACCCAAAGAAACAAGACCTCTTGACGCTAAGCCAATCGGAATTGCAGGACGACAAAAAATAACAACTCATATGGCAACCGGGATTTCACTAGTTGATCTGATGGTACCTCTTGGCAAAGGCCAAAGAGAGCTCATTATAGGAGATCGCAAAACAGGAAAAACAGCAATTCTTATGACTACCATCAAAACTCAAGTGTATGAGGGGGTTATTGCAATTTATGCGGCAATTGCCAAGCGAAAAAGTGATATCAAAATGCTTCAGGAATTTTTTGTCAAAGAAAAAATTTCGGAAAATGTAATAATTGTTGCAACCAGTTCATATGACTCGCCGAGTTTAATTTATCAAACTCCCTATGCAGCGATGGCGATTGCAGAACATTTTCGCGATCTTGGGGTAAGCACACTTCTTATCCTTGATGATTTATCAACCCATGCAAAATTTTATAGGGAGTTATCACTTCTTGCCAGACGCTTCCCGGGTAGGGACTCATATCCGGGAGATATCTTCTATATTCACTCCAAACTTCTTGAGCGGGCCGGAAACTTTAAGCATAAAGAAAAAGGGGAAGTTGCTATCAGCTGTTTACCTGTTATTGAAATTGTTGAAGGTGATTTTACAGGTTACGTCTCAACCAATGTTATGGGTATAACAGATGGCCACATCTTTCTTGACAGCAATATTTACTATCAGGGCATGCGCCCGGCAGTCAACATTCCTCTTTCAGTTACCCGTGTTGGTAGGCAGACTCTGACAAAACTAGCCCGTGAAGTAAATAAAAACTTAACTGCTTTTCTGGCTCAATATGAAAAACTCCAAAACCTTTCCCATTTTGGCCAGGAGTTAACTGATGATGTTAAAAAAAATCTAAGACTTGGAGAGTTGATAATTAAATTTTTTAACCAGCCCTACCAACTGACAGTTCCGACCTCAGTTCAGCTAATTATTATCTCCCTAATTCTTCAAAATGTGATTGAAAATAAAGAAGTTTTGACTAAAGTTAAAAATGGACTGATTAATGCATATTATAATCGGGGGGATCAAAAAATTCTTTTTGAAATTACCAAGACAGATGATTTGAAAACATTCAATGAGAGTGTTATAAAGAGTAAAGACGCACTTTTAGCTTTGGGAAAAGATATTTAAACTATGCCGCAAAAAAAAGCAATATCCGAAGAATTAGCAGCTCTAAACAGCATAAAAGATCTGGCAGAAAGTTATGAGGAAATTGCTGTTACGAAGATGCAAAAAATCAGGGACTTTGTGCTCAAAACCCGTGACTTTTTGACCGGACTCTCAGATGTTTTCGTTGACCTTAAGGCATCCCACGAGAGAGAAGTAAACGAACTTTTGGCAAAACGCAAAAAAGGCGACAAAACTATAATTGATGGTTTTCAAAAGAACGGAAAAACACTGATGGTTTATCTATCATCAAACGGAAGGCTGTATGGATCTGTTACGCAAAAAACGTTCCGCTTATTTATTAAGGATTTGAGAAAACCGGAATCAAAAGATGCAGATATTATAATCATTGGCTCGGCTGGGCGGGAAATGTATGATGCATCTGGCACAAGCAAACACTATGATTATATCGATATCCCAGACACAAATGTCGGTATTGATAATATCAAAAATACCATGCAGAAGTTTATAAAATACGAAAAAGTCTATGTCTACTACGGCAAATTCGGAAATGTTGTCAACCAAAATCCGATTGCCACAAGCATAACAGGAGAGGATATTTTTGAAAGTGAAGTAATTGAGACAACGGCACGTGAGGATCGCTTTATCTTCGAGCCGATTCTTGAGAAGATATTTGATTTTTTTGAAAAAGAAATTATGGCCAATCTTTTCAGTCAGACTCTTTTGGAAAACCAGTTAGCCCGTCATGCATCAAGAATTAACGCCATGGAAGAAGCGCTGGTTCACATAGATGAGGAAACAAAAAAACTAAATCAGCAAAAAGTGAGAATTAAACATCTTATGCAAAACAAAAAACAACTTGAAACAATATCCGGTGTTATTCTTTGGTCATAAATATTTCTAATTTGAAATTTCCAATATTGAATTAATATTCAAACTTTAACCTCAAATTAGAAATTGGACATTTGAAATTTGTAGTATTTGAAATTTACTCATTATGCTTATTGGAAAAATTATCAGTATAAAAGGACAGATTATTGAGGTTGAATTTCTTGATGAAAAACCAAGAATCTACGACGTGTTAAATTCAAAAGAAGATGATACAGTCAAAATGGAGGTTTACACTTCTGCATCTCCTACGAGCTTTTTCTGTCTTTCTCTTACTCACACGACAAATATTCACCATGGCTCATTGGTTGTCAGCACCGGTCAGCCCATCAGAATTCCGGTCGGAAAAGAAATGCTGGGGCGAGTTGTTGATACTCTCGGAAATCCGCAGGATGGACTCGGTGAGATAAAAATAAAAGAATTCAGACCAATCATTTCAGAAGCAGTCAGTTTTGCCAATGTTAATATCCCCAAAGATGTTCTTGAGACAGGAATTAAAGTTGTTGATTTTTTTACACCTATTGTAAAGGGAGGGAAAGTAGGTTTGTTTGGAGGAGCGGGAGTTGGAAAAACTGTTATCATTTCAGAAATTATTCATAATCTTGTTATTTTGCACGCTGATCAAAATGTGTCTGTTTTTACCGGTGTCGGAGAACGAACTCGTGAAGGAGAGGAACTCTTTGCAACTCTTATTGAAAGCAAAGTTATGCAGGGAGTTAGTCTAATTTATGGAAGTATGGGTGAGAATGCTGCTCTCAGATTTAGAACCGCTTTTACCGGTGTTACTCTTGCTGAATATTTCAGGGACACAATGGGAAAAGATGTTTTGTTTTTTGTTGATAATATTTATCGTTTTGCCCAGTCCGGCTATGAACTCTCAACGCTTATGAATTCAATCCCCTCAGAAGGCGGATACCAATCAACGCTTACATCTGAAATGGCATCTTTCCACGAAAGACTTGTGTCAACGCATAAAAATGCTATTACCACATTTGAGGCGATTTATGTCCCGGCTGATGATTTGACAGATAGCGGAGTTCAGGCAATCTTCCCATATCTTGATTCAGGCATTATTCTATCAAGAAACGTCTATCAGGAAGGCCGATTCCCGGCAATCGATATTCTTTCATCCAATTCCTCTGCACTTAATCCTGATACAGTTGGTGAAGAACATTACCTAACCGCGATCAACGCCCAAGCTCTTTTGAAAAGAGCATTATCACTTGAGAGAATTGTTGCACTTATTGGTGAATCGGAGCTTTCAAACGATGATCAAATCGTTTATAAAAGAGCCAAAAAGCTCAAGAACTTTATGACCCAAAATTTTACTGTCGTTGAATCTCAAACCGAGAAAAAAGGTGTTTATGTACCGCTTAAAGATACCGTTGCCGATGTTAAAGCCTTGCTTGAGGGAAAAGTTGATGATTTACAGCCGGAAGATTTACTTTACATCGGAACATTAAAGGATTTGGAAGAAAAAATAGCTGCAAAAAAAGCAGCATCCACAATTAACACTCCAGCTGTCGGAAACAATCCTCAACCAGCAAATTCTGCTGAATCGGAGGTTGATCAACAAAAAGAAACGGAAAGTAAAAGTAATACTGTAAGTCAGGTCAATACTAAACTGCCGTAAATAACACATGAGTAGCAATAAACCAATTAAAGTAAAGGTTTTGAACACAGACGGAACCATTTTTGAGGGTGAAGTGGAGAGAATTTCATCATTCAATGAAGTCGGCAGATTTGATGTATTTCCAATGCACGCAAATTTTATTTCAATTATCAACAAAGAACTTACTCTTTATCAGAATAATAAATTAATAAAAGAGATAAAACTTGACAAAGCAGTAATGAAAGTTAAACAAGATAGTGTAAAAGTATTTTTGGGAGTTGAGTCACTTGTAATTCAGGAAGACTCAGTAAGCTCTCAAAAAACTCAATCAACCACTCAAGCCGCACAACAATAACCTGTAGAAACATTAATTAAGGCTATTCATTCAATCCATTAAATCCTGTAAGGTTAGTTTAACTTGAGTAATTTTATTTTTTTAAAACTAATTAAAAATTAAATTTACAAAAATTTAGCATTCTACAATTAGTTAAAGACTATCGTATAGTTACTCCTAATTTTACAAATGATTTAAATATAGTATTTATTTTACTTATATGAAATTATATTGGCACAAATACAATCTATATTTATATGATACAAATTTTTGCCCACAAATAATATTAATACGCCATTATAAATTGACCTATTAAGTTGTACAATGACTAATGATATCGTCTTATTTAGATAAATATAGTTAACTTATAATTTTTTTTTTAATTATTTAAATCTATCTTATATTTAACTTGATTTACTTGAATAAGACATGTTTGTCTCTTAACATTTTTAAGGAATTACTTTTCAAATTACAAAAAATATAATTTTCTTTATTTCATTACTTTTTAGAATTTTGAAAAATATTACAAACTTTTTAATTTTCCTAACATCAAATTCTTTTTAATTTGTGAAATCTATAGTTTGTGCCTACCTTTTCATGGCGAATTGCTGATAATATTTTGCTTCTTGACTAGTACACTAAAGAACATTTAATATCAAATAAGGCCCTAATCAATAATAGTATTTATTTTCACAGCCTGAAATTATCTAAATTAATGATAGATTCTGTCCAATTAGACAATACTAAAAAATTACTTAGCTTACAACAAGCTGCAGAAAAATTAGCAGTATCTCCTGAGACGCTTTTGAATTGGAATGAGCACAACATTTTAAAGCCTACAATTACTTTAAATGGAGAAATTGGCTACACATTTGAGCAGATAGAAAACTTTCTAATTATAAAAAAACTATTTCCTCAGCAAAGCAAAAATCCTACACAAGAAATTAGTCAAAACCAAACTGTTCCCCAGCCTCAAGTTGATAAACAAAATTTATCTATTGATCTGGAAATTAATCCGGTTTCTGAAATCAATTCAACAATTAAGCATAAAAAGCGAAAAACTGGTTTACAATATTTTCTGGCTGTTTCAGCTTCATCTTTTGTAGTCTTTTCTATCGCTTTTGGATTATTTGCAAACACATCATCAGCCACTTCTCAGTCTCAGGTTCTGTCAGCTAAAGACAGTTCTTTCAAAGAGCAAAGCTCAAGCCTAGACAAAGCTGATAGTTTGGATTCAAATGCTTATAAATCCCCTATTCAGATAAAAAACAAGGCTGAAATCAGCAGTAATCTTGGCAGCGATGGTATACCAACTAACAAAAAAGATGTTGCTCTTGCAGGCGCTTTCGAAGCTAAAGGAACAACTGCTGCAGTCTCAAACCAAGCTACAATAAGGCAAACGCCAAATAAAAATACTTCAGATATCCCGCCTGCAATGAGCGATGTAACCAATTGTGTTTCATGCTCAAAAAATGGGGATTCAGAAGATGACTCTGTTTTTGATGCAAGTGGCAATATCAAAGGCAAGGCTCCCAAAGATAACCTGTTGGCAACATCTGCATTATCTCCAAATAACCTCAATAACGATAGCAACTTTGTAAAACAAGATGTAAATCCAGTCATTACTTATCTTATTCTTGCGTTTGGCATACTTGCGATGATCTATTTTGCAAAAAGCAGGCTTGCCTACTCAATCACAAATTCAAACTCCGCAAGCATTAGTAGTAATGATATTTCAGTTGGCACTCGGAGTGAAAGATTGCTTGAAATAAATCAAAAAACTGATGGTACTGTCGTTATCCGCCTCAAAGATCGGGAATACAAAGTATGTAAGCCTGAGCTTGATAGTGAATCAGATCAATTCATATCAAGAATAATGGAGCTTATGGAGAATGGAGAAAAAGAAATTGATTACGACACTCTGCTTGATGACAAGATCAGTTTCAATGCTCCGCTAAGTAAGCTCGTAACCAGGCTAGGATTTGTGGGTATTAAACGTGATATCTTTTTTCCACGCACCTCCAAGACCAAAGTGATGTTCAGAAAATACGTAACAGAGGATGATTTAATTGCTATGAGTTTAAACAAAGAGCAAATTTCCTTTCAACTACAACAATAATCAAAGCTAAACCTCCAGGACCACACAGGTCCACTTGAGCCAGTTTGCATCTCACGCCAACAGCATTTATGTAGCTAATCTAAGCTTAAATAAGTCAATAAATTTCTTATATAGGTTTATTTACACAAAACATGCCTTCTGCTCAATCAACAAAATTACTTTCACTCAAACAAGCATCAGAACTTCTGGGAGTATCAACAGCCACACTTTTGACCTGGGACAAGCAAGATATTTTGAAGCCTGTCTTCTTGTCAAATGGAAAAATCGTCTTTACAAAAGAGCAGATTGAGAAATTCATGCAGATCAGAGATTTGAGCATGTCTTCAGAAGAAACTAAATCTGAACCTGAAAACATTGCGAAAGAAAATGTTCAGGCAGAGTTTATACCTGAAATCGCAATAGCTGAAATATCCCAACCTGAATCCAAACTTGCCCCAAAACCAGGCAAAAACAAAAGCCTTGAGGAGAGGTTTATTTTGTGGGTAGGAAATGGATTTTACTCAAAAGAGCAAGTCAAAAATCATTTGAAGTCCCAGGTTCAGGATTCAGTTAATCTTGAATTAAGACGACCTGACTTTAGCTTCAAACCTCCTGTCAGAAACTCACTGATTATGAGTGGTGCTTTAGTCCTTGTTCTCATCAGCCTCCTGACTCAGCAATCAAGAATAAAATTCTTAATGATGAAATATCAAACAGGATCAACAAATTACCTCAGCATAGGCTCAAAAAGCGTACTTGGCACACAAACAAGTAAGCTTAAGCTTGGAGGCAGTGTGATTTTCAGACTCCCTGTGAATGTCAAAGATAAAGTTACAGTCGGAAAAACACTTGAAGTTGCAGGAAAAAGTGTATTCAAAAGCAATATCACGGCTCCAAATATTTTGTATAGTGTCAAGGGTGGTGACAATGTAAGTATTAGCGGTGACAAACAAAATCCAACGATTTCAGTTGATCTGCCTATAACAGTGAACTCAATTCAGGGTCAAACCGGGGATATTAAACTTAAAGCAGGAGATGATATCTCAATAACAGGGCTGACAATAAGCGATATTTCAACACTTGATACTGTGGTTTCCCGAGGCACATGCGCAGCTTGTCTTACTGATGAGGCTGTTGCCGACAACTTGACAATTGGGCCAGGCGGTAAAGTGGCAGCTGAGGCCATAAAAGGCATTTTAACTCCTGCAGTTGGCGGTACAGGTTTATCAACATATGCGCAAGGCGACTTAATATATGCAAGTGCATCAGATACGCTTGCCAATCTGCCAATCGGAACTGCAGGACAATTCCTAACCGTAGGCACAGGAGGCATACCTTCATGGGATAATGTAGGCTCATTTGCAGTGGCTGTTGTCAAACAGGATGATGTTGTCATTTCCCCTCTCACCAATTCTCTGGACTTTACAGCCGGTGACTTCAACCTCAATGTCAACCCGATCGGTGAAGTAAATATTCAGCTTGCCTCAACCCTGACAAATGTAAACGGAGTTGCAAATAATTTCAATGTTGGTGGAAATACGCTCAGTTTTAGCGGACAGGGGCTTATCAACTCAACTGGCGCAAACTCAATAACCATTGATTCAGGCACAACCGGAAGTGTAAACGTAGGCACAGGAAATAATCCCAAGACAGTCAATATTGCAACAGGCACAGGCGGAAATCAGATCAATATCGCAACTGACAACACAACTCCTGATCAGATCAATATCGGCTCTCTGGCTGACACGGTTAATCTAAACGGAACAGTAACGGCAAATAATCTTAACTCAAATAATGCCACGATCACAGGTGGGTCAATTAACAACACCCCAATTGGCAATACTACCCCCTCATCTGCTACTTTTACTACACTTACTTCTACTGGAAATACAAATATAGCAACAGGTCCTGGTGCAACAACAATAATTGGAGATCCGACAGGCTCATTTCAGCTCAGCTCAACCGGGCTAAATGTATCTGTTGCGGGTGGAATTACTCTGCCAAATACACAAACTCTGACAATCGGAACAATTGGCCTCAGCGATGCAGGAATAAACAATCTCACCTCAGGCGCAAATCTTGTGGGAGTTTTTGACAACTTGGTTAATTCAAGCTCAAACAATCTCCAGCAAGTTCTAAAAGATCTTGATTCATCGATAACCTCAGCTGGGGTTTCCCCTTTTACGATCGATACTGACGGGACTTACGGAGACTTTATCCGGCCTACAACAACCTCCGATCACTTCACTCTCGGCGGAGATGGAACGCCATTAGGCTCGACACTTTTCTTCAATGCGGCTACTGCCAATCTATCAGTGGGCACAAATAACACAGGTTCTGGCGGCCTGAACGGAACTTTGACTCTTTTCTCATCCGGAAACGGTATAACCGACACTTCTCTGACTACTAACTCTGTTGGGGATCTGCTTATTCCAAATGGAAATGTGGGATTGGGAGTAACACCTTCGGGCGTATTTAAGCTTGAAGCCGCAGGTCATATCGGACCAAGTGCAGATGCAATCTATGACTTGGGCTCTTCAAGTAAAAGATTTAGAAATCTCTATCTTTCAGGTACAACTACATCGGACGGGGATATAACAATCTCCAATGTTGACCCATCTCTCCGCTTCGAAGACACATCTCCATCTGAAGACGACTTTGCTGTTTTAGTAAACAATTCAACATTTACTATACAAAATGAAACGCAGGGAAGAAATGATCTTGTAATTAACTCCTTAGGAGATTTTGCAATTGCCGGTGGCTCAGGCTCAACAGGATGCACGATCACCAATAGCAGCGGCGATCTTACATGTTCAGGAAATATTACAACCACCAATACCTCAGGAACAGTTGGGTTCTTTACGCGTAATAATGCGACTTCAACCATCTCCCCAACAACCTCAGGAGATAATCTGGCAACTAGCGGTAATATAACTACTTCAGGATCAGGCGCAGTCACATCAGCAGGATTACTTACTGCATCAAACGGTCTCACACTATCTACCGGCGCGCTCAATTTAACTGCCACATCAGGTGCCCTTTCCCTCTCCGGCTTGTCTGCCTCGTCAATCAGCACAGGCGCAAATGCGCTGACAATCACATCAAGTAATCTCAATGTGACGGCAAGTGGTATTAATGCAACGGCAATCGGTGCAACTACCCCCTCAAGCGGTGCGTTCACAATCTTCTCAACCAATGGAACAACAACGCTTGGCGATCAGAATACAGATGCGTTGACAATCAATGCAAGCATACAAGGACAAAATGCTCTAAGATTTGAAGGAGCAACAGTTGATGCTTTTGGCACAACGCTAGCAGTTACAAATCCAACACAAAACAACACAATCACACTCCCGAATGCAACTGGAACTGTTGCGGTCTCGGCAACCGGGCCGATAACTCTTAGCACAGCAGGAGATATTGCTTGTCCAACATGTCTGACCGGATCAATTGGCAGCTCGCAAGCTGTACTTCTCGCTCCAACGGTTGCGCAAATAGACAACTCGACAAATACATCAATCAATATCAATAAAACAGGAATCGGCTCTCTCCTCAACTTAACTCAATCAGGATCACTTAGCACAAATTATGTTACATCGGATGCATCAATCAACAGAAATTTTACAGGTGGAGCAAACAGCCTAGGAGGAAGCATCCTTTCGCTCACCGATGCATCAACAACAAACGGATCAAACAGTCCAACAGGTTTAAATATATCTTTTGCAACCCCTTCGGGAAGTGCTATATTTAGCGGGAATTACGTCAATTTCCAAAGAGCCGATGTGGCGGGAGGATCACTTGTGTCCAAGTTTTCAGTCTCGGCAACCGGAAATGTGAATGCTTCCGGAACAATCAACAGTGCAACACTCTCAGGAGGAACTCTATCCGGAGGAAGTGTTTCGGGTGGATCTTTGACAGGTGGAACTTATACCGGATCAGGATTTAGCGTAACCGGCAATTACACGGGAACGATCAATAACGGCGGCTCTTTCAATATTTCAGACGGGACAAGCAATCTATTCACAATTACCGATGCCGGAACGCAAGGCGATCTCTCAAATATACGCGCATTGACTGCGTCAGGCACAATTACTCTTTCCAACTTAACCGCTAATGGCCCGGTATATACTTCAGCCGGAGGCGTACTTAACTCGGAAGCACAACTTGCTATATCACGTGGTGGAACAAATTCTTCTTCTTTCACAAATAATTCTGTAGTTTACTTCAATGGAACTTCACTTTCATCAGTCGGTCAGGCACAAGACGGGCAACTCATAATCGGCTCAACTGGCGGAGCTCCTGTTTTGGCAACTCTCACAGGCACACCAGATCAGATAAATATCGCCAACGGCTCAGGATCAATCACCATCTCAACTCCTCAAGACATTGCAACAACCTCATCCCCTACTTTTGCAAATTTGACGCTCAACGGAACACTCACTCTTGCAAATTCGGAAACAATTGACAATGCAATTGATGGAACATTTACTTTTGGACGGAACAATGCGGGAGCTGTGACTATTACCTCAAAAAATAATGGTGCCAATTCGGATTTGATTATTAAGCCCTCAGGAACCGGCACTTTGAGTCTTGGCAGCCTTACAACACCTTCAATCACTTTGACAACAAGCAGCACTGGTGATAGTTCCCTGAATCTACCATTGCTTTCTGTATCGGGAGCGGAAATGGTGAATGACACAGTAACATCAACCCAGCTTGCTCAAACATTGACATTCTCAAACGGAGATTTACTGGATCTATCTGCTATTGATCACACGACTTCAAGTCTTCAGGGATTAAGACTTCCAAATGTTGCATCATCTAGCCCGACAGGACCTGCATCAGGGGAGGGATATTTAGCTTATGATTATGCTGATAATAAAGTAATTTTCTATAACGGCAGCACATGGGACGCTTTGGCATCGGGTGCCAGTTCATCAAAATGGACTGAGGATGTTGCCAACAATATCATTTTCCCAAATAATGTTGGGCGTAATTTATCACTGAGCTCAACCTTGGTCTCCCCTTTCTCAGTCGATTTTGCCAATAACACTGTTCGGGTCGGGGACGGATCCACAGCAAATGGCAACATCTCTCTTTTTGCATCTAATGGCGCAACAGGCAGTCTCATCTACAACGCTTCAGATCAGTTTGAGTTCTCTGCAGGAGATGTAAAAGTTGACAATAATCTACTCGTCACCGGATCAATATCTGGCGCAACTGCCACAAACACAATCAATAACTTGATATTCAATGGCACTGGTGGAATATCTGGTACCCTTACCTCAATCACGCCATCCGGTGCATTTACGCTCGGTTCACAAAGCCAGAATTTGACACTTCAAGGCGCAACAACCTCCCTCACTTCTACTGCAACAGGTGTAACAAATACTCTTATTTTTGCAACACCCGCTTCGGGAAATAAAACTATAACAATCCCCAATGCAACTGGCACAGTAGCTGTTACCGGATCAGGCGTTATTTCTCTTAACACTAGCGGTGATATTACCTGCCCCAACTGTCTAACATCAGGAGGAAGCGGCAATTCAATCGGTGTGATCCTTGCACCTTCTGCTGCCCAAACTGATGCAACGACCAATAATTCAATCTTTATCAACAAAACAGGCATCGGCAGCCTATTGAACCTGACACAATCTTCAAGCCTGGCATCAGCTTATACAACCAACGATCTGCTGCTCACACGGAATTTAACCGGTGGAGGAAATAGCAGAGGCGGAACTCTTCTTACTCTTTCTGATACCTCAACCGGAAGTGGAACAAATAATCCAACCGGACTTCTAATTTCGGAGTTAACTCAAACCGGTAGTTCCCTTTACACCGGGAATTTCGTTGATTTCCAAAGATCAGATGTCCCGGGGGGTGCCCTGGTGTCCAAATTTTCAGTCTCATCAAGTGGAAATGTGACAGCCTCCGGTACAATAAACGGCTTAACTATCACAAACAACGGAACAAACACTCTCAATATTGCCACAGGTAAGACACTTGCTGTAAATAACTCTTTGACATTCTCTGGAACTGATGCAACTTCATTTACATTCCCAACAACAAGTGGTGGAACTGTTCTGACAAGCAATGCTCCCTCTCAGTCTATTACTTCACCTCAAACTTCAGGTAGTGTATTCTCTTTGAATGATTCAACTGCTCTAACAGGTGCAATCACAGGACAATCTATTTCTCTTTCAGGAACAGGTGCTTTTGATCAAACAGGACTTAGAATTACTCTCTCAGGTGCAACAGGAAGTAACTTAAATGCATTGGTTGTAAATAACGGAACAGTGGATACTGCATTCATATCAAAAGCAGGATTGGGATCATTCATAGGAGTTAATGCCAATTCAGGACTCATTCAGGGAACTGGTGGAGAGACTGTAACAGGAACCGTAAACTTGAATGCAACAGGCGGAGCTGATACAAATATAGGGACAGGAACAGGAAATGTATCTTTGGGAAATGGTACAGGCAGTCTTACTCTTAGTGGATTCTCAACCAATGGTGGTCTTCTCTACACCAATGGTTCAGGAGTTTTGGCCCAAACAGGAGCAGGAACAGCAACTCAAGTTCTGCATGGTGGTGCAACACCAACATACAGCGCAGTATCCCTAACAGCTGATG
>DATIJS010000025.1:0-6091 GCA_035478335.1 Saccharimonadales bacterium (SeqCode) | reverse complement strand
CGGGATTTTGATTTCAGGATTTACTCTTTTTGGAATTGTGAAGAATGCGCTGGCTCCCAATATAATTATGGAGAGTGCAATCATAATAACCAGACGGATATTTTTGAGATATTTTGCCTGAAGTGTGTTGTTAAGCTTGGGATCAAACTTTAACTTACTGATGAAGGATACTCTTTTGGCTGCCATATAATTAAATAAGTTCTAAGCTCTAATATCTAAACTCTAAACAATAACAAATTTCTAATCTCCAATTTTCAAACCAGATTATATTTTTTATCATTTGTATTTTGAAATTGTTTAGGATTTAGAAATTAGATATTTGAAATTAATTCGTACTAACTTTATCTCCCGTTATTACAGTTCTGCTCTCTATCACCTGATCACCCCTGGATAAACCTGATTTGACTTCTACAAAACTTCCATAAACCTGACCAAGATTTACATTTTTCGCAACTGCCTTTCCTTTTTTAATTACAAACACATAATCCTGTTCTTTGGTTTGATAAACAGCATCGATTGGCAAATATGGAGCAATTGAGTCTGTGTCATAGTAGCCAATCGGCAAATCGATCTGGATAAATCCTGCTTCGGCAACTTTGCTGACATACTCATCGGGAAGCTGGAAATAAACTCCATAAAGTGTTCCTGCAATTGCCTCTGTACTGACAAAAGTCGGATAAGCGGAATATGACTCGTCCCCGATGTGAATCGTGCTTTCTTCGATTTTGGAAATCTTATCTGCAACTTCACGGGTTACATATGCAACGGCTGTTACGGGATCTGCACTCGAATCTCCGGCAATTACCATAAGAGGAGTTCCCGGTGATACTGATTGTCCTTCTTTGACAAAAACCCGCTGAACAGTCCCGGCAAAGGGAGCACTTGGGAACATCAAAGCTTCATTGACCTGCGCAATCTGGAGCATAATTCTTGATGCTTCCTTATTTAGGCTCAAAGTTTTCTCCTGCAAATCTAGCTGCCTGTTCACTATATCTTTTTGAATGTCTGAGAGTTGGGCTGGTGGCTTACTGGAGTCAGATTGAAATTCAGCATTACGCACTGCTTCTCGTGCTCCATTGTTGGCTGCTAAAAATTGGGATCTCAATTGTTTGGCGCCCAGAATGTCTTTGTCGTTTACGCCTCCAACATTATTGGCTTCCAAGCTTTTGATATTGGCGTCCAGTGTCGAGAGAATATCATCGTTGGCTGAAATTAAACTATTTGTCTCATCAAGTGACTTTCCGATTATGTCACGCATCTGATCTGCATTCTGGTCACTCGCATTGGCCAAATCACGTTGCTTCGCTATTAAATCTTTTTGTGCTTGGAATGTATCTGCAGCATTTTGATATTGTGTAGCAGCTAATTGACGTTGAAGACTCAGGCTATTTCCGCCTTGATAATTGCTAGATAGACCAATTAAAGTCTCTCCCTGCCCTGCTGCTTCTCCCTCTTTTTTATAAATTGTCTGAACAACTCCACCTGTTAAGGCTGTTATCTGAATCACTCCTGACTTTTCAATCTTTGCCGAGACCGCGAGTTTAGGCGCTGTGCCAATCTGGTAAACCTCAACTTTTTTGACAGGAGCAATTTCTTTTTTAACTTCGGGTGGGCGTCTGAAAAAACTGCTAATTATAATAAGGAGAATCAAAACACCAAGTATTGTCAAAAATGCACGGAGCGGACTTTTATCTATCCAGAGAAGAGTTTTTTTCCTGAGCGGGACGAATCTTTTTTTGGCACTTATAAAAACCTTATGGGCCTTTTCTTTCATCTGCCGAGTATATCATATCAGGCCAAAAGATTCAATATGATGTTATTAGAGGACACAAATGCCCGACGAAAAACTATACTGTCCAATCAACCTCTTGCAATTAACTTTAAATACTGATAACTTTAGATTAGGACTTAGCGCTTAGTGATTAGCATAAATTAACTAATCGCTAAACCCTAATCCCTAACCTTATGAAAGTACTTATTATTGACGATGACGAGATGCTTATCAATATCTGGTCACTTGCGCTTGAAAAAGATCAATATACTGTTGTAACTGCAAGATCGGGACGGGAAGGAATAGAAATGGCCAAAAAAGAACAGCCTGATTTCATTTTGCTTGACCAAATTATGCCTGACATGAAAGGCAATGAGGTACTCCAAATCCTCAAGCAGGACCCGACAACAAGCCAAATATTAATTGCTGTAGCTTCAAATTATAGTGACAATGAACTGATGCAGGATGCTATCCAAAAAGGAGCAATTGATTATATTTTAAAATACCAGATAGACCCTCAGGATCTGGTAAGTAAAATTAAAAATTTAATGCAAGGAGTAAAAACAAGCTAAATAACAAATATCTAAGTACTAATCTCTAAATCCTAAACAAATCTTAATCTTCAAGCTCTAAATTCAAAAACAATTTGCTATTTGTCTTAATATTTTGATATTGTTTAGATATTAGAAATTAGAAATTAGAAATTAGAAATTTTGCCTATGTCTCTGCTCGCAATTATAACTTCCGGTTTTATAATCTCAATCAGCCTCCTCGCAATACTCTTATATGAGCAAAAAAGGAAATCCGACAAGCACGTACGCAAAAGTGATCAAGATCAAAAAAACTACCAATTCCTTGTAGATATAACCAAAGACATTCAAAATAGCATAGAGTACGGAAAAGATCTGGAAAATGTTGTTGATGTGATAACTAAGAGCCTTGAGAAAAATTTCAAATACTCAACCCTCTCCTCAGCTTTTGTAAAAGACAACAAACTGGTTTTCAAATCAAATGTCAAAGAACATCTGGCTCGTGCTTTTCTTGATCATGTAAAAGACACCATGCTTCAGACGCTTTTTGCAGACGGGCGGGAGAAACCACAAATTACCGAGGAGGTAATAACCGGTGAGGTACTTGATAACCTGATTAACTCCAGTCTGATGTCTACTTTTGACCTCAAAATAAATTTCGGTACCCAATTAAAAGCCATAATCAATCTCGCATCAACGACCAAAGATCTCTACGTTGGTGAGGATATTAAAATGATGACAACTGTTGCTGATATTGCGTCAGGATTTCTGACTCGTTTAAACACACTTGTGACACACGAGAAAAGTAAATCAATTGCCATGATAGACAGTTTTTCAGAGGGAATATTTATGATTGATCGGGAGAATAAACTAATTGCTATAAATAACAGCGCGTTAAAATTCCTGAACATCAATAAGGAATTCCCAACTATCAATGATATTCTTGCCTCACTTCCGAATACATATAATTTTAAAGACAAAATAGAGCAGGTAATTACCCAAAACATGCAAATAACTGAGGAGGATGTTCCCTTTGGGACCAAAATTTTTAAGATTATTTTAACTCCCGTTCTTGAAATAAATCGCATTAAGGGTGCTTCCCAAGATAATGTAATCGGCGCATCCATTCTACTTCACGACACGACTCTTGAGAAGTCTCTTTCCCAGATGAAAGAAGACTTTACCAATATCATGGTTCACGAGTTACGCTCTCCCCTAACCGCAATTAAAGCAAGCAGTGATTTTCTGACATCAAGCGCAGATCTGACAGATCAGGAGCGAAAAAGACTTATTGAGATGATATCTGTTGCGAGCAAAAAAATGCTGGATGAGATCTCGCTTATTCTTGACAGCGCCAAAATGGATGCCGGTCTATTCACAGTCAGAAAAATTCCATCAGATCTTAAAAAACTTATCAAAGACAGAGTTAACGTATTCACGCCAGTTGCTCAGGAAAAAACAATTAAACTTGTCGTTGATATTGACCCCAATATAAACACATTTTCATTTGACCCGATCAGAATTGATGAGGTAATAAACAATCTTCTCTCAAACAGCCTCAAATTTACACCTCCTAATGGAACGATTAGTATAAACGCCCGTGTTGACTCAAACAAAGTGAGTATTAGTGTCTCAGACACTGGTGCCGGTATTCCCAAAGACAAACAAGGTAAACTTTTCTCCAAATTCCAGCAGGCACCATCTGATGGAGCTCATCAGGGAACAGGACTCGGACTTTATGTTGTCAAGGGAGTTGTTGAGGGGCATGGAGGTGAAATAAAACTTGAATCAGAAGAAGGACATGGAACGACGATCACAGTGACCTTGCCTTTATCAGGAGCCGTTCAACCGCTTACCTCACCACTCATCTCTCCCAAATCCCCCAACCCGATGAGTAATTAAACTCCGCTAAATTTGCCTCTCAAAAAAATTGTGTTAAAATCCAACTATGGCAGGAAGCCCAAGGGAAATTCAAGTTGACGGACTGGACCTAGGTGGTAATACTCCAGGACCACTAGAGCGTTGGTATAGAAAACATCCAATAGGACGTAGAGACGTTACTAAAGCATTAATGGCTGCAGGTGGCGTTGCATTATTCGGAGCAGGAGCAGCTGTCAGGGATTTAGGAGCCAAGCAACAGATACACGATCAAAGTGACATAATTAGAAATCTTCAGAGTCAACTAGATCAAGAGGCCAAAGACAAAGAACAAAAAATCGGTGAACCTGAAATCACTTGGGAAGTCAGTAATTGGAAAATAATGATACCCGTTGATGAGGTTAAAAGATATGAGGACACCCATCCTGAACAAACTATAAATTTTACTTTCCGCGGAGATCAATATGGTAGAACTCAGACCTTAGAATTTACACACGATGCTCATGCGGTAACAGACCAGGCCCGTGAAATAGTCCAGGTAAACGGTCGGGGAGTTTACGTTATGAATGCGCTTCCCGGGAGCTATGCCCCTGGAATGCCCGCAAATTTTTATGCAAGAATTACCAGTCACGATGGTCTAATTACTGATAAAGAGCAAGATATCCCGCTTATCGCATACACAGATAAAACATACTCGAGAAACTCAACACCCCGTGTCTATTCTGACGAGGATCCTACCAAGGGAGGTGTTGACCAGTTTACGCTTGATGAACTGGCAATGCTTTCGCGTGACCTTGATAGCCTTGTCATTGGGGGAGGCCCCCATATCTCTATACAAAAAAGTATTTCCCCTGAGGAAGCTTTATTTAAAAGGTTTTTCGATCAAATTGATATAAATTCCGGATTTTTAAAAGTTACTTCACATGCAGATGTCAATTACTACAGAACCCTACGCGCAGTACTTGATGTTGCTTTTGAGCAATCATTAAATACCAGGAGCTTCAACAACGATCCAATTAACCCGATTTTTGAAAACATTCAATCTGCCCCACTACCTGAAGTATTTAGTTTCGGCAAATACGTGCCTTCTGCCGCAAAAGACGATGAAATTGGCTCATGGTTCAAGGAAGGTATCAGAGCGAGAAACTTACCCGATATATTAATGGTATTAAGATATTTTCCAAATGATTTTATAGCAAATTTTAAAAATCTCGATACTAGACAAAAAGCCGAAGCACGTCAGACTATTAAAAGAGCAGCTGAAGCCATACATTTTGGTGCTGAAATTTACGACAACCAATCAGATATCACAGTTCTAATTCCCGATTTTCAAAGAATTCAGGACGCAATCGCAGCATAATCCACAAAATCAGCCTCAATAAATTATAAAATCTACTAATAACCTGGGGTCAGAAGAAGGACATGGAACGACGATTACATTTACGCTTCCTATTGACTCTACGGTACAAGCTTTCACTCCCCCTACCTCATCCAGTAAAGCCCCAAATCCTTTGGCAAATTAACAAAAATTATTAAGTTAAAAGATGAGAAATTCAAAATCAACAAACGCAATACAGAATGGCCTCAATAATTAGATTGCTTAATTGCTTGTGCATTTCATATGGACTTTTGCTATAATCCGGATTTATGAGGGGTAGAATTGAAGTTGGAGATAATCGAGGAACAACTGATTTATTTAAAAGCTTGCAAGATCTAAAAGTACAGGCACGTATTCTTCAGAGAGATGCCGAAACAAGAACTCGTGCAAAAGTTGCTATAGGGAAACAAGTAGGCAAGTTAGGACCCGGAGATGTTGTCGCCCAATTGTCTGCAGCATTGCGACAGAGCAGGACTCGAGGATTTGGTGAAACTGGTGATGCAATGCGAGCTGTCCTCCCAACAATCGTTGATA
>DATIJS010000024.1:0-5121 GCA_035478335.1 Saccharimonadales bacterium (SeqCode) | reverse complement strand
CGCTCAATTGTCACAATTTCCATGTCCTTTGCCATTTGCATGACTGACCTTCGCGTAATTCCCTCTAGGACTCCCTCTGACAATCCTGGAGTAATTAATTTTCCATCTCTGACCAAGAAAATATTTTCAGCAGACCCTTCTGACACATAACCACGACTATTTAGCAAAATTGCTTCATCAAATCCGCCATCTGTTGCTTCTTTGCGGGCTAGAGCTGAATTTGCATATCCTCCTGATATTTTGGCACGGGTCGGAATCGCATTGTCGCTAATTCTCTGCCAGCTGGAAACATTTAATGATAATCCCTTACTTACCGGCATATATTCTTCAAGTGGAATCATATGAAGAGAAAAATCGAGGGTAGTATTGGCAAAATTTGGACCAAGCTCTGTATTTCCAACGTAACCAAAAGGTCGAAGATAGCAATTGGTTGTTGGATTATTTTTCTTGATCAGATCAAGTATAATTTTCTTTAACTGCTCCTGCGAGTAGGGGAATGAGCAACCTAGGATTTTGACACTTGATAAGAACCTCTTTGTATGATCATCAAGGCGAAAGACAAAGAGAGATTTTTCCTCGGCATTGTAATATCCTCTGATGCCGCCAAAAATTGCAGTACCGTACTGGAGAGCATTGGTCATGATTGAGACTTTTGCATCTTCAATTTTGACAACTTTTCCATCAAAAAAAGCGTATGGAAATGATCCTGTTTTCATAATTCGATTATTTTTTTACAAATGACGGTCCGACATGACCTGGAATAATTTCAATTTTTTCCCAAACATTATTTGTGACATATGGTTCACTTTTTAACCAATCATCCAGCTTTTTTCTAGAGGGATATTCCATTACCATTATAGATCCTGACATTTTTCCACTTTCATCAAGCATAGCTACCCCAAATAAATAGTTGCCGGCTTCCCTCATGGCATCACCTTGCTCAACGTGCTGGTTTCTTACTTCAAGTCTTCGCTCTAAACCATCCTTATAGTCATGACCGATAACGATAAATTGCATAATGCAGTTTATCAAAAATCAATCCTCCATTCCAGCACCAAGTAGAGCCGGTCTTGCAGTATTTCTCATGCGTTTCAACAATCGATCATCAACTTTCTTAACTGACGGATGGATTCCGCCGTTTTTTGTCACAATTTTCTCCCAGTCCTCTTTACGCTTTTTCATAACTTTTATATCTGCTAATTCCACACAATCAATCGTGCATTTATTGATATCAATTACTATACTATCATTATTTTCGATAAGAGCAATCGGTCCTCCAAGATATGCTTCAGGCCCGACATGCCCGATCACAAACCCAACTGATCCTCCTGAGAATCTTCCATCCGTCATAAGAGCAATTGTAATGTTTTTTGCTCTACAAAGAGTAGTAATGCGGGACGTCGGATCCAAAAGCTCGGGCATTCCGGGCGCACCCCGAGGGCCAATATATCGTATTACCACCATATCACGATCCTTAAATATATCAGGCGTTTTATCAAGCGCGTCAATCAGCGCTTCCTCGCTATCAAATACTTTTGCATTTCCCTTAAATACACCCTCCTCAATCCCTTTTTCAACTCCGGCAACTTTTATAATTGCCCCTCCAAGTGGAGCTAAATTCCCCTTAAGAAGTCGTAAGCCACCGGTTGGCTTAAATGGTTTTTTAACAGTGTAAATTACATCACCATTAGGAGAAGGGGGATCAAGACGATTAATTTGGTCGGCTAAAGTTTCACCGGTACAAGTCAAACATGTCCCATCAAGAAAACCAGCATCCAGAAGTTCTTTGACAATTACTTGCAATCCGCCTTTTTCATCAATATCTACCATTGAATATTTACCAAACGGCCTGACATTCACAAGAACTGGAACGCGCTCAGATAGTGCGTTGAACTCTTTTTGAGTAATTGAATCTTTCCATAAATCAATTCCTGCGGCTCTTGCAATTTCTACGCTGTGAAGTGCTACGTTAGTTGATCCACCCAAAGCAATGGCAACAGTAAGAGCATTCCTGAGAGAAGCAGGAGTTACAATATCCCGAGGCTTGATACCTTTCTCAGTCATTGCAAGTAGACAATCAATCAGCTGTTCAGGGAACTCATTGAGTCTTCTGGGATCGTCTGAAGGGGGACTAACCATATCAAGTGGTTCCATCCCCAAGACCGCGATAAATGACTGCATGGTGTTGTATGTAAACATCCCCCCACAGGATCCCTTACCACAGCAGGCATTCAATGCAAATCTATCTTTTTTCTCCTGATCATCACTACCTGCAACTTGAAACGCGCTGACGATATCAATCGACTCACGACTTTCAGGATCCTCTCCCGGCTTTATGGATCCGTCTGAAAGGATAACTGAGGGCTGATTATGCTCCAATATGGCTGCTAGTGTCCCAACCGGCGGCTTATCACAAGCAACAACTGAAATAAGACCCTTAATATCTGATCCATTCAGATGAAGAGTAATTGAATCATGTGTTACCTCGCGACCAATCAGCGAATAGCGCATTCTGTCTGTTCCATTTAACTGGCCATCTGAAACACCAATTGTAAAAGCCGGGGGGATCAAACGAATTGGCAAGTTATCCTTATTAATCCTGCGGGCCAAAGCTTTCTGAATTGCAGCGACTTTCTGAGTAACACCTAGGTAACACTGGCTATCCCCAAGGCTTCCTGTGACGCCAAAAACATCTTTATGGATTTTGTATGGATCCTGATCGAGAAATCGGGCAGTTCCTACTTTCTGAGCGTCCCTGCCAGGATTTACCGATTTAAAATCGGCTTTGTCATACAATTCATCCTCGCAGTTGCAATCATCGCACTTCTTCATTACTTTTTTTGATTCTCAGGACGCAGTTCCCGAACTTTTTTACCGGTCTGCCACAACTCGCTATTGCTTATTGTATCCAGTTCCGCCTGAAGTTTCTTGCGATAATCTGCTTCACTATTTTTCTTGATAGTTCTTGCGGCTTCCTTGCCAGTCTTGACACTTTTGTAAAGTTCTGCAAAGACAGGCTCAGTTGCTTTTCTGAATTTACCTTTCCAATCAAGAGCGCCACGTTGCGCTGTTGTTGAACAATTTGCAATCATCCAATCAACGCCCTTTTCTCCCATCAAGGGGATAAGGCTTTGAGTCGCTTCCTCAACAGTTTCATTGAATGCCTCAGATGGCGAGTGGCCATTTTTCCGTAGCAAATTGTATTGGGCTTCTATAATACCCGCAATTGCTCCCAATAAAACACCTCGCTCACCGGTCAAATCACTGTAAACCTCTTTTTCAAAAGTTGTTTTGAATAAGAAGCCTGATCCGATTGCTATTCCCAAAGCTTTTACTTTGTCTTGTGCGCGGCCTGTGGCATCCTGAAAAACAGCATAACTTGAATTAATTCCACGACCTTCCAAGAATATTTTTCGAACAGTTTTTCCTGAACCCTTGGGTGCGACAAGAATAACATCAACGTCTTTAGGTGGAACAATTTTGGTTTGCTTTAAAAAAGTCACACCAAATCCATGTGAGAAATACAAAGTCTTGCCTTTTTTCAGATGTTTTTTAACAGTCGGCCAAAGCTTGATTTGCGCTGCATCTGAGAGTAAATATGAAATAATAGTTCCTTTCTCCAATGCATCTTCAATCTCAAATAACGTTTTGCCAGGTTTCCAGCCATCAGCGATTGCTTTTTTCCAGGACTCTGAATTTTTGCGTTGCCCGACAATAACATTTTTAATACCATTGTCGCGCATGTTTAATGCTTGGGCCGGTCCCTGGACACCGTAACCGATTACTGCGATAATTTCGTCTTTTAATATCTTTTTTGCTTTGTCCAGAGGAAATTCTTTGCGTGTTACCACGTCTTCAAGAGTTCCTCCAAAATTTAATTTTGCCATAAATAGTCACCTCCTTTGCCCGCCTTAGCGTGAGCGACGGCGGGTGTAATAATCCGAATTCTATCAGTAAACCTCCGTAACTTCAACAATTCTTGCTATTTGCTTCTTAGTTCTTTCAAGAATTGTATTATTAATATTTACAACAATTATAAACTTTGAGATTCCGTGTTTTTCAGTTTCTGAAACAGCAAGACTTTCAATGTTTACTTTTCTGCGCAAAAAAAGATCAGAGATACGGTAGAGTACTCCCGGTTTGTTTTCAGCTAAAATTGTAATTGTTTGTGCTTTTTCTTCCATATTACTCAAGTCTTACATCTGACACCGATGCCCCGGATGGCACCATCGGAAATACATTCTCTTCTTTTCTGACCATTACCTCCAAGAGCATTGGCTTTTTTGAGGCCAGTAATTCACAAATTCCTTCATTCAAATCCTCTCTTTTGACCACTCTTCTTCCGTGAATATAAAAACCCTTTGCCACATCAACAAAATCAGGATTTTTTAAGTCGACAAAAGAGTACCTCTTGCCATGAAACATCTGCTGCCATTGTCGCACCATTCCTAAGAAGTTGTTGTTAAGAACTATTATTTTAACCGGAATTTGCTCCTGCGCAAGAGTTGCCAGTTCCTGAATATTCATTTGAAAACTACCATCTCCGATAATCGCTACAATTTGTCTATCCGGAGCTGCTACTTTGGCACCCATTGCCGCAGGAAGCGCAAAGCCCATTGTTCCCAATCCACCTGATGTTATATAACTATCTGTCTTTGCAAACTTAGAATACCTTGCTGCTACCATCTGATGCTGCCCCACATCAGCGACTATTACTGCGTCGCCTTTTGTTTGAGCAGAAAGCATATCTATAGTCTCAGCCATTGTAATTTCTCCACTTGTTGGGTGCATTTCTGCTTTTTTGACTTTCTCAAATTCCAAATTGTCATTCTTCTTAAACTCCTGAGTCCACTCTGTATGTTTTGCATTTTTTACGTGTTTGGTGAGCGCAATCAGAGCTTCCTTCGCATCTGCAACGATTGCCACATCTGCTGGTACATTCTTATTCAATTCAGCCGGATCAATATCAATGTGAATTATCTTGGCCTGTTTGGCATACCCGGAAAGGTTCCCTGTAACACGGTCATCAAACCTCATTCCAATTGCCAAAATTACATCTGCCTGATTGGTCAGCAGATTTGGGCCATAATTCCCATGCATACCCAGCATTCCCATATATTG
>DATIJS010000023.1:0-8004 GCA_035478335.1 Saccharimonadales bacterium (SeqCode) | reverse complement strand
GAAGGTGGTTATCGCAAAAAGAGAGAAAAAAACAAGGGGAAAGAGCAAGTATAAAATTTGAAATTTGAAATTTGACCTGCCTGCCGGCAAGGCAGGAATTTGAAATTTGAAATTCGGCGGAAACTGATATATCAGATAAAAAAGTAACGCAATGCTTATCAGCCCCAGGAATAAATACCTGATTTGTCTTTTTCTTTTGCGCATTTTATGGATTTAATAAGGGTATACGCAGTATGCTAACTCCAATGAGCTCGAGGAACACAAAAGCAAAAATCAGGAATATAATTCCCACAATAGCAGCGATCATCTGATCGCGGCCTTCTTTTACAGCCTCAGGTTTGCCCTCTGATGTCATTATTTTATAGCCTGCACGTATCATCAGAAGAAGTGCGATTCCGCCTGAGAAAGAAAGAAGAATACCAAAAACTACACGCATAAATTCGTTTACGTTTGTAGATAGTTTTCCAAACCCTGTATCAAATGAAGGGCATGGGATTTGGTTTGGTACGCCACAGGGGGGTAATGGGGCCTTTAAGCTAGCGCACTTGCCCTGACTACATACCAGGTTATCTTCGCAGTCTTCATTGTTTAGGCTCGTGTCACATTTTGCTCCTATATTTCCTTTTGGCTTGCACTTATTTTCATCTGGATTGCAAAAATTATCTTGCTGACAATCCTGACTATTATTATCCGGATCACAATCTGCTCCTGCCGCTGCACGCGTAACGCATTTATTGTCAATGCATCCAAGATTGGATTGACAATCAGTCCCAGAAAGACTCTGTCTGCATGCTGCATCAACAACACCTTTCGCCGCACAAGTTTGGGCATCTGTATTGCAGTATAGTTGAGGATTATCTTGACATGCTACTTGATCAGTACAAGGTGTTCCTTCTACTGCAGCTGCATACGCAAAGGATACCGAAGTAAAGTGTGAGACAAGAAGTATAAGCAAGGCACTAAACACAAAAAGAATAAGATGATAAGCAATAAAATTCTTTTTCACATTTTTAGCATTGCAGATAATTACTTTTTTTGCAAGATCTTGCATTCGTTTAAATTGATCCTTGACATAATTTGGCACTCGTGTTATATTATTGCTAATTCTTCAAAAAAGAATTAAAGTTTAAAGATATGCATAATTTAACCCAGCGTCAAATCGAAATCTTAAGAAGCATCATTGAGGAATATATTGAAACAGCCGAAGCAGTAGGTTCTGAAACGATTGAAAAAAAGCACAATTTGAGTGCATCTCCGGCAACAATCCGCAATGAAATGGTTAAGCTTGCCGAATACGGATATATTAAAAAAACCCATTCTTCGGCAGGACGCGTTCCGACTGCAGCTGGACTCAAATTCTATGTCCGCGAGTTGATGAAAGAAAAGGAACTTTCAACGGTTGAGGAAGTAGCACTTAAAGAAAAAGTTTGGGATTATCGTGAAAAAATGCAGAGATTTCTCAAGGAAGCAACTAAATCGCTTGCGACAAAGACCAATGCACTGGCAATTGCGACTACAAATGAAGGAGATATCTATTGTTCAGGATACGCCAATATCCTGGAAATGCCGGAGTTTATAGATATTGACGTTACCAAAACTTTGCTTGAGGCGCTTGATGAATATGATTTGTTTGAAAATATATTTTCAGGCGTCACAAATGATGGTGAAATTCATGTTTTGATTGAGGATGAATTGGGAGATAGTCTAAGAGGTCCGTACGGATTTATTTTTGCCGATTATGCAACACCGCTAAATATTTCAGGAAGAATCGGCGTACTCGGTCCGGCAAGACTGGCTTATACATCTATAATACCAACTGTCAGATATTTTGGGGAAATGATAGGAGAAAGTGCGAAGGGATGGTAAACGAAGTTGAAAGTTTGTAAAGTTTATAAAGTCGAAAGTAAGAATTAAGAAAAATGACTAAAAAAGATACAAAAAAACAAGATGAAGAGTTAGAATCAGAAGAAAAAATAGAAGAGCCGGAAAGTTTAGAAAGAAATTTAAAGAATGCCCAGCCTTCACATAAAGTTACGGCGGGCGAAGATGAACTTGAACAATTAAAACAAAAGCTTGAAGTGTCAGACAATAGTTACAAAAGAGCACTTGCTGACTATCAGAATTTGCAAAAAAGAGTAAATGAGCAGAGAAGCGAGTTGATATTGTCAGCAAATAAGGATTTGCTCTTGCGAATTTTGTCAGTTTTGGATACACTAGTTCTTGCTCAAAAACACGATGGCAGTGAAGGTCTGAAAGTAAGCATCAGTAAATTTTTGGATGTACTCAAAGCTGAAGGTGTCAGCAAGATAGAGACTGTTGGGAAGCAATTTAATCCGGAAATAATGGAAGCAATCTCAACTGAAGAAGGAAAAGACGGGGAAGTATTAGAAGAAATTCAAACAGGATATTTACTTAACGACAAGCTCTTAAGAGCAGCTTTGGTAAAGGTGGGAAAAAAAGATTAAAAATTAAAGATCAAATCTCAAAAATATTTTTTAGATTTTATTTTTAATATTTGATTTTGACTGAAAGGAACTTATGGGAAAGATAATTGGAATAGATTTAGGAACAACAAATTCATGTGTAGCTGTGATGGAAGGTGGATCACCGAAGGTTATTCACTCGGCAGAAGGACGCAATACGATTCCATCGGTTGTGGATCCGATTTCGCATATTGTCGGAGATGTTGCCAAGCGCCAGATGGCGCTTAAGCCAAAAAGAACTATCTTCTCCATCAAAAGATTGGTTGGCCGGAAATTCAAAGACAAATCTGTGCAGGAAGATCTCAAATGGCTTCCATACACAGTAAAAGCCGGACGAGATGACATGGCGGTTGTTGAGGTAGAAGGAAAGACATTCACGCCTCAGGAAATTTCAGCACAAATTCTGCAAAAGATCAAAGCAGATGCAGAAGCGTATCTCGGGGACAAAGTAACCCAAGCTGTGATTACAGTTCCTGCATATTTTGATGATTCGGAGCGTCAGGCAACCAAACAAGCTGGTGAAATTGCAGGACTTGAAGTTCTTCGCATAATTAATGAGCCGACAGCTGCAGCGCTTGCATACGGACTTGATAAGAAAAATGCCCACACAATTGCGGTTTACGATTTGGGTGGAGGAACATTTGATATCTCGATTCTTGAATTGGGAGACGGAGTCTATCAGGTCAAATCTACAAATGGTGATACACATCTTGGGGGAGATGACTTTGACCAGAAAATTATTAACTATCTGGCAGATGAATTCCAAAAAGAAAATGGAATTGATCTCAGGAAAGATCCGCAAGCACTGCAGAGGCTTAAAGAGTCAGCAGAAAAAGCAAAGATTGAACTGTCAAGCAGTCAGGAAGCCAGCATTAACCAGCCATTTATAACTCAGGGAAAAGACGGTCCTCTGCATCTGACAACAACTCTTTCCCGCTCCAAACTTGAGCAAATTGTTGACGAATTAATCCAAAAAACACTAACACCTGTTGAAAAAGCTATAAAAGACGCGGGAGTAAAAGTCGCAGATGTAAATGAGGTAATTTTGGTCGGTGGTATGACGCGCATGCCAAAAATCGTTGAGGTTGTTGAGAAATTCTTCGGCAAAGAGCCAAATAAATCAGTAAATCCTGATGAAGTTGTAGCAATAGGAGCAGCAGTTCAGGCAGGAGTCCTGGGTGGGGAAGTCAAAGATGTTTTGCTTCTGGATGTTACGCCTTTGACTCTAGGTTTGGAGACATTAGGAAGCGTGTCTACACCTCTAATTGAGCGCAATACTACGATTCCGACGAGTAAGTCTCAAGTCTTCTCAACTGCTGCTGATAATCAGACACAGGTTGAAATTAATGTTCTCCAGGGTGAGCGCCCGATGGCAGCTGATAATAAATCTTTGGGTAGGTTTATTCTGGAAGGAATTCCACCTGCACCCCGAGGAGTACCGCAAGTTGAGGTGACATTTGATATTGATGCAAGCGGGATTTTAAGTGTCTCAGCCAAAGACAAGGCAACTGGTAAAGAAAATAAAATACAGATCACGGGCAGTACAGGTCTTTCCAAAGAAGAAGTTGAGAAGATGACCAAAGAGGCTGAGGTGAATGCCAAAGAAGATGCTGAGAAAAAAGATAAAATTGAAGCACGAAATCACGCAGATTCTCTTATCTTTACAGCTGAAAAATCTCTCAAAGATGCAGGAGATAAAGTAAGTTCCGAAATCAAGTCAGAAGTTGAGGAAAAGATTAAAGCCCTCAAAGATGTATTGGATTCCGGATCCAAAGAAGATTTGGAAAGTAAGACAAATGAATTGTCAGAGTCTCTCCAAAAAATTGGAGCAGAAGCTTACAAGCAGGGACAAGAAGCTCAAGCGGAGCCGGAGATTGAGAGTGAAGAGAAAGAGGGCAAATCTGATGATGTAGATGATTCAAAAGGAGATAAAAAATCAGATGAACCTGTTGAAGGTGAAGTTGTAGAATAAGTAAAATTAAGTTATAATTCCGATTACCTCGCTATAGCGGGGTTTTTTTATTGCCGATAAATTATGATTAGTACAGACAGGATAAGGAGAGATTATGTAAAGGTTGCAGGAAACGAAGGAATTTTGAAATCTGGAGGAAGAGTAAAGGCTGCTGATTTGCATACTCACACAAAAATAGATGCGATTAGTAGACAAAAAAATATGCTGGAGGCAGCAGCCTTAAAAGGCGTAGATCTTGTTGCTGTTACTAATCATGATCAGATGACAAGGAAAAGTGCATTCAGAACTGCAAGAAAAATTCGTGATAATTGGGATATAGGTTTGGAGATTATTCCTGCATCAGAGGCAACCATTCGCCCGGTACGGGATCCCAATAATCGCAATGGAAAACACGTATTGGTTTTGGGTCAGACAGAACCACTTGATCCTTTCATAAGCTGGTATGATTTGGCTGCCTCTGCATGGAGACAGAAGGCAAAGGTAATTGTTGCTCATCCGGATTTGGGAGATATATCACTCATCAGAGATGAGATAGAAATTATAACTGAAAAGGGTTACGCCCCGAATGGGATAGAGATTCAAAATGGATCAGAGGCTCTTATCAGAGGAAGTCAACCAACTATAGATAAAGTTATGGCTTCACGACTTCCTGAATGGATGAAGCAGCGATTTTATGATGGTATTCCGCAACTTGGCTCAAACAAGACAGCTCTGAATATTGCAAATGAATTTCAGGATGTTATTCCGGGAAGAACTGCGGGATCAGACGCGCACAGTAAAAAAAACATAGGAGATGTGCTGGTATTATTTCCTGAAAACATGCAATTGTTTGATGCTATGGAGACAGGTGAAATACTAATCGTACAGTTGAAAGAGCCGGAAATACCAAGACCAATTGAGGTAATCATTCAGGAGCGGCGTGGGGGAAAAATAGGCAGGATGCCAAAAAAATATAGAAATGCCCCAGAAGAGGATGTCGCTGCATAAGATTTTTTGCTAAAGATTTATCGAGTCAAAAATGAACTGTGAGGTGCAGTTGTAGAATAAATTTAATTATCCTCTTCTGAATATATTAGATGTTCTGTTTCCTCATATGCTTTCGGTAACCATGCTCCAAGTGCTTTTATTGATTCTCTGGCATTTACATGATGTGAATCGGGAACTATTATTCTTGTCAGATTATCTTCAAGATCGAGCGCTTGGAATCCTCTTCGAAAGCCTTCGTATGCATTATCCACGCGGATTGTCTTGTCTTCGCCGTGAGGTGGGGAAAGATAAACAGCCCGGGTATTTTTGTCAATTATACCTCGGTATCTTTCAATATCCCTTTCGAAATTAAATTTTTCGAGTATGTCTGCCTGACTTCTAATTAGATAAGGAGATGCACCATGCAATGTTTGATCTATTGAATGTTTGGCGTTTTCGAAAGGATGCCCAAAGCCTCTTTGAATAGTATCTGCTGTATATGTAGCTGCATACCTACCCATTAGTCCACCATTATAGGGAATTCTGTTTGCGGCTCTTCCAATTAAGCTTCCATAACCATCTTTATGACATGACGGGGAACTATCCATAATTAGAATACCAATTGGTATATTTGCTAGATGTGCTACTTCAAGAGCCGTAGCCAAACCCATACTGGAAGCATATAATACTGCTCTTTTTAGCCCTCTTTCTTCATGGAATTGCTTAAATTGCTTAGCAATCGATTCGATAGTTATTCCGTTATTGTCGTACATGAAGTAAGACCATGGATGCTTATGTTTTTCTGGCACAGCAGTATTCATCAGGTTTGCAATTTCTTCACCATTGGAACATCCCATACCGGGAAATACAATACCCGCTGTGGTCAGATTTTGATTATCATGAGGGATTGTGAGGATTTCTGTAGGTCCACCTTTTCTCCACCGTTTCTCGGCACTTAGATGATTTGCGGCTAATAGTGCACCAGCGGTAGCCAAAGTTACAGCAGTCGCTACGGGATGTTTTCTTATTGTTTCTACTGCTCGATTAGACCATGGATTTAATCTTTCTGACATATAAATAAGCGTGGTGTCGATTGTAGCTGAAGGTACGCGTAAATACAATGCTTTTGGAAGCAAAAAATGGTATAATTAAAGCTAAGTTATGGCACAAAAAGATTACTATCAAATTTTGGGTCTTTCAAAGAATGCAACTGCGGCTGAGATAAAAAGCGCGTATCGCAAGCTGGCTTTGGAATTTCATCCTGACCGCAATAAATCCAAAGATGCTGATGCCAAGTTTAAAGAGGTTACCAAAGCATACGAAGTTTTGTCTGACGAGAATAAAAGAAAAACTTATGATCAGGTCGGGCATTCGGGATTTGAGCAGGGAGGATTTGGCAGCGCAGCTGGAGGCAATCCGTTTAGTGGTGGTGGACCTTTTGGTGGCCAGCAGAGTGGACAGTACGGGCCATTTACATACTCAACTAGCGGGGGATCTGCAGGATTTGATTTCGGCGGGGGAATAGACCCGTTTGAGATATTTGAACAGTTTTTTGGCGGACAGGCAGCCCGTCAGAGGCGCCCTTCTTATTCTATAAAAATTAGCTTTGATGAGGCAGTACACGGGACAGAAAAGCAGGTCAGTATTGATGGAAAATCCCAGAAAATAAAAATCCCCTCAGGTGTTGACCGCGGATCAAGGATAAGGTTTGGAGACTATGACGTGGTAATTGATGTCTCCCCAAGTTCCAAATTTGCCCGTGAAGGATATAATATCGTAACTGATAAAGAAATTTCTTTCCCACAAGCAGCGTTGGGAGGAGAGTTGAAAATAGAGACTGTTGATGGGGAAGTTAAAATACGAATTCCCAATGGTACACAGCCCGAGACTGTGATTCGTCTAGCAGGCCGGGGAGTAAAACATGTCCAGGGATCGGGAAAAGGTGATCATTATGTGAGAATAAAAGTAACAATCCCCAAGAAATTGACTAGAGAACAAAAAGACCTCCTCGAAAAGCTCGAAAAAGTCAATTAAAAATCGACCTGATATACATTGAGCTATTGTCGTCTTCTTGTTTTAGATCCTGATTTTTGCTAGTGTAATATTATGGCGTTTTGTCCCAATCCGAATGATATAAATACAGATTTAGGCTGTTTGCCAAATAGCCCTATTGGCTTTGTCGCAAGTTTTTATAATCTCGCTTTGCCACTTGTAGGCGGAGTTGCTCTAATAGCGATTATCATAGGAGGATATACGATTATGACATCTCAGGGAGATCCGCAGCGGGTGAGAGCAGGAAAAGCCTGGATTATTTATGCAATTGGAGGGCTTGTGCTTGCTATTTTTGGATATGTGTTCCTTCAGACTGTTGCAGGAGATGTATTGAAGATACCGGGATTTAGTTAACATGAAAAAATTTCTGCCCGTATTTATAATTGTTTTTTTTGTTGGCCTTTTCTTTCTAAAGCCTCAAGTTTTTGCAGATTCTGCTGATCCAAGCCTTCAAATGGGGGTAGGTCAGACAACGCCTGATAACTCATGGGTACTGGATTCGGAAGTTACTTTTATAGGTAAAAACGCAGC
>DATIJS010000022.1:0-6385 GCA_035478335.1 Saccharimonadales bacterium (SeqCode) | reverse complement strand
ACGCTCACACAATTCCGAGCGAATAGGACGCCCCACGGTCACTGTCAGTTTCTGGACCTTTGATAATCCTCCATTCAAAAGTGTTTTTCCTATTAATCCCAAATCCGATGTCTCATTGTAAGCTTTTTCAAGTAGTTTTCTTTTACTTCTGTCACCCAAAATCGCAAGTGAAAGCGCATCAAGTATTGTAGGGTCACCAATCCCAAGACGGGTTTTACCTAACGGCACTCGCACCAAGTGCTTGGCTGAAATAGGATCAACTTTTTTGAGCAGATCTGAAAGCAGAACAATTCTTTTCTCAACTGTTCCGGCTCCAGATGTTCCGGCAATTTCAGTCAGTATTTTAAACACATCCTCAACCGTCTTTAAACTTGCTTGTCCTGAGCTTGCCGAATGGAGAACTTTGAACTTTGAACTTAGCTCCTGCGCAACCAAACCTATATCCCCGGCCTTACTATACATTTTCAAAACATCTTCTTTCGATTCACCAAAGGCACGCCCCAGCGCGTCAGCGACAGTCTTGTCCGCCATTCCGATTTCAACCGGTGCGAAAAACGGAGCAATTCTCCCCTGGGTCAGATAAATTATTTTATCAATTTCATCCTTGTCTGTGTGTTTAAACAAATCTGATAAAATATCAATAAGTGTTAGCCGTGAAGAAGTCTCTTCAAGTTTTTCAAAAAATTTTGTTAATTCGCTAAATTTCATAATAAAAATTTCTCATCTCTCACCTCTTATTTTTCATTTCACTTACTCATCACATATTTTGCTCCTTTTGTTTTTCCTGATTTTTTGACAATTCCTGTTTTCAATAATGATTTTAACTCATTTAGAACAGTATCTTCTGAAACCATTGGGAAAAGACTACTAAATGCTTGGTTCTGAAGAAATCCCGTTTTCTGGATATACTCAATTATTTTTAATTGCCGCTCTGACAGCATAAGCGGTGCTCCTCCTAGTTTTTGTTTTAGCCCTCCGTCAATTGAAATCTTCTCAATCCTATCCTTGATCTTTGATAATTCAATCGCAAGTCCCTGTGTAAAATACTCAAGCCATTCAGTCAGATCTCCATCTTTTTTTTCAACACTTTGAAGAGCTGCATAATATGAGGGGGCATCGCGGTCAAAATACTCCTCAAGTGAAAAAAACTTTCTGATATCGTACCCCTCCTGAAAGAGTATATAAGTTGAAAGCGCACGGGCAACCCGGCCATTCCCATCAACAAACGGGTGAATTCTTGCTAATTCATAGTGCACAGCGCCTGACTTAAGTACAGGATGCACCTCACCAGATTCGTTTATGAATTCAACCAATTCTTTAACTTGTATAGGAACAGCAATCGGAAGTGGCGGGCGGAATGTTACTTCGCCTGTCAGGCTATTTTTTACAACCACTTGTGTCTGTCTATACTCTCCGCATTTTTCAGGATCCAAAATTTTCTCAACAGTTAGTCTATGCAGTTCTTTAATAAACTTTTCATCTGTTAATTGTGAATTGTTAATGGTTAATTGTCCGATTCGTTCCATCACTTTTCTATAATTCAAAACTTCCTGAATATCCCGATCCCTTGCAGCAACTTCCTGACCCTCCATTACTTTTTCAGCTTGAGTCAGATTCAACTCATTTCCTTCTATGTGTGTTCCATAATGGACTGCACGAGTTAAAGCATCCTTCCTGAATTCTTTTTCATAATATGGGAGTAAGGGGGCATGATCTATAACTTCTTTGGATGCCTCAATCATGCCGATATTTTTGAGTATTTTGTTAGTTATTGTAAATTTTGGAGCATACATAGTTGAAGAAATAAGATTAAAGATTTAGGATAAAGAATTCTTAAGTCTTACTTCTAATATCTTAAATCTAAATAATTATCGCACATTTCCCGAATTTTGGCAACATTATTTTCACTCCTGCAGTTTGCAATTTAGCCTACGGGCTGTTATATTGCCTAAATGAAAGGCTTTGAACGCTTACGCCAACATGTACCATGGAACAGAGAAAGAACTCAAGAGGTAAATTTAAGAACATTAATTAATGACTCTTTTTACACTTATTCTCCTAAAATTAGCAAAGGATTTAACCCGGTGTTGGAAACTGAAGAGGAAGTGATTAATTTTTCTAATAGAAAACGCCCATTAATAAATAGATTAGTCTTTAGATCAAATTACGATATATATAATCCAGGTGTTGCAACAATTAGAATTCATTGGATTAATCCTGGCTCCAATGAAGCAACAGTAATTTATCTGAATCCTAATGGTGAAGATGTAAAACAAACTATTATTAGACAAGGAACAGATTTTGAATCAACAATAACAAACCCCTTATTAGATGCTGAAAAGTGTCAATTATTTAAAGATTTATCAGAATCCGAAGTGCGTAAAGTAATAGTTATTAATTAAAACTACAACTCTTTTTAAGTCAAATTATGCATCACTGTTGGAATTTCATCAACCAAATCTGATGCATTGAAATTATATCCAACTTTCTCAAACAAACTCTCTCCTGCTTTTTTGTTGATGTATGATCCTGCAGTTGCTGCAAGGAACATATCATTTTTACATGCCAAGGCCGCAACTAGACCTGCCAACACGTCGCCCGTTCCGCCTTTGGTCATTCCCGCATTTCCTCCTGGAATCCGAACACATTTCTCAGAAGAACAAACAAAATCCTCTTGTCCCTTTAACAAAACAATTACTCCATATTCTTTGGCAAACATTTCCACTTGTTCTTCCAATTTTAAATTTTCAATTATCTTTTTTGATTTTTGATTTCTGATTTTTGATTTCAGCAATTCAAACTCACCTTGATGTGGAGTAATAATACAGTTCTTCGGAAGCATTTCTGGAGCTATGACTTGAAGACTTCCTCCATCAATCACCCATTTTTTATTTGGATATTTTTTAAATAATTCTTCTGTCAGCTCACGGGTGTCATCATCTCCCTCTTCCTTTCCCTCAGCACGCGGCAGACCGGGACCAATCAAAACAACATCCGCTTCTTTGACATAATCATCAATCCTTCCACGCGGTACTACAATTCCATTTCTGAACTCACTTTTTGCATTTTCAACAATCTGATTGTTCTCTGGAACAGAACTATAAAAAACCATATCTACTATTTTTGAGGCAATTGTGAGCGCCCAAAGACTGGCTGCATGGAATAAACGGGATCCTCCAACCAACATTAATTTACCGTTCTCGCCTTTATGCGAATCATCCTTCGGCTTGTATAGTTTTTTTAATTCCTGTGCGTCAAATTTTTCCATCATTTTCAATATATTCAAACCTCTGAACTCTTTTCCCATCAATTTCAACCTTTTCCAAAAACATCTTTTGGGGCCTTACCCAAACAGAATTTTTGGGAAATCCCGGACTACTATAAAGCTGCTTATAGACCACTAATTCCTCGCGTGTTTCGGTATGAACTGCAACTGCAATTACTTCATAGCACTTGCCTTTATAATGTTTATATTTCCCAAATTTCACTTATTTCCCAATTCTATCACAGTAGTATTTTTCAAATCACGCTTCCCGATAAATTCTTCATGCGTTGTTGTCGCGATTGTTTGGTAAATATCCATCAAATTCAAAACGTGTCCTATATTGGTTGCGTCCAATTCTGAAAAAACATCATCAAGCAGAAGCAGCGGTTCATTTTCCGTTTTTTCTTTAATCAACGCAATCTGTGCGAGTTTTAGCTCAAGAGAAACAAGCCTCTGCTGTCCGCGTGATCCAAAATATCTGACTTCATCAATTGTTTTTGAAATTTTATTTTGGGACGTGATCATCACATCATCTCTATGCGGACCAACCAGTGTAACTCCGGCTCCTACTTCTGCATTTTTGTATTGCATTAGCCTGTCTTTTGAAATTTCACTTTTGTCATATTCCAAATCAAAATCATAAATTTCTTTTTTCCTGTTATTTATATACTCTATTAACCCTGCTCTTTTTTTAGACAGACTCTGTCCGTTTTTTATAAGCAAATCATCCCAGTAAGAGAATCTTTCTTCGTCCCTGCTGCCTGTTTCCTGTACTTGTTCTAAAAGTGCATTTCTTTGTCTCAGAGCTTTTGTGTATGAAATTAGGGATTGATGATACTCGGAATCCGTTTGCATAAGCACTTCATCCAAAAATCTTCTTCTGACTCCCGGCTGTCCGGCAACCAAATCCAGATCAAGCGGAGTAAATAAAACAACCGGCATCTTGACTGCAAAATCCGCACGTCTTTTGGAAACACCATTGATCAGATATTTTTTTTGTAGAAAGCCTGTTGCAGATTCTACCAAAACCACCTCTAGCTCATCATCCAAAAATCCTTTAATACGACAGTTATTCTGCCCAAATTTCAATAGCTGCTTATCTCTATCCGTGCGAAAACTTTTTCCGGTTGAGAGCAGATATATCGCTTCAAGAATATTTGATTTACCAATTGCATTGGGACCGATTATTATTGTAGTTTTGGAGTTAAAACCAAACTCTGATTTAGTATAATTTCGGAAATTTTGGAGGGTTAGATGTTTTAGTAGCATTCTAATTATCAATTCTCAATTTACAATTTTCATTGAATTTTCAATGACTTAATGTTTAAAAATTGGAACATTTAGATTTGATTGAAAATTGAAAATTAGAAATTAAAAATTATTCAATTGTGGTTCCCACAAATTCTTCTCCTTTAAAATACTTCTCAATATTATCAAAGTCATTGCCTGACATGATTATGACTTTCGTCCCCAATTCCTGAGCCTTTTTAGCAGCTATCGGATCAAATGGCGCATTCATCCCCGGAGTCCATTTATCACCTACTATTTTACGGAAATTTGCCCAATTTATATTTTTGTATGGTTTTGCATCTTTAAATTTATTCGGATCTTTATCATAAACTTGTGCAATATTACTCAAATTGATTATTGTTTCAACTCCATAATCCTCACCGATAAGGACTGCGCAATAATCCGTCGACCACCCGGGTTTCCAGCCAGCTGCAACGACAACCGGCTCAGTTGCTTTTCTGATGATTTCATAATTTTTGACAATATATTTATGAGCGATGTCACGAAAAATTGTCCTGACTAGATGCGCATTCAACTTACTGCTATGAATCCCAAGCCAATCCAAATCATCTCGTGTCAGTTTTCCCTCAATCACTTCCTGCCCTGCATCGATATAATGTCTTGCTGTTGAGCCTCCTCCTGTTACCAAAAAAAACTGGCGAGTAGGGTCTTCTGCCAGTTTTGCTCGAACGAATGAATTAAGCTTTTTGAGAAACTCAACTCCAATCCCTCCATTGGGGACGATGAGGGAACCACCTACTGAAATAATGATGCGCTTACGGTTATGTCTATTACCCATAAAATTGTTAAGTTCTAAGTATAGATACTAACAGAATAGAGGCAAAAAAACAACAAAAATTTAAAGATTTACTTGAAGTTAAACAGGTATTCTTTCGGCAACTACAGCCACATGTTTTTCATACGGCGACGTTATACTAGCATTATCAACAACCCTTGCGTTTCTATGAGGAAATCCACGTCCTTGATTTATTAATCTTGTCATATCTGATCCTGACATTCTATGCTTGGCTGCCGCTCTCGGAGCAAATGTAACAAATACTTCATTTGGTCCCAATCCCTTTAACCGATCAACTTGTTCTCCTAAAACATCTCTTCGTTCAATAGCCATATCTAATCCGCAGTAAATGCTTGAATGTGCAAAATGTCAATGTACCAGTCTTACAAGATCAAACATCATTTTTGACATTTTGGGCAGAAAAAAGTGCCCCTCCCGCCAAGTGTGATTTTTTCTATTTTTGTTCCGCAATTTTTACACGGTTTGCCTTTTTTGTTATAAACCTGAAAAAAGTTTTGATATTGCCCCGCGCCTCCTAACAGATCTACGTAACTCCACTCACTCGCACCTCCCGCTTCCAGACCTTTTTTCAAAACCTGCTCGGCCGCTTTAAATAATTTCGCCTGTTCATTCTGAGTCAAACTTGAACTAATGCGTCTTGGATCAATCCCGGCAACATATAATGCGTCATTGGCATAAATATTTCCAATTCCTGAAATTCTTTTCTGATCCATCAATAAAACTTTTATATTAATTTTATTTTTGGAAATAATTGCTTTGAATTTTTCAAGAGTTAAATCTTTGAGTGGTTCTGGGCCAAGTGATTTGAAAAAAGGCAGATCTGCAGCATCTTTGGTAAGTAAAACTTTCACCCACCCGAACTGTCTTACATCTCGGTAGAACAAAACTGCATCTTTGTCCAACGTAAACACAACATGGGTATATTTGTCAGGAAGCAAACCCACATCAACTTTGGCTTGTGATACCCGTGGTACTTGTGATACTTGTGGTACCCTTCGGAAAAGAAGTTGTCC
>DATIJS010000021.1:0-2566 GCA_035478335.1 Saccharimonadales bacterium (SeqCode) | reverse complement strand
CCAATATTGCAACAAGTGCCACCTCTGGCAGATCCAATCCTTCGCGTAGCAAGTTTATTCCGATGAGTACATCATAAGTCCCAGAGCGCAGACTATCTAAAACATCCTGCCTTTCAAGCGTTACAATGTCTGAATGTAAATAGGCGACTTTTATGTCACGCTCTGAAAGATAGCTTGATAATTCCTCGCTCATTCGTTTGGTTAAAGTTGTTACTAATACACGCTGCTTTTTTTCAACACGGGTTTGTATTTCTGCAATCAGGTCAATAATTTGCCCCTGTGTAGGTTTGACTTTTACAGTCGGATCAACCAGCCCGGTCGGGCGGATAAGCTGTTCAACAATTCCGGATTTTGATTCATTACTAAGAGAGATTTCATAATCATTTGGAGTTGCAGAGACATAGACCATTTGATTGGTTTTTCTCATAAATTCTTCAAACTTCAAAGGCCTGTTATCAAGTGCAGAGGGAAGCCTGAATCCATAGTCAATTAGTGTTTGTTTGCGAGCTTGATCGCCATTGTACATTCCTCTCAGTTGAGGAAGTGTGATATGAGATTCGTCAATCAGAAGGAGCCAGTCCTTGGATGCATGGTCAAAATAATCAATTAGAGTATAAGGCGCCTGTCCCGGTTTTCTGCCATCAAAATACGTGGAGTAATTTTCAATACCATTTACATAACCTACTTCTTTGATCATTTCGATGTCATAATTTGTGCGTTGTTTGATTCTCTGTGCTTCGAGTAGCTTTCCCTCTGCAGTTAATTTTTTGACTTGCAGATCCAAATCATGGGTGATTTTTGCAAAGGCATCTTCGTAAGTTCTGGGATCTGTCATATAGTGTTTGGCAGGATAGATTACAGTTGCTTCAAGCGGCGTTAATACTTCGCCTGTCAGGGGATTAAACTCCGCCATGCTGATTAATTTATCTTCGACTTCCATTCTGATTCCGTGATCAACATATGCCGGGAAAAGATCAATTGTGTTTCCGCGTACTCGATATGTTCCTCTCCTGAATTCATAATCATTGCGTGAATATTGCAGATCACTAAGGCGAAGCATAATATCCTGTTGTCTGATTTTCATGCCTTTTACAAGCTCGAGTACAAACTTTCCATATTCCACAGGTGAACCAAGATTATAAATACACGATACTGATGCAACGACAATTACATCTTTGCGGGTCAGGAGATTTGCTGTTGCTGCAAGCCGAAGCTTATCAATCTCCTCATTAATCTCCGCCTCTTTTTCAATGTACGTATCAGTTGTCGGGACATATGCTTCAGGTTGGTAGTAATCATAATATGAGACAAAATATGACACAGCATTGTCAGGGAAAAAGTCCCGGAATTCCTGATAAAGTTGTCCTGCCAAGGTTTTGTTATGCGATATTACAAGCGTTGGGCGTTTGATCTCCTGGATAACATTTGCCATTGTAAATGTTTTGCCTGACCCAGTAACGCCGAGGAGAACCTGATTTTTAATATTGTCTTTAAGATTTTGAGTTAATTGCTTAATGGCAGTTGGCTGGTCACCTGTTGGTTTAAACTTGGAATGTAATTTGAAATTCATAAGCAATCTATTTTAGCAGATTTACAATACAAATAAAATCTGCTACATTGGGATTATTATGCTAACAAAGAATGACTTGGAGAAAATTAGTGATTTGCTTAAGGGGGAAACTAATCCCATTAAGGTAAATGTTACTGAATTGAGTTCGGGAGTTGCTGAATTGAGTTCTGGAGTTAATGAATTGAGTTCGGGTGTTGCTGAATTGAGTTCGGGTGTTGCTGAATTGAAATCTGGAGTTGTTGAGTTGAGAAAGGAATTCAAAAAACAAGGGAAAGATATAAAATATTTGCGTAAAACGCTTGATCTGGCAATCGATCATTTTGACAATCGCGATATAAAATTAAGAAAGGAAATTGATCAAATAAAACAGCATGTTGGAATGACCGAATAATTTTGACCCCTTTTGTGTGCCTTTGACTGATTGACAAAAATATACGAAATGTCGTATATTTTTTATACAGTTATGCCAGGAGTTTTATACAATAAAGAAAGAACAGTTTTGGAATTTCTTGTCCAATTCCAGACCAAACACGGTTATGCGCCGACTCTGAAAGAAATTGCTAGTGCAACCGGACACAAAAGTGTTTCCACCATATATGTCTTGATTAGAAGTCTTGTTGATAAGGGTTATGTCCAAAAAGTTGATGGAAATTCACGCGTCTTGAAAGTCATGGATGCAAATATCGTATCCAAATTTATGGGTACAGATCCGTCAATTGAACTTCCTCTCATGGGTTATATTGCAGCCGGTAGACCGCTTGAACCACATACTGACCCAAATGCGACTTTTCAAGTTTCGGCATCAATGCTTTCCGGTACAAAGACGTCCTACGCCTTGCAGGTGAAGGGTGAGTCTATGATCGAGGATGGGATTTTGGATGGAGATTTTGTGGTGATTGAAAAAGTCCAGGAAGCGAAAAACGGGGAAATCGTAGTTGCGCTGGTTGATGACAATTTGGCTACTCTTAAAAGATTTTATAAAGAAGGAGATGTGGT
>DATIJS010000020.1:0-7110 GCA_035478335.1 Saccharimonadales bacterium (SeqCode) | reverse complement strand
TCTACAACCACAGTTCCTCGTCTTGATGGATGAAAATGATCGTGATATGTATATGTTCCGGATTTATCAAACACTAACTCATGCTTTTCCCCATCCTGAAATGCTCCAAGATTAAGTGGTGGATAAAGTAAATGAGTTGGGTGATTATCAGAATCAACTGTTGCGGTATCTCCACTCTTGTTGGTCCAAACTACCTTCTCACCTTTTTTAATAGTAACTGATGCAGGAACAAATCCATCTGCAGTTAAATTAACATCTGCCTCTTTTTCCATCATTGCTGACGGAGTTCCTGATGCTGACATCGCAACAGATGGAGATGCTTCCATTGCAGTTGGTGCAGTTGTCGGATTTTGAACTGTCACAGTTGGTGTTACAGTGGCCGTTTGTTTGTTGCTATTTTTTACCAATACAAACCCTCCTGCAAGTACAATAATAGCTACTAATGCAATTAAAATATTTTTATTCATAATTCACCTCCTTTACTCGCTGTAACTCCAGCGAAAGCGGGCCCGCGAAATCTTGACGAAAGCAGGTTTTGCTTGATGTATAAGCATATCTTACATCATCAGTCTTTCGCTGACAAGTTTATTGTTTGGGAGAATATCGTTCTTTCCCCATAGCTACCAAAGTTTCATTAAACACCTCATTCTCCAAACGTGCCTCTTGTAAATGATTACTGTCAACTTCTTCAAGAAGCAATAATGCTCCAACTAGAGTTGTTGCAAAAATTGCTGATGCAACTTGAGAAATCAAACTTGCTTCTCTTGCCACAAACAATGTGCCAACTATGATTGATGCCAGCATCAACAGCATTGCCCATTCAGGATCCTCAACATCTTTGGGTGCCACTTGAGCTATTTCCGCTCTTGATTGGGGGATAGAAGTTAGTCCCTGATTTATAAAATATAACGCATGTTCTTTCTCAATTCCTGACACTTTTACGTTCTTAAGAGGTTCAAATATGGCAAAAAGTTCATTATTTGTCTCGAGTAAATGTTTATTAAGAGGAACATCTATAGATTTTTTAAGATATGCCTCAATTCTCTTTTCAACATTTTCTGCAAAACTGCCGCCTATAATCCTGCTTAGATGATAGATAGACAATACACCGGCATTTTCTGTTGCAAGAAGAGACTTTAATTTGGAAAAATTATCCAGAACTATTGATATCTCAAAACCATAAAGCACTCCAAAAAGGAAAGTTGCTGATGCCAAAAGAGAATCTATATTTAAAACATGAACAATCGGCAGAAAATATGATAACAAAAAGAAAATTATAAATGCGAGTAAAATTTTTGTAAATAATCCTAGCTTCATAAAGAATTTGAAGATACTATTTAGGTCAACTTTTCTCCGTCAGATTCAACTGCTGTACTTGTTATATCAAAATCCCTCTGTATTACTTCATTTAGAGCTGAGAGTCCGGAACCAACCCCATATGATGGGGTAGCGGACGGTGTTGGAACTGCCGATTGAACTCCTGCAACACCCGGTGGAGGTGCACTAAATTGTGAAGCCGGACCTGCTACAAGAGACACTCCTTGCTGAGAAGGATCAGGAGCTAGCTGAGTACCGGTTGGCTGCTGACCCATTCCAAATGGATAAGACTGTGCAGGATTTTGAGGTTGAACCGGCTGCTGCAAACTCGGATCAGCCTTTGGAGCATTTACAGCGTCCCACACTGCAACGCCGACAACATCATTTGCAGCCTTTGCTGCTTCCAGCTGAGATTTTATCTGCATTAATGCATCATCAGTTGTTGTATCGTTTACAGATAGTATGGTATTTGACAATGCATTTCCTGCTTGAGATGCATCAGTTATTTTCTGGCGAAGTGCAACAAATTTCTCCCGTTCATTTGGAATCTGAACGGTAATTGGATTAACAACTGAAAGTAAAACCTCTTTTAGCTTGCTAACAGCCTCTGTCTTTATTCCTGCCTCAATTGTGGTAAGAATGTCAATTGCCAATTGATCACCCTGGGTTTTGCCATTTTCTAAATCAGTTTTTAATTGCTGAATATCAGAATCAGGGGTCTGATCTGTGATTGCCAAAATAGATGCTGCAATACGATTATTTTGCAAGTTTGCCGCATTAATCTTGTCATAAAGCAAACTAAACCTTTCTTTATTACCTGGAGTTGCAAGATATAATGGATTAATTATCTGAATCAGCATTTTCTTGAGTTGAGTTGCCGGTTCTTTTTCATGCTCCAACTCTTTCTCTTTAACTGTTTCTGTACTTAACAATGCTATTATATCTGTCGCGAGTTGATCACCTTTGTCCTTGGCATCTTTTAATTGATTTTCAATCTTCTCAATATCTTCGTCTTTTGTATCAAGCGTTACTGTCATTATTGCACCGGCCCAAACATTTCCCAGTGTACTTGCCTGATTTATGCTATCGTGCAATCTTTGATATTGGTCTTTCTTTGCAGGATCAGTTATTACAGATGGATTATTCAAATCCAGTAATATCTTCTTGAGACTCTCTGTTATATTTACATCACTCTGACCTTTTGAGAAAACAAATTCATTTGTCATATCGTTAAAATCCACAACTATTGTGTCTCCGGATTCGAATTTTTTGGATATAATCTCAAGGGCAATAGGATTTTCGATTGCAGTCTGTATCAACCGACGAAGCGGACGTGCCCCGTAAACCGGATCATAACCATCTTTTGCAAGATGAGCAATTGCTTTCTCAGTGATTTGAAGAGTAAAACCCTGTTCCTTAAGAAGACCTGCTGTTTTTTTGATCCCAAGACGCGCAATTCCTGCCATGTGTTCCTGAAGTAAGGGTTTAAACACAACAACTTCATCAAAACGGTTAAGCAGTTCTGGTCTAAAGAATTTAATAAGCTCACCTTTGACTGTTTCTGTCAGCTCTTTAAATGATTTAGCTTGCTCCTCAGGTGTTTTCTTGTGAGTTGGATCATCTTCAGACAATTTTTCCTGAATTAGAGAACTTCCGATATTTGACGTACAGATAATTATCGTATTTTTGAATGAAATCGTATTTCCTTTGTTATCGGTTAAACGGCCGTCTTCCAAAAGTTGCAACAAAATATTAAACACATCAGGATGCGCTTTTTCAATTTCGTCAAGTAAAACTATAGAGTATGGCTTTTTACGTACTGCCTCCGTCAACTGCCCGCCTTCTTCGTATCCGACATATCCTGGAGGCGCACCAATCAACTTGGCTACTTCATGCTTCTCCATATACTCTGACATGTCCAAACGCGCCATCGCATCGTCCCGACCAAAAAGAAGTTCAGCAAGAGTTTTGGCAAGCTCTGTCTTTCCGACTCCTGTCGGACCCAAGAAAACAAAAGATGCAATTGGTCTATTGGCTGCTGCCAAACCGATACGACCCCGTCTTACAGCTTCTGAGACAGCAACTACAGCTTCCATTTGGTCAATCAATCTATGGTGAATCCGATCTTCAAGCTTTAATAATTTTTCTGACTCGTCTTCAGTCAATTTGGTAATCGGTATTCCTGTCCAACCGCTAACAACATGCTCAATATCAGATTTTTTGACCTGAGTATCTCCTCTTTTCCCTTCGTCTGATTGCAATTTTACTTCAGATCCTGCTTCATCAAGTAAATCAACTGCTTTATCAGGAAGATAGCGCTCGCCTATATATTTTTTGGAAAGCTTAACACATTCCATAAGCGTGTCATCTGATATGGTAACCCTATGGAATTTTTCATATTTTGGCCTAATCACCTTAAGCATCGCAAATGCATTTTCTTCGGATGGCTCTTCAGCTGTAACAGGTTGAAAACGTCTCTCGAATGCTTTGTCTTTCTCAAAATTCTTTCGATACTCAATTGTTGTTGTTGCTCCAATCAGCTGCAAATGCCCGCGTGCAAGGTGTGGCTTGATAATATTGGCCGCGTTCATCCCTTCACCATCTCCTGTTCCCAAAAGGGCATGAATCTCATCGATAAAAAGAATTATCTTATTCCCCGATCCCAAAACCTCATTAATCACTCCTCTGAGGCGCTCTTCAAACTCTCCTCTATGCGAAGCACCAGCTACCAAAGATGCAACATCCAATTGAAAGAGCCTTTTATCCTGCAAATCCTTCGGAACTTGTCCTGAAACAATTTTTTGGGCCAATCCTTCAACAATCGCTGTCTTTCCGACTCCTGTTTCACCTATTATAATCGGATTATTTTTTGTTCTTCGGAGCAGAATATGAACCATACGGTCAATTTCCAAATCACGCCCTGCAATCGGATCAAGCTTGCCGGCTCGTGCTTCTTCATTCAAATCAACTCCGTATTTTTCAAGAATTGTTTTTTTACTGTAATTAAGGTCAGGATTTTTGGCTACTTTTTCGATGAATGCCTCTTTCTTAAGCCCGCGGGACTCCAATAGCTGAGAAACTCCAAACTCAGGCGTAAATAAAGCGATAAGAACATCTTCTGGGGATATGAAGTTGGATCCTCTCATTTTAGAGTCTTTATAAGCTTGATCAAATACACTCTGCGCATTTTTTGAAAGAGCAGGTTGCCCCCTAAAAACTCCCATAACTTCTTTTGACTGAATTTCCTTGGATAATGCTCCGCCATCTACTTGAGACGCTTCCAGAATCTTATAAATCTGCTCATCATACAACAATCCAAAAAGAATTTGGGAAGGCTCTATAAATTGCTGTTTTATACGTCTGGCTTCCTCCTGAGAGTGAGTCAACACCTGACCGGCTCTTGGATCAAGATGTGATAATGCCTGAGTATCAGCTCTTTGAGACACATTGGGAACAGCTTGCTGATTGGAAAGGGTATTTATAGGAGTATTAATATTCGGATCTATCTGTTGATTTTGCGATGCTTGAGCAGGTTCAATAGTTGGATTCTGAGCTGAAACAGGCGTCTGTTGATCAGGTAATGCAGTATTTTGCACAGGCTGAATTGAATCAGTCGATGCTGATTGTGTCGGATCCAGAGGTTTATTTGGATCTGTATTTCCCTGATCTTTTGGATTAAAAAATGTTCCAAACATAATCTATCTACTTCTACTATTATTAAATACTAATTTTCAAAAAATAACAAGTAATTCAATTAATTTCTTTCTCGTTTTCTGCATCATTCTTGGCTTGCATTTCCTGAGGCTTTTCTTCTTTTTTGACATTTACTTCAACCGATCTGTCTTCTTCATCATTGATACTGACCAGAGCTTCTTTTCCGGCTTCAAGTTTGGTCTGAAGATATTTAATCATCTCAATATAAGAGAAGCCTCCAAGCAGAAGGAATGGTAAAATGTTTGAAACTTTTTTAATCCCCGAATTTTTCTTTTCTTCATCTACAGAGCTGATAAGTTCAATAGTTTCTGAGATATCTTTAATATCGTTGCTAATCCATTCAATTCTTCCTTTGACATCTTCTGTAAAGCCTTGTGGAACAAAATATTGCATATAAGCTTTTTTCCATAATTCTTTTGCTTCTTGGTAATCTTCAGGCTTTATTTCCTGAAGTCTATTTGTATTTGCGAGTTCCGCATTGCCCGAAACTTCAGTCAGAATTGCTTTTGCAATAGGATTACCGGAATTCCCTGCTTGAGTAAGTTTTTGTTTGAGCTTTTTAAGCTCAATTACGGATGTTTTATCATTTACTGAAACAATTTCTGTTGCAAGAGCATCGCCTTTCTTTTTTGCCTCGTCAACGGATGTCCTAATTTTTGAAATCGCAGCGCTTGAAGTGGCAGGTAAAGTTGGAGCTGCAATTTGTTTTATGACTGACTTTAACTGATTTATACCGGAAAGATCGGTTAATGCGCTTGACACTTGAGGCAGAACGGAAACAGTGCTTGTTGATGATATCAATTTATCTTTAATATTTTGAATTACGGAAATATCAGTTGCTTCATTTACATTGGCTATTTGTTGTGCAAGTGCGCTATTTTTCTCCTTAATCTCTGTCTGAAGATATTCGTGCAGCCTTGTGTAATAATCTCTATCATCTGCAGTCTGAACAGCTTGAGGATTTGCAATTTGGGTTAACATTGTCTTTATCTCTGATAATGATGCATTTACTGAGGTAATTGCTCCATTTACTTGCGCAACAGCTGCCAGAACTACATTTGCAGTGACATTTCCGCTTAAACTTTCTTGACCAAGTTTTTCACGTAAATTCTCGTATTGCGTGCGTTCTGCTGGGGTTGTTATACTTGTTGGATTGCCAATTTTTTCAAGCACAGTCTGTATTTTTTCGATGCGTTCAGACTCAGTCTTATCTTTTGTTAAGCTCCTGACCTCGTACTTTACGATATCGGTTAATTTTGGCAGTTGAAGATTTGTCATTTGTAAAATCTGGGTTGAGACTTGCGGAATAGTAATGGTTTTTTTAGAGGCAGGTAAATTACTCAAATCTGACTCTTCGCCTGTATCATCTCCCGCGTCTTCAGGAATTGATGCGGACATTGTTTGCGAAGCTGTCGCAGTTTTTTTGACAGAAATTGAAACCTTATCTTCTTCCTCTTGAGCTAACTCCTGGCTTACTTCTTTTGCAGCTTCCTGTTTGGCTTTAAGATAAGACGTAATCTCGGCTTGAGAGAAACCTCCAACCAGCAAGAATGGCAAAATACTCGATACATCCTCCATTGCCTGACCGATCTTTTCTTCATCATGCGAATTAAACTTTTCGACAATGCCATCAATTTTGGAGATATCATCCTTGACCCACTCCTCACGGGTTCCTGCCATACCCTCCGGAACTTCAAGATTCTTGTAATTTTCTTTCCACATTTGCTTTACAGCTTCATAATCTTCCTTGCTTACTGTCTGAACGCGATTAACCAGAGGTACAGATTCTTTCTTTTCGGTTAACTCAGCAAGCTGTATTCCAACCGGCTCACCCTTCTCGCGGGCATCCCTGATTCTTTCCTGCAGTTTCGCAATTTCCGTATCAGATGTCTTTGCATTTACTGACAAGATTGATGCGGCAAGTGTGTTGCCCTCCTGCCTGGACTTTGTAAGAGTTTCATTCATCTTGGAAAGCTTCTCACGGTTGACAACTGAGCTGGCGCCAGCAGTAGCGGCTGCTCCCGGATTGGCAATTTGTGTTAGAATGCTCTTTATTTGGGCACTATTAACCTGACTTGT
>DATIJS010000019.1:0-1871 GCA_035478335.1 Saccharimonadales bacterium (SeqCode) | reverse complement strand
TCTGATAGAACTGATTTTGGTAATGGCGATTTTTTCGACTTTGATAGGTATAACTTCTTTGAGTCTATTTAATATACAGCACCGAACAGCCCTATCTGCTGATGTAAGTGTTTTCACTGCTGATTTAAAGCAGCAGCAGCTCAGAGCGATGGTTGGAGAAGGTGATGGAACGGGAGTTAGCGGGTCTGATTACGGAATACATTTTGAATCAGGGCGATATACGCTTTTCAGGGGGAGTTATGGAATACAAAATTTTGTAGTTAATTTATCTAATAATGATAAATTTTTACCGGTGCCATCTGATATTGTCTTTACGAAAGGAAACGGACAGATCTCATCCGGAGTATCAGTAACCATTAGAGACGCGCAGGGCAACACTCAGAAAATAATTTCAATAAATAAATACGGAGTAGTGACCGGTGTAAATTAATGAAAATATCATATATCAAATATCAAATATCAAATATACGCGGGCAGACTTTGGTTGAGTTGATTCTTGTCATGGGACTTGCAGCTCTTGTTCTGCCTGCTCTTTTGACGGGGTTTGTTGCTGCAAGAAATGGTAAACCTCAGCAGCAGCAACGAGTACAGGCAATAAGTGTCTTGAAGGAATCAGAAGCTGCTATTAAAAATATCAGAAACAATAGTTGGAATACTATCGCATCAACACCTTTGGATACGCCCTATCATACTGAAATATCTGGATCTCAGTGGTCACTTGTTTCCGGGTCTTTTAAAAACAGCAATAACATAACTCAGGACATAAGAGTAAATGAGGTTAGGCGGGATTCGGAAGGCGCAATTGTAGCAACAGGCGGGAGTATAGACCCTTCAACGAAAAAAATTGATATACATATTTCTTGGCAGAATCCGTATGTGTCGTCAATTGACTCAACACTTTATTTAACGCGTACCAAAAACCAAACTTTTACCCAGACTAATCTATCAGATTTTAATGCCGGTGTACCAACGGGTACTGATATAGTTGCAACCGGAGGCAGTGCAACAGACGGGCAAGTTCAGCTGACTACCACAGGAGGTGGTAACGGAAGTGGCGGAAATAGTGGAGGTCCTCTAAGTGACTGGTGTGCACCAAACCTCAGTATCACTGCTGTTGATTTGCCCAAAAACGGTGTAGCAAATACTATCTCGGCAATTGAGGGGAAAGTTTTTGCCGGAACAGGCGACAATGCATCAGGCGTATCATACGCAAGCGTAGCTGTCACAAATACCAATCCACCAATTGCAGCAGTCTCCGGAACGTTTAACGGGTATAAGACTAACGGAGTTTTCGGTGAGACAGGATTTGCATATCTTGCAACAGATAATAATGCAAAAGAGGTTGTGATCGTTAGTCAATCGGGTACTCCTAGTGAGGTCGGTTATTTTAATGCACCGGGAAATGGCAGCGGCAATAGTGTTTATGTTTCAGGAAATGTTGGATATATGACTTCAGCTGATAAATTTTACACATTTGATTTATCTCTCAAATCTAATTCAAGACCTCAGAAAGGCGTATACACTCTTGCCGCAGCAGGAAATAAGATTATGGTAGTAGGATCATACGCTTATATTGCAAATAACTCCACAACAAATCAACTTGAAATAGTTGATGTAAGTAATCCCAATAGTCCAACTCTAAAAAAAAGGGTTAGCGTTGCAGGACAAGTAGCAAAGGATGTTTATGTAAATTCAACTGGAACAAGAGCCTACCTGGCAACTGCATTTTCATCTACTCAAAAAGAGATGTTTGTAATTGATATTTCAGACAAATCCAATCCGGTAGTTCTGGGCAGTTATGATGCAAGCGGAATGGATCCGCTCGGAATAACGGTAATTGAGCGGGATAATAAAGCAATTCTGGTTGGGAC
>DATIJS010000018.1:0-45936 GCA_035478335.1 Saccharimonadales bacterium (SeqCode) | reverse complement strand
GTATCATCATGTAAGTGAGGAGAAACTGGATGAGTATGTCTGCGAATTTTACTTCAGATTTTGCAGACCTGAAATATTTAGTTCTCCCCATGAATACTTGAAAAACACACTAGTGCTTGTACCAACAGGGTAGGATTACCCGTAAATTATTTATACGAAGTATTATTGTGTGCCAGATAATTAAGGAGGGGAGATGAAAAAAATGTATAAATTATCCTTGTTCCAATTCAAGTTCAAAAATATTCCATCTTTTAAACGCTATTCCAAAAGGAAGGATTCCCAACAGGTAACGAAGTAAAACAATTTGCTGCAGAATCCATCCCAAAATTCCATCGAAATGTAGTCCGTACATTAGTTCGGCAACAGCAAAACGGCCTTTTAACGGTACTATATATCCGAAATGACGGTAATGATAGGGTTTCAGCTCTTTATTTTTTATAAGCCTTACAATATTTTCAGCAGCTGTTGCTCCTTGTTCTTCGGCAACCTGGGCGACATTTGGAACAGTCTTTTGTGTCTTTGGGTCAATGAACCCCGCCATGTCACCGGCTACAAAAATGTGATCATTTCCCACCATTTGCAAATAATCGTTAACTTTTATTTGCCCCCTTTTGTTTACTGGAAATCCATTTTTTGCCGCCAGCGCATTTGCTTCTACGCCTCCAGTCCAAATAAGGATATCATATGGATAAGATTTATCATTGTCTGTGTAAACTTTTTCTGAGTCAACTTTTACAATATGACCGCCGAAAGCAAAATGGACATTTGGTGTAGTTAAACGTTTTTGGGCGAGTTCTGAAACATGATTGTCGAGTTCTTTAAGCACCCTGTCTGATCCTTGAATGATTGTCAATTGCAGGCAATTCTTGTCAAGCTTGTTTTGTCTAGCAATTCTATCCTTGTATGTTAATAATTCCGCTGCAAGCTCAGTTCCGGCAAAACCTCCACCTCCTATAATGGCCTGAACTTTTCTGTTGCATAGTCCCTCCTTGCAGCACATTGAATTAATTTTGTTTTTTATTTTTACAGCATCACTTAGGGTTTTAAAACCTACGCTATTTTCTTGTAATCCGGGGATATTAAAATAAGCCGGTTCGCTGCCAAGTGAAATCAAAAGATAATCAAAATTTATTGCTGTCCCGTTTTTTAATAGAATTGATTTTTTTTCAGTATCAATCTTCTCAACAAGTCCTTTTACTGTTTCTATATTTCCATCAAAAATTTTATCAAAGGGGATTGCAATATTTCTCTGCGGTTCTTCAGATGTGGCAACCTCAAAAAGTGATGGAGTAAACAGGTGATATGAATTTTTGTCTATTAGCGTAACTTTTGCTCTGGAATTTTTGAGCGTTTTTTTAAGTTTAATTGCCGCGGCAACTCCGGCAAATCCTCCACCCAAAATAACAATATTCTTCATGCTTAATTTAGCATAGACGGTTTTTGTTAGTTATTCAATAGAGCAACTTATTAGGTTTATATTCGCTTAAACAAACAGAGAATTTGTGGTAATCATTATGCAAACAACAACGTTAATAATAAGTGAAAGGACAAACATGCGTCTTGCCCAATGAGGAGTATTTTTTACTGAAAAGCCCTTTGCTGCATATGCAACCCAGACCAGACAGAATATGGACATAACAATCAGATAGGTTTTGCCGGTATATCCGGTGAAGGAAAGTGATGTAGTGACAATTGCAAATCCAATAGTATAAAAAAGTATTTGTACTTTGGTCACAAAAATTCCCTTTACAACAGGCAGAACCGGGATTCCGGCTTTTTTATAGTCTTTTAGTCTATAGATTGCTATTGAGTAGAAGTGTGGTATTTGCCAGAAAACAAGAATAAAAAATAAAATTACCGCTCCCAAATCTATGTTGCCTGTTACTGCAGTGTAACCGGCAACAGGCGGCATAGCACCTGAGACGCTGCCGATTACTGTTGACCAGATTGATGACCTCTTAGATATACCATAAAATATTTCATAGAATAAAAATCCGACAGCCCCGACTAAAAGTGTTGTAATATTTGTAAAAATATACAGGATAATCACTCCGATTAGTCCAAGAATTGATGCAAAAATAATTGCAGCAGGGGATGATACTGCTCCGGTTACAAGAGCACGGTTTTTGGTACGTTCCATCTTGCTGTCAATTCCGCGGTCAACATAGTTGTTGAAGACGCAGGCTGAGGCAATTCCCAGAGAAATACCTATAAATGTTGCAAGAAGTTGTATTAAATTTATGTGCCCTCTGGATGCCAAAAAAAATCCTGCAAGCGCCGTCATACCATTCCCAAAGATTATGCCGGGTTTGGTAAGCCGGTAGTAGAGTTTGATCATTATTTATTATATCCCGCTTTGGTCTTTAATGTATTGATTCATTTGTTTGGGGGTCATGTTGTAATTTAGATGGCTCATTATCCAAATTGAACCGACAACTATTGCCAAAATAGCACAGAAGGTGGAAATGAAAAAAATCAAATGCCATTTTGGAGGGGAGTCCTGGCCCAAATGAATAAAGAAAATCAGTTGAACAAAAAGCTGTACAAAGGCAATTATAATTATTAGCGCAATTAATGAAATATTTGATATTGGATGCGTTAAGACAAGATTGTAGGCTATAAGAGATAGAATAATTGATAATAAAAATCCGATCAAATATGATTTAACTGTTCCGTGTAAATTTATCATAACGATACCCCCATTAGATAAACGATCGTAAATATAAAAATCCAGACAATATCAAGAAAATGCCAAAAAAGACTGAAGAGTGTTAGCTTTCTGAGCGCGCTTTTTGTCAGACCCCGTTTGAGAATATATATAAAAAGAATTATCATCCAAATTAACCCTACTAATATATGAACTCCATGAGTTCCAACAAGCGTAAAATAAGAAGATAAGAACGCACTTTTTTGAAATGTGTGCCCTTCCTTAAAAAGATTGCTGAATTCATATAGTTCCATACCTAGGAATGATACTCCAAGAAGAAAAGTCGCAAAAAGTAAACCGATCACTGCTTTTACATTTCCCTTTGTAGAAGACAGAATTGCCAGGCCTGCAGTGAAGCTGCTGGTGAGAAGTAGCACGGATTCAAGAAGAACATAAGGAAGATTGTAAATATCTTTCTCAGTTACTCCTCCAAAACTGTTCGTTCTCAAAACAGCAAATGCTGCAAATAAGCCTCCAAACATAAGAAGGTCAGTCATTAGATATACCCAGAATCCGAAAAATGTTCTGTCATTTACTTCTTCTTTCATAAATTTTTTCTTTTCATTTCAATTTTTTCAACTTCTGATGCTTTGAGAACGTATTCCGTATCTTCATCAAAAGTTCGAATAATTACGCATGTTATAGCTCCCAGAAATCCCACTATCGCAAGAAGTGTCATGTGCCAGACCATCGCAAATCCAAAAAGAAAGATAAATCCTGATACATAAAGTCCCATCGGGGTATTCTTGGGAAGGGTAATATCCTCATATTTAGTGATTTTTTTAATTCCCTTTTTTTTCATTTCCCAGAATGCATCACGACTTTTAACTTCAGGAATAATTGCAAAGTTATAAAACGGCGGTGGAGAAGATGTAGCCCATTCAAGGCTCCGTCCATCCCACGGATCACCGGTTGTGTCGTAATTCTGCTTTTTTTGCTTGATGCTTACCAAAATCTGAACAACTTGCAAAAGTGCTCCGATCATAATAATCGTAAAGCCGATTCCTGAGGTTATGAATAAAGGCCGCCATGCTGGATTAATATAATGATCAAGTCGTCTGGTTACTCCCATAAAACCTAAAATGTACAAAGGTATAAATGACAGAAAAAATCCGACAATCCAGCACCAGAAAGCATATTTACCAATCCGTTCATTGAGTTTAAATCCGAAAAATTTCGGAAACCAATACGTAATACCTGAAAAAATACCAAAGAGTGCGCCTCCTATTATCATTGTGTGAAAATGAGCAACCAGAAATAGTGAATTGTGAAGCTGGAAGTCAGCGGCAGGGGAGGCCATAAGAACTCCTGCCATACCTCCGAATGTAAACGTGCTTACAAAACCCAAAAACCAATACATGGGGGTTTTAAAAGCGATTTTGCCTCTAAACATCGTAAAAATCCAATTGAGAATTTGCACGCCTGTTGGAACCGCGATAAACATTGTAGATATTCCAAAGAATGCGTTGACATCTGCACCGGCTCCCATGGTAAAGAAGTGATGCAACCAGACCATAAGCGCAAGAAGTGCGACCGAAATTGCTGCCAAAACAAGGGATGTATATCCAGCCAATTTTTTATGACTGAACGTTGATACAACCTCAGAGAAAATTCCGAACCCCGGAAGTATAAGTATGTAAACCTCAGGATGTCCCCACATCCAGATAAGATTAATATACATCATTGAGTTTCCGCCATTTCCCGTTGTGAAAAAATTCATTCCCAGATATCGATCAAGTGTCAGCATGGTGATTGTAATTGCAAGAACAGGAAATACTGTAATAATAAGAACGCTACTGCATAGTGTCGTCCAAACAAAAAGCGGCATACGCATTAGCGTCATTCCTGGTGCGCGCATTTTGACAATTGTTACAAGGAAATTTATACCGGCCAAAAGTGTTCCCAAACCTGATACCTGAAGACTCCATATCCAGTAATCAACTCCGACTCCCGGACTAAATTGCAGCTCCGAAAGGGGAGCTTGGGCGAGCCAGCCAGCTGCTGCAAATTCTCCTCCAAAGACAAAAAACATATTCATAAGTATTGCGCCGGCTACATATAGCCAGAATCCAAGAGAATTTAGAAAAGGAAAGGCCAGATCACGTGCCCCAATTTGAAGCGGCATTACTAAATTTAAAAAACCCACCAAAAATCCCATTGTTGCAAAAAAGACCATAATATCTCCGTGTGAAGTAAAAATTTGTTGGAAATGTGAAGCACTTAGATATCCATAAGATGTACCAAGTGCCAGGGATTGCTGCAGCCATATCATCCCTGCATCAATCAGACCCCGAAGAAACATAAAAGCTGCAACAATAAAATACATAATCCCGATTTTTTTGGGGTCTGTTGAGGTTATCCATTCATTCCAGATCCATTTCCATCTCTTAAGGTAGGTCAGAAGTGCTGCGCCAAGCGCGCCAAGTCCGATAAGCGAGGCAGTTCCGCCTATTGTAAACCAGGCATGCGGAAGATCGTTTAATGTCATTCTGCCAAAAATCAAATTAATTAAATTCATATACTATAATATACTACATTACTACATGCCCTGCATGTTTTGATTATTTTGCATGTCCATTTTTTCGGTAGGAGGAGCCATGAATTTCATAATTATCTGATTATACAAATTTTTGTCAGGATAGTAATAAAAAGATCGCGAATTATTTGTGCTTGGTGTGGAGAGGGTATTGTATGATGCAAGATCAAGCACTTTTCCTGAATTTCTTACTGTTTGCAACCAGTTGCGATAATCGGTAGTAGTTGTAGATTTGGCGATAAAATTCATATCCGAAAATCCGTCGCCGTTTATCTCAGCTGCACCTCCCGGGAATTCGCCTTGTTTATTTGCTATTAGATGCATATGGGTAACCATTCCGGACATTGCATAGATTTGTCCGCCAAGACTTGGAATCCAGAATGAATTCATTGGAGCATCAGCTGTGAGCTCAAAATTGACCGGTGTATTAACCGGAAATTCAATAAAATTAACGGTCGCAATTTTTTCATCGGGATAAATGAACAACCATTTCCACTCAAGAGCAACAACCTGGATAGTAACAGGCGGAATAGGGGACTCAATTGGTTTTGCGGGATCTAGTTCATGTGCGCTAATCCAAGTGGCAGATGCCAAAATAATAACAAAAGCAGTAGGTACTGCCCACCAGGCAAATATTAGCGCCTTACTTCCTGTCCAGTCAGGAGTATATTTTGTTTTATGATTGCCTTCGCGGTATTTGAAAGCAATTAAAAAAGTAATGCCAACTATAGGAATGCCAATAATTAAGGCAAGAAAAAGAGCCGTAACAAGAATTTGACTTTGTTTCTCGGCAATAAAGCCTTGAGGATTTAGGAGTTGAAGATTTCCATTTTTTGCTAAAAGTGTAAAAAGAGTAAGAAGTAATAGAAATACCAGAGCAATTAAACCAACTTTTAATAGTCGTTTCATAGATAAATTTAGTATATATTAGGCTTAACTAAAATAGCAATAGAATTTGAGGTTATATTTTACTGTGGACGTATTCTGTCAGTTTTTGCAGATTTGCAACAGGTGTACCCGGCAGTACTCCGTGACCCAAATTAAAAATATATCCTTCACTTTTTGGCAAAGATGAAAATATATCATCAACGCGTTTTTTAATGATTGAAAAATCGCTAAATAGTAATACAGGATCCAGATTTCCCTGAATTGCTTTATCTTGACCAATTTGGTTCCAAGCTTTAGTAATTGAAATTCTCCAATCAACACTCACCACATCGCAAGAAACTGACGAAAAGGCTGAAAGCATTCCGGCAGTATTTGTACCAAAATGGATAAGTGGCACAGTATCGCTTTTTAGAGCATCAAAAATAATTTTTACATGCGGGAGAACATATATTTGATAATCGGCTTCGCTTAAGCATCCAACCCAGCTGTCAAATAATTGCAGAGCTTGTACGCCCGTTGCAACCTGCGCCTTAAGATAAACAATAATAATCTCTGATAATTTTTGCATCAGCAAATCCCAAGCTTCCCGGTTGTTATACATCAATGATTTTGTTTTGATAAAGTCGCGGGTTGGTTTTCCTTCAATCATATAGCTTGCAAGAGTAAAAGGTGCTGCTGAAAAACCAATTAACGGAACTCTGTTATGCAGCTCCTTTTTGAGAATTTTTATAGTTTTTAATAGATAGGGAATATCTAGCTCTGGTTCCAAATCACGCAATTTTTGAACATCTTTTAGAGATGCGATAGGGTATTTGATAACCGGTCCGATACTTTCTACAATTTCCAAATCAACACCGATACCTATAAGAGGAACCATAATGTCGGCAAATAAAATCGCTGCATCAACGCCGAGAATATCGATTGGCTGAAGTGAAACTTTTGCTGCAAGTTCAGGGGTTTTTACAATTTCCAAAATCGTGTGCTTCTCTTTTAGTTTTCTGTACTCCGGCAAATATCTGCCGGCCTGGCGCATATACCAGACAGGTGTATAGGACGTTTTTTTACCATAACAGGCATCTATAAATGTTGTATTCATAAATATTCTACAACTTCCTTTGCAGTTTTATATATTGCTGTAAATATTGGGGTATCTTTTAGGGTATAGTTTCTGACTTTGTTTGAGCGAAGTTCAATAACCAGACTTTGAAAAGCTGATAGTTCATCTGTTTCATACGAAACAATAAATTCATTGTCGTCAATGCCATATGAATAGAGCAGTAATTGTTCTATCTGCTGATATTTTTTTCCGATCATCACATGTCCACCCATTAATTTTCGTCTGAGATCAAAATCCAACATATACCATTCCTGCGTTTTTGTAAACGGATAAATAATCAAATACTGTTTTCCCTTACGATTTGTATCCAGGTGACCTGTGGAAGTGGGTGAATATTGTGTCGGGCGTGTAATGCCAAACAATGTGTATGTTATGCGAAGATGCTTTCCCAATGATGTGTGCATGAGTTTATTTAATAGGTCTTGTATTGCATCAATTGAATCTGCCTGAAACCAGATTAGAATGTTGGCGTTTGTCTTTAGTCCAAGCACAGAATATGTATTACAGATCACTTTTTTTGATGAGGATAATTCTTTGATAAATTCTTTTTTATATTCAGCAAGCGTTTTCTCAGAGACTTCGTTAAGACTCGGATTGTTTTTTAAAAATATATAATTGTGATTTGTCATTACAGTATATTATAAATTAATTTCTTGTAATTTAGCTAATATGCCTTCATGGGTTGAGAAATGAGCTGTATGAATTATTTTAAACCCTTGCTTTTTTACAGCTTTTGAAGTGATTGGTCCTATGGAAAAAACCGGAATATGAATAGCATTTTTTTTCTCATATGAGGTAATATTTTTTACAAATCCATTAACTGTTGAAGGACTGGTAAAGGTGAGTGCTAGTATTTGTTTTTTTTGCAAAAAATTGCTGAACTCGATATTTTTATTTACAGCATATTTTGTTTTATATATTGGAATATTTATTACATTTGCACCTTTTTGTTTTAAACTTCGGGTTAGTAAAGGAGTTGCGATGTCAGATCTTGGGAGAAGAATTTTTTTATTTTTGATATTTTTTATTTCTCGCGCCAAATCATCAGTTGTAAATTTTGAAGGCATGAAGCTTACGGAAAGTTTGTGTTTTATTATTTCTCTTGCAGTTGCCGGGCCTATTACTGCAATTTGTATTTTTTTGAGAATTGATTTATCTATGCCAAGTTTTTTGATGCTATCAAAAAAGAAATTTACACCACTTTTGCTGGTGAAAAATATCCAGTCAAAAGAAGAAAGATTTTTCAGATATAATATTGCTGATTTGCTTAATCGATTCTTGACAATACTGACTGTTGGATAGGAGAGAACGTGGAAGTTTGCTTTTTCAAGTTTTTGAATAAACTCTTTACTTTCTGATTCCGGTCTCGTGACTACTACAAAGCGATCTGATTTTTTCATAATATTAATTTTTAATTATTTCATACCATTGTGCTCTTTTAATTATTCTTTTCGCAAGTGTTCTTCCCAATGTTTTGGGTTTTGTAATTTTCCCAACAATTTTATCATATATCATATTTTCCCCATTCATTGATCCAAGCATTCCATATAAAGTTAATTTTTCGCCAGCGCAAATTGCATATGCTCCAACCGGCATTTTACAGCCTCCTCCAACTGAGTCTGAGAAAGCCCGTTCTGCCGAAACAGCTAAAATTGTTTGTTTGTGATTAATTTTCTTAAGTAGTCTATTGAGCTTATTATTTGATTTTTTTGTAACAATTGCCAATGCTCCTTGCCCTGGAGAGGGGACTAAATCAGTCGGCGAATAATACTCCGCAATTTTAGAAGTTAGCCCAAGCCGTATTAGTCCAGCTGATGCAAGTATTAAAGCGTCGTACTCTCCGTTTTCAAGTTTTTCAATTCTTCTGGGAACATTTCCCCGAATACTTTCAACAGTTAGATCAGTTCTTTTTTGCATGATTTGTACACGACGCCGGATACTATCCGTTCCGATTCTTGCACCTTTTTTTAAATCTTTAAGTTTGATTCCATTTTTTGATATAAGTACTTCCCGCGCATCTTCTCTTTTTGGAATTGCTGAGATAATAAGACCCCTTGGTAAATTTTCAGGAATATCTTTTAAGCTGTGCACTGCCATATCGATTTTTCCAAGCAATAATTCACTATCAAGTTCTTTGGTGAACCAGCCTTTGCCAATAGTATCCAGGGGAACAGGATTCATATTTTTATCACCCGTTGTTTTGACAACTTTTATTTCTATTTGTAATGCAGGGTTTTGTTTGATTAGTAAATCTTCTACAATTTTTGTTTGAGCAAGGGAAAGCTGACTGCCGCGGGCACCGATTATAATTTTATTCATAGCTTAGTTAGGTGAGACAAAATAGATTATTGCAATATTAGCATAATGACAGTAAACTAGCCATTGTATGGCAGCGTTTCCGATAACTAGACTTAGAAGACTGAGGAAATCAAACAAATTGCGTGATCTGATTTCAGAAACAGATTTGTCAATTAAGCATTTTATTTATCCTCTTTTTATATCCGAACAAATTAATAAACCTCTGGAAATAAATGCAATGCCTGGAATTATGCAGTGGCCACTTGGTTCACTGAAAAAAGAAGTAAAACGCATTCAGGAGCTCGGAATTCCCGCAGTTCTTTTATTTGGTATTCCCAAGAAAAAAGACGCACTAGGAACACAGGCTTATGCAAAATCAGGCATTATTCAAAAAGCAATTAAAGAAATTAAGGCAAGTACACCGAATCTTATGGTAATAACAGATGTATGTCTTTGTGAATATACGGACCATGGGCATTGCGGCGTTATTAAAAAAGGTGAAGTACAAAATGATCCGTCTCTTAAGCTTCTTTCCAAAATGGCACTTTCACATGTAGAAGCAGGTGCTGACATGGTAGCGCCTTCTGACATGATGGATGGAAGAGTTGGAGCAATACGCAAGATTTTGGATTTGCATAATTTTGAAACAACTCCGATTATGGCATACAGCGCAAAATATGCGTCAGGTTTTTATGGGCCATTTCGCGAAGCTGCAAAGTCAACTCCGCAATTTGGTGACAGACGCGCATATCAAATGGATCCGCGAAACGTCAAAGAAGCTCTTCGCGAAATAGAATTAGATATCGAAGAAGGAGCTGATATTATTATGGTAAAGCCGGCTCTTTCGTATCTTGATGTTATTGCGAAAGTAAAACAAAAGTTTGATATCCCTCTTGCTGCATACAATGTAAGCGGCGAGTACTCGATGGTAAAAGCGGCTTCGCAAAATGGGTGGATAGATGAAAAGCGTGTTGTTTTGGAAATTCTAACCGGAATTAAAAGGGCAGGTGCAGATATAATCATCAGTTATTTTGCACCGCAAGTTGCCACATGGTTGATGGAAAAAAATAAAAAAAATGGAAGTTAGTAAAAAAATCAAACAGGAAAAAATAGGCGTAATTCTTATGACTTATGGTTCGCCTAAGAGTATAGCAGCAGTTCCCAAATACTTGAAAAATATTTACGGCGGAAAAGATGCAAGTGCAGATGTTATCAAAGAATTTAAAAGGAGATATAGTCTGATCGGCGGATCACCTCTTATAAAAATAACCAAAAATCAGGCAAAATCTCTGGAAAAAGAATTGAATAAAAAAAATCCAAAAGATTTGAAGTTTAAAGTAAGTGCCGGTATGCGATTTTCAGAACCTTTTATAGGTGAGGTTATTCCAAAATTGGCAAAAGGAGTAAATCTAATTATCGGTGTAATTATGTCGCCGCAATATTCACCAATTATTATGAGCGGTTATAGAAAAGAGTTGGAGAGTGCTGTTGAAAGTCTGAGAAGAAACGATTTGGAGCTGAAGATCGCAACAGACTGGCATCTACAGCCATATTTTATCAAAGCACTTGCCAAAAAAGTTACACTTTCGCTTAACAAAAATTCAAAAAAAGTAAGAAGTAGTGTTCCTGTCCTTTTTTCAGCTCACAGTATGCCAAAAAGAGTAATTGAAAAAGAGCCGGATTATATAAATCATCTCAAAGAGACAGCGACTGCAGTTGCTTCGGAGGTTGGTCTGCCAAAGGATAGATGGATGTTTTGCTATCAAAGTGCCGGGCATACTCCTGAGGAATGGCTCAAACCGGATTTTGCAGATGTTATGCCTGAATTGCAAAAAAAGGGAATAAAACATGTTCTTATCGCACCGGTTCAATTCATTGCCGACCATCTGGAAATCTTATATGATGTAGGTATTGGTGCAAAAGAACAAGCAGAGCAGCATGGAATTGTTTTTTCCAGAACTGACTCACTTAATGTTTCTCCACTATTCATACGGGCTTTGGCTGATGTTGTCACAGGGGTAATGGCAAAAACCTAAAAATCCGGTATTCTCTCAGAATAATTTATATCTCGAGTAGTTCTTTGGTGGAGCGGGTGAGGGGAATGAGTTTATTATTTTCAATTGCAAAAAGATCTTCGATGCGAACTCCCATTCTGTCAGGTAAATAAATTCCGGGTTCTATTGAAAAAACCATGCCGTTTTCCAATGGATCTTTTGAGTTTGAAATATGAGGTAATTCATGCACCTCAAGACCTATTCCATGACTTGAATGATTGAAGGGTGGATATCCTTCTTGCACAACAAAGTCTCGCGCAATCCCATCTACTTTTGTCGCAATTGCTTTCTGTTTGGAATTTAATTGTTTTTCAATATACTCAATCGATTTTTTCTGCGCACTAAGCACTGTTTCATAAACTTTTTTATCTTCACTCGATGCTTTACCGAAAAAAAACGTTCTGGTCATATCCGAGGAGTAATTTTGATATTTAACTCCAAAATCTATAAGTACGCATTGATTCATTTTTAATTTTTGATCACTCGTTTTATGATGGGGGATAGCAGCATTTGCACCAAATGCAACAATTGTGTCAAAAGAAATATTAGCTCCGGTTTTACGAATATAAATTTCCAGCTCAAAAGCAATTTCTTTTTCAGTCATTCCTATTCTCAAATTCTTAAGAATGTAAGAATACGCTTTGTCGCCGATCTCACATGCTTTTTTAATTAAGCTTATCTCGTTTTCTGTTTTGCTAATTCTGAGAGTCGATAGGTCAAAGTGCTTTGTGGATTTAACTTTTTTAGAAAATCTATTGTATTCGGAAACGGTTAAATTATCTGTCTCGATTCCCAAGGTAGTTATTTTTTTGTTTTTTGTAATATCAGTTAAATAATCTAAAAATGATTTACCGGCTTTAACTTCCAGGACTTCATAGTTTTTGACTATCTTTTTTGCAGCATGAGAATATAGGGAACTGGTAATTAGATACTGTTTTTTTTTGGTGATTAATAAATATCCATCGCGTTCAAGATCATTGAAGTAGTCAAAACCTGAGAGATAAATTATGTTAGCAACTGATGAAACCAATACAGCATCAACGCCTTGTTTGTTCATCAGAGATCTAAGTTTTATTAGTCGGGTATCCATTTATCTTGAAATTGTAGGGGATATTTTTTTTGCACTTGTTGTTGCTGTTTGTAAGGTAGTGGTTTTAGTTGTAGGAACAGTTGTTGGAGTTGGTTCAGCAATGCTAATGTTGGGATCCTTGGGTAAGCTAGGTAAATCTACAATGCGGGATGCAACAATCAGGGAGGGAGTTGTTTTATCTGGAAAGCCTACAATTGATACTCGCTCGCCGATATTTAATTTTGTAAATCCTATTTTTGTCAAACCATCTATTTTACTGTATATGGATATTTTAGTAGCAGTATTTATGTCGATTTTTGTACTTTTTTTATCACTGGAAATTATAGTAATGGTAAAACCCTTACCGTCTATGTCTGATATGGTTCCGGATAAGAACGACGGATTAATAGCAGTTGTAATAAACCTAGCAAGAATTCGTTTTGATTGTTTGTTATAGAGTCCAAGAACATTTATGTTCGTTCCTTTTGTCAGATCAGAAAGTCCAAATGTGCCTTTTGCTGATGATGAAGAAAACTTGGTTATTTCATCTATATCGATTATATTTGAGTATCCGGAAATGTCTGTTAGAGTAATCTTATTTGTTGACGTATCTGAAACAACACCTGTTACACCCTTTTTTTCAACAAGATTTAATTCAGAAACACGAGATGCAATTTTATCTTTAAGCTGATTTATTTGAGAGTTCAATTTCTCATTCAGCGTTTCACTAATTGTTGGGGTAATTGCTTTCGGAGGAGTTGGAGTTGCGGATACTGCAAATACAATATTGGTGTTCAAGGTAAAAAATATTGCACCAAATGTGACAGTCAAATACAATGTGTTTTTTATTTTCAATTTATTATTATATTTTTTCATATTTTTAAAAGCTCTCTGTTGAAAAAGTGACCGTTATTGTTTCGTCTTTTTCAGTTCCGTCCGGGAAAATGGCTTTTATTTTCATAACACTTGTCCCATCAGGGATTGTAGTAGTTAGGGTAAAATCACCATTACTTGCAGGGGATACTACCTGATCACTATCTTCTGTTGAAACTATAACAGAAGCGCCACTTACTGTTTTTCCTGAAATAGTAATTAGCTTTTTATCAAAAACTCCTCCGTTTTTTGGGTTTTCAATTTTTAATAAATGGTCCTTGTCAGAAAGGGGAGCCGGAGTGGGAGTTGCTACTATTGTGATGGGTTTTGATTGTGTGGTGGAAATTGTTTTAGTTGCCTGGTAAAGATAAAATGCAATTCCGGCTGCAATAAGACCAATGAGAACCGCAACAAATGACAATACGACTTTTTCTGCTTTCATAAGGGATTTGATGATACGATAAAAACTATCTATTGTCAAGAAAAGCTGAACGTGTTAATATTATTTGCATGGAAATATCAATTCTTTCAAAATCCAGCATACGTATTAAGGGAAAATCTTCAGTTCTTTCCGTCGATCCAACACAAAAAACAGAATGTAACGCAGTAATTTTATTGGCAAATGAAACATCGGGTGTAAAGATAAATGATGAAGATGTAGTTTTCAATGGACCAGGGGAGTACGAGGCCGGGGGTGTAAAAATAACAGGTTATAGAGTTGAAAGCGATCTTGCCTTCAGTATCAATATTGACTCGATAAATCTAACATTGGGGAAATTATCGACTCTCAGTAAATTTCAAAATAAACTCAAAGAAGCGAATATACTTGTTGTAAATTGTAATGAATTGATTGACGCCTCTTTTTTGACATCAATGGCATCAAGTGTGATTATTTTTTATGGAGAAAAAGCAGCTGAGGTAGGAAAAGCAATTGGCGCAGAAAATGTCAAGAATCTTTCAAAGTATGCGACCACAATTGATAAATTGCCCGCAGAAGTGGAAACAGTAATACTGGAGTAAAAGTGAGAAATGAGAGGGGAGAAGTCGGAAATAATTTTATAATTTCTTAACACACTCTAATCTTTCAACTCTCACATCTCATCTTATATATGGCAATAAAGACCCTTCCTCATAACGATACAGCTGAACAAAGCGTTTTAGGCGCAATTCTTATTGACAAGGATGCAATAATTGGTGTTTCCGAAATCCTCAAGCCCTCTGATTTTTATTCTGAAATTGATGGAATAATTTTTGGCGCAATGCTTGCTCTTTATGAAGAAAGAAAGCCAATAGATCTTCTGACTCTCACTGAGCAGCTTAAAAAAAACAAATTACTTAAAAAGGTGGATTCCTCGTATCTAACAGATTTGGTAGAGTTAGTTCCGACAGCTGCCAATGTTGAATCATATGCAAAAATCACAAAAGAAAATTCTACAAAACGCAGCCTGATAAAAGCCGGGACTTCTATTGCAGAGTTAGGCTACAGTGATTCTGAGGAAGTCAAAGATGTTTTAGATAAAGCAGAATCATCTATTTTTTCAATTTCCCAAGGTCATCTTACACGGGGATTTGTAGCTCTTAAAGAAACGCTGACTGAAAGTTTTGACAGGATCGATGAACTTCAAAAAACAGGGTCCGGATTAAGAGGCGTAAAAAGTGGATTTGCAGATCTGGACAATCTTCTCTCTGGTATGCAAAAAACAAATTTACTTATTCTTGCAGCCCGTCCGGGGCAAGGAAAGACAGCTATGGTTTTAAACATCGCTCAAAATATTGCTGTTGGGCAAAAGCTTCCAATCGGTATATTTTCACTTGAAATGAGTAAAGAAGAGCTGGTTGATCGTCTATTGATAGCGCAATCAGATGTGGATGCATGGAAGTTAAAAACAGGTCGTTTGTCAGAAGATGATTTTGCCAAATTATCACAAGCAATGGGGGAACTAGCCGAGGCAAATATATTTATTGATGACACGCCTGGACTCTCGATTACAGAAATGAGAAGTAAGGCAAGGCGTTTGCAAATGGAGCATAATATCTCACTTTTGATTGTTGATTATCTTCAGCTGGTTGATCCTGGAAAAAGATATGATAATAGAGTTCAGGAGGTTTCAATGGTTTCTCAAGCTCTGAAAAATCTGGCTCGTGAGCTCAATGTTCCAGTTCTTTCAGCATCACAACTTAACCGCTCTGTTGAGCACAGGGGAGGAGAGAAAAAACCGCAACTTGCCGATCTTCGTGAGTCAGGTGCGATTGAGCAGGATGCTGATGTAGTAATGTTTCTTTACAGACCTGATTCGGAAGCAACGGGTACACATATTCCAACAAAACTTCTTATTGCCAAGCATCGCAACGGGCCGACAGGCGAGATAGATCTACTTTTTCAGGGGAATAGGATTAAATTTAATAGTGTTGAGAAGAAAAGGGAAGAATAAGCAAAAAGCCTCAAATTCTGCTAAAATATAGAGTGAATGATTGGCAAAATCAAAAAAAAATTGTATTTTCCATTAGCATCGTATTTTCGTTTTTTTGCTGGGATTAGATTAAAACGATGGAATCCAAAAATTGTGGTTGTGACCGGTTCAAATGGCAAGACAACCCTTCTTCACATGATTGAATCGCAAATTGGTGAAAAAGCGAGATACTCTCATCACGCAAATAGCAGTTTTGGCATTCCTTTTGATATTCTCGATTTGCACCGGAAAAGTTTGCTCAAATCCGAATGGATCAATTTATTTCTGAAAGCTCCGTTGCAAATTTTTAAAAGTTTACCAAAAGAAAAACTTTATATCGTTGAGGCAGATTGCGATAGACCGGGGGAGGGAAAATTCCTTGCATCATTTTTAAAGCCAGTTATTGTTTTGTGGATTAGTACTGCCAAGACCCACAGTATGAATTTTGAACATCTTGTCGTCCAAACGCGTCATCCCCGTGCAAACGGGGATTCAGGAGATGTGGATTCCCGTTTTCGCGGGAATGACAATAATGGGAAGTTTCCTACAGTAGAAGAAGCGATTGCATATGAGTTTGGCTACTTTTTGCAATATGCAAAAGAACTCGTTTTGATTGATGGAGAATCAGAGTTAATGGTAAAACAGATGGACAGAACCAAGGTAAGGATAGTTGAAATTAAAAAAGAAAAAAGTTTAAAAAGTTATGACGTTAGTAAAAAGGGGACAAGGTTTCAAATAGTCCGTGATACCCGTGGTACCCATGATACTCTTGATACTTTTATTTTTAAATTTCTATTGCCTGAGGAAATTTTTTATTCAATTGAAATGACTAGAAAATTATGCGAAGCTTTGAGCATATCATTTGATCAATCATTTGCAAGATTTGTGGTTCCACCCGGGAGGGGATCGATATTTCAAGGAATTAAAAATATAACAATTGTTGATAGTTCTTATAATTCTAATTTCTCTTCGGTAAGAGCTATAGTCTCTATGTTTGCTCGGTTTAAAGAAAAAAATAAATGGGTTGTAATCGGTGATATGCTCGAACTGGGCAAAGAGGAGGAAAATGAGCATCTAAGGCTCGCTGCGGAGTTAGCTAAATATGATTTTAAGAAAATAATTTTAATGGGTCCAAGGGTTGGGAAATATACTTACCCCAAGCTTTTGTCATTGCGAGCATTAGCGAAGCAGTCTCCTAAAGATCGCCACGCCTTTCAGACTCGCGATGATAAAGATGAGGGTATTGTAAAATTTGAAGGCCCAAAAGAGACATTGGATTATTTGCTTGAAAATATAAAAGGAGGGGATACGATATTATTTAAAGGTGCACGTTTTATGGAAGGGATTATTGAACATCTGCTGGAGAATAAAAATGATGTAAGTAAATTGGCAAGACGTGAAGAGGTTTGGCAAATCAGAAGAAAGCAGTGGGGACTTTAGAAATGAAAAATGAGAGGTGAGAGATGAAAGATAAAAAAAAGATTTACATACTACATGGATGGGCTTATTCTACTGAAAAGTGGAAACCTTTTTTGGAAGAGTTAGGAAATGCTGACATTGAAGTTGTTATGCTAAAAATTCCCGGTCTCACCGCGCCACTAAATGAAGTTTGGGATATTAATAACTATATTGATTGGCTAGATAAAATATTGAGAAAAGAAAAAGATAAAGTTGTTCTGCTCGGACACTCAAATGGCGGATTGATTTCATTATCTTACTCTCTTAAATATCCGGAAAAAGTAGGGAAGCTATTTTTGATTGATAGTACAGGTATTTATCACAAAGAAATATATATTAGAACAAAAAGATTTGTATTTATGTTGATAGCAAAAATTGGCAAAAAGATCACAAAATCACACTCACTTAGGAAGTTGCTTTATAAAGCAGCTGGTGAGCATGATTATGAAAAAGCTGATCGAATAGTCCAGAAAACAATGAGGAATTTAATTGAAGTTGACTATTCTCAAGTTCTTAAAAATTTAAGAATGCCAACAATAATTATTTGGGGAAAAGAGGATAGTGTTACACCTGTTAAAGACGGAGAAATTATGCATAAAGAAATAATGGATTCAAAATTGTTTGAAATTATCGGGGCAAAACATTCACCGCAACATACGCATTGTAAGCAAGTAGCCGAAATAGTTAAAAACAATATATGAGTATTTTTAATTCACTTGGGTCAAATTATAATTTCAGTTTTGTAATTAATAAACTATTTTCAAGCAATGATAATAATTATCAATCTAAGCTAATTGGTCTCCTTGAAGATAGATATGGTGGAAAAGTAACGCTTGTCTATAAAGGGAGGGAAGCAATCAGGTTGACCCTGAAGTCGATTAACCTAAAAGGTTCATCTGTAGCAATTTGCGGTTTTACTTGTTTTGCGGTTTGGGAGGCGATCACAAGAGAGGGATACGACGTTGAATATTTGGATATAGAAAAAGATTCTCTAAATTTTTCAGCCGAAACATTAAAAGTAGCTATAAATAAAAATCCAAAAATTAAAGTTGTTATGATCCAGAATACTCTTGGGTATCCATGTGACATTGAAGAGATTGCGGAGATTTGTAAAAAAAATAATTTAATTTTAATAGAAGACTTAGCGCATTCGATTGGCGCGAAATATAAAAATGGTGAAGAAGCAGGAACAGTCGGGGATTTTACTATTTTCTCATTCAGTCAGGATAAAATGATTGATAATGTATCAGGAGGAGCAATGGTTATTAGAAATAACAAATTTCCAATTTCCAATTTAAAATTGCCTCTAATGAATAGAGGTCAGGTAATTAAAGATAGAATTTACCCGATTATTACGTTTAACATTAGAAAAATATATTCTATAGGGGTAGGGAAGGTTTTGCATAAATTTTCTAAAGCCGCAAATATTTTGTCAAAACCAATGAACTATTCTGATTATGAAAATATTCATACTTTACCTATAGAATATTGTAAGCAAATTTATCAGCAGTTTTTATCTTTTACAAGAAATCAGGAACACAAAGCGAAAATTGCAGGTATTTATAGTTCCATTTTGGACAAAACTTTAATATCTAAGAAAATAACTCAAGAGATTGATAAATCATCAAATCTTAGATTTCCTATTTTTGCCAAAGATAGAAATTCATTGATAAATTTTCTTAAAAAAGAGCAGATTTTTATATCAGACATATGGTATGATGCCCCAATATCTCCAAAAAAATATTTACAAAAAACAGATTACAAAAAGGGATTATGTCCAAATTCAGAATATGTTTCAGAGATTATCGTTAATTTACCAACACATATTAATATAAATGAATCAGATGCAAAAAAAATTGCAGAGAGGATCAATTTATGGCTGATATCACAGTAAGAGCAATTGAAGACATAAATGAATGGGAGAATTTTCTTGCAACGCGCGAAGAAGCTAACTTTCTTCAGTCTTGGCATTGGGGTGAATTTAATAAGCGACTTGGAAAGTCAATTAATAGAACGGGGTTTTACAAAAACAATAAATTAATGGGAGTTGTTCAGTCTGTTGTAGAAAATGCCAGAAGGGGAAGATATCTTACGGTTGCTGGGGGACCAATTATTGATTGGGGGGACAGTCAACTTGTTAAGGCTGTGTTTTTAGAGATAAGATTAATAGCAAAACACAATAATTGCGTCTTTGTTAGAGTCCGTCCACAGCTTATTGAAAATGAAAAATCTTTAAAAACTTTTCGGGAAAATGATGCCCGCCGTGCTCCTATGCATCTAACTGCAGACCTAACATCACAACTTGATATTACAAAGTCAGATGATGAATTATTGACTGCAATGAGGAAGGGAACAAGATATGAGATTAAGAAAGCGGAAAAATTGGATATAAAAGTTGGCTCATCAAAAGACAGTAAACAAATTAAAAAGTTTTACGATCTTCAGATCCAAACAGCAAAAAGACAACATTTTGTTCCATTTGGATTTAAGTTTTTATCGGAGCAATTTAAAGTTTTTTCTGATGAAAATAAAGCTCTTATCTTTACAGCAATGTTTGAAAATAAAATTCTTGCTCAAGCATTTATAATCTTTTATGGTCATGAAGCTGTTTATCATTATGGAGTAAGTACAGAGGATGGGAGAAAATACCCAGGAGCTTATCTTCTGCAATGGGAGGCAATAAAAGAAGCAAAAAGGCGGGGAATTAAAAAATACAATTTCTGGGGAATTGCACCGGAGAATAGCAAGAGCCATAGATTTGCAGGTGTCTCGCTTTTCAAAAGGGGATTTGGCGGAGAAGATATTCAGTACCTTCACGCACAAGATTTGGTAATTAACAAACAAAAATATTTGATTAATTTTTTAATTGAAACTATCAGGAAGAAAGTAAGAAAAGTTTAAAATTTATTCTAAAATGAAAAAGTATAAAGCATTGATGCTGGATCTTGATGGAACAACAATTCCAAATAGAAAAGATGGGGTTCCATCTCAAAAAGTAATTGAAGCAATTGCAAGAGCAAGTAAAATTGTTAAGGTTGGCATTGCAACAGCACGGCCTCTTTTTATGGTTTCACATATCCTTGATAAGTTAGAGCTTTCTGGTCCTCTGATAATAAATAGCGGTGCAGAAATTATTGATTCTAAAACACGCAAAACTTTATATGAACAAGTAATGGATGAGAATGTTGCAAAAACAGTTTGCGAATTGTTAGTTTTGTTAAAAATTAATTTCTTAATTCATGACCTAAAAGAAAACGTATCTTACACGGATAAGTACATTATCGAAAAACCTTCACATATTTTTGTCCCAGATATTACTCATGTAACCGGCAATTTACTTATAAAAAAACTTGAGAATATTTCATCAATTGCAGTCCATAAAGTTCCATCATGGTCAAAAGGGAAAATTGGATTATTGATCTCGCACACATCAGCGACAAAGCAGCATGCAATTTTGAAAGTTTCAGAATTATTGAAGATAGAGACTCATAATATAATTGGTGTGGGTGACGGATATAATGATTTTCCATTACTTATGGCATGCGGCTTAAAAGTTGCTATGGGAAATGCTGTGCCTGAGCTTAAGGAAATTGCAGATTATATTGCCCCTTCAGTGCAGGATGATGGTGTAGTATGGGTAATCGAAAAATTTATTTTGCCTCATTAAATATTCCTTTTGAATTTTTTAAAAATTTGTCATATTCCTGAATTAATAGTTTAATAGACTCTGCAATTTCAGGAAATTCAAAATTGTCAATTTGTTTGATAGGAACTATTTTCGAACTCGTACTAGTTAGAAATGCGCCATCATAATTTTGTAATTCTTCCAGGGTAATATTTTTCTTAACTATTTCAAATCCGCAATTTTTTGCAACATAATTAACTGTTTCTCGAGTTACTCCATTTAAAATCTTATCGTCATACTGCGTATACAATATATTATTTTTAATTGTAAAAAAATTGGTTCTAGTTCCTTCAGTTATATAATTATTGCGGTCTATTAAAAGTGCATCGTAGCAGACTTTGTCATTGGCTTTTTTGTATGCCAAATAACTGCCTAACATATTTAGAGTTTTTGCCTGTGGCAATAACCTCTCGTACTTATATGTAATTGTTTTTACTCCATTTGTGTAAAATTTTCGATTTGGGAATAGGGGAGAAAGAGGCAGAATAAAAAGGAGTGAGTCCTCTCTAGTTTTGCCGCCAATTAGAAGCATTTTGATATTACAATCTTCAAGTTTTTCAATTTTTAATAAATCACTCAGGTAAATTGCAATATCTTTTTCTGAAAATTCGTGTTCAATGCCAAGTATTATCGCAGAATTAAGTAGTCTGTGAAAGTGCTGTTTTACAAAATAAACTATCCCTCCTCTTACTCTCAGAGTTTCATATATCCCAAATCCATAAGAGTATTCAATATTTTGCAAAGGAATGACTGCATCCGCAATTGATAATATCTGACCATTTTTGGAGAAATGTTTAAATACCATAATGTGCCGAGAGGGGGAGTCGAACCCCCATGACCTTGCGACCAGTAGTTTTTGAGACTACCGCGTATACCATTCCGCCATCTCGGCTATTACATGTTGTTTTTAGATCGAGTATATTATATACTTTTTGCGCCCGTTCCTGCAATTTTATGAATAAAAAAATAAAAAAAATCAGATTATCAGATCATGTTGTTCCAAAAGAATATTTCATAACCATTCATCCCGATATTCCAACATTTACCTTTAAAGGTGAAGAAGAAATAGTAGTTGATTTAAAAAAACCCACAAATAATATTACACTTCATGCTGACGAATTGGAAATATCCGAAGTGTTTTATAATGGCACAATTAATGGAAGTTTGGTTTTTGATAGTTCAACAGAAACAGTTTCAATTAGTTTTCCAAAACAATTGCCTAAGGGTATTGGCAAATTGTCGCTTAAATTTACAGGAATTTTAAACGATAAAATGCGCGGGTTTTATAAAAGTAAATATCAGATTGATGGCAAAGAACATCATATGGCAGTTACTCAATTTGAGTCAACAGATGCACGACGTACTTTTCCATCGTTTGATGAGCCTTCCCAAAAAGCCGTTTTTCATATTAATCTCATTGTACCCGATGATCACACTGCAATATCTAATACGATAGAATCAGAAATCAAAGAACATAGCGCGGGTTTTAAGGTGGTTAGTTTCGAGCCAACGCCAAAAATGTCAACATACCTTTTAGCCTTTATAGTTGGTAAATTCGAACACATTGAAAAAAAGGCAAAAGACGGTACGCTTGTTCGAGTATTCGTTACCCCAGGAAAGAAAAAGCAAGCTGAATTTGCTCTAGATATTGCGGCAAAAACTATTTCATTTTTCTCAGATTATTTCCAAATTGCATACCCACTTCCCGTTATTGATTTAATCGCAATACCTGATTTTGCAGCAGGAGCAATGGAGAATTGGGGAGCTGTTACATACAGGGAGACGGCACTTCTGGTTGATGATGAGAATACTTCAACAATCAACAAGCAATGGGTTGCGCTCGTTATTGCGCACGAATTTGCACATCAATGGTTTGGAAATCTTGTAACCATGGAGTGGTGGACACATCTTTGGCTTAATGAGGGATTTGCATCGTATATAGAATACCTTGCTGTTGATCATATTTTTCCGCAGTGGGATATCTGGACACAGTTTGTGAATATGGATCATGCGCGTGCATTGGAGCTAGATGGATTGGAAAATACTCACCCGATTGAGGTTGAAGTTAATAACCCAACAGAAATAAGTGAAATTTTTGATGCCGTAAGTTATTCAAAAGGCGCATCAATAATAAGAATGCTTGCTGAATATCTTGGTGAGGATATATTTAGAAAAGGTCTGCAAGTTTACTTAAAAAAACACTCTTACAGTAATGCCAGTACTTCAGATCTTTGGAACGCGTTGGAAAGCGTATCAAAAAAACCGGTTGGAAAAATTATGAATAACTGGACACAGAAAGCAGGATATCCTTTGATTACAATTGACCGAAAATACGGTAAAGCAGTTATCACACAAAGTCGCTTCTTTTCAAGTATTCAATCACAAACAAAGTCAACTGATAGTACTCTCTGGGAAGTGCCTGTTGGTATAATTACCAGCTCTAGTAAAACCCCAAAATATTATTTGATGGATAAAAAAACTTTGACAATGCCACAAGCAGATAAATCAGACTGGGTAAAATTAAACTCGGGCGAAACAAGCTTAATTAGGGTCAGATATTCCGATACCGATCAGATGAATTTGTTAAAAGCTATTGAGAGGGGGGAGTTGTCAACGATTGATAGATTTGGAGTAATAAGAGACGTTTTGGTTTTGGCAGAAGCAGGGAAAGCATCAACTGTACATGCAATGAGTACATATCCGGCATATAAAAATGAGCAAAGTTATATAGTCTGGTCTGAAATTGCTTCTCAACTAGCGAGATTAGGAAATTTGTTAAGTGAAGAGAGGGAGCATGAATTATTTGAAAAATTTGCGCGTGAAATATTTAAAATTATAGGAACAAAAGTAGGCTGGGAGAAAAGAGCAGATGAGGATCATTCGCAAACTTTACTAAGAAGTGTAGTCATTTCAAGTCTTGGCAAATATGGAGATAATGAAACAATCAGTATAGCGCAAGATATGTTTAATAAAATGCTTAGAGGAGAGAGGAAAATAGAATCAGATTTAAGAGGAGTAGTTTACTATATTGTTGCAAAATATGGGAATGAGAAGACCTATTCAGATTTATTAAAACTTTATAAAGAATCAACTCTACAGGAAGAGAAAGATAGAATTTTTAGAGCACTTTGCTCATTCAGAGATAAGAATTTACTTGAAAAATCGCTGGAATTTGGATTTTCCGATGAAGTTCGTACGCAAGACTCATATAAGTCTATTTATTTTATTTTTGCAAATTCACATGGGCGTGATTTGGCATGGGATTTTTTAAGAAATCATTGGAAAGAGATAGTAAAAAGATATAGCGGAGGACATTTATTTTCTAGGTTTGCTGAACCTATTGAATTTTTTACAAAAAAGTCTGAGGCACAAGATGTAGAAAAATTTTTCAAAGAAAATGCCGCACCTGGTGCTGAAAGAACTATTAAGCAAGTTCTTGAAAAAATATATTCCAATGATGAGTGGCTAAAAAGAGATTTAATTAGTATAAAAAAGTTCCTTATATCAAATGACCCTCAAAATGTTGGTAAATTTTAAAGAAAACTGCTAAAATTGATCTATTATGATTTCTGTAACTGAATTGAGAGCGGGCACTACATACATAGAAGACGGACAGTACTTAACAGTTTTGTCCTATGAGCACATTAAGATGGGCAGAGGTAGTGCAAACATAAAAGTTAAAGTGAGAAATCTTAAGACAGGTGCAACTACGGAAAAAGGATATACAAATGGAGCAAAAGTAACAGATATTCCTGTTGTTAAAAAAGATATGCAGTATCTATACAAGGACGATACAGAAGTGTTTTTTATGAATCCGATTACTTTTGAGCAAGTAAGTATTCCTATTAATTTAATACCTGAAAATGCCTATCTTAAGGAAGGTGATACTTTTCCTGTCAGCTTTATTGAAGGAAAGCCTCTTTCCGTCTTGCTTCCTCCGAAAATGGTTTTTAAAGTAATAGAAACCTCTCCCGGAGCAAAAGGAAATTCGGCAACAAATGTATTTAAAGAAGCAACACTTGAGAACAATATAAAAACAAGAGTTCCTCTATTTATAAAAGTTGGTGAAATGATCCGCGTTGATACCCGAACAGGGGAATACACCGAAAAAGCGTAAATATGAAGACAAGTACATTTTCTGCTCTTTCTGAGAGAGCTTTTCTTTATCTCTGGATTGGAGAAATATTTACTCAAATTCCTACACATCTTTTCAATTTCTTCCTTGTTCTTCTTGTTTTTAAAATCACACATTCAAACACGGCGGTTTCGGGAGTTGTATTGTCCTTCACCGTGCCGGCAATACTATTTGGTTCAATCGCAGGTGCGTATGTAGACCGCTGGGATAAGAAAAAGGTAATTATTATCACAAATATTGCAAGAGCGATTCTTATGATTATCTTAATATTTTTTCTGAATAATATTTTTATGATTTACATCGTTTCTCTCGCAGTTAGCGTACTGGTGCAATTTTTTATTCCTGCTGAAACGCCTATGGTTCCACTTGTTGTTGGAGAAAAGAAGCTGCTATCTGCAAATGCGCTTTTTGGGATGGCAATATTTGCATCAATTTTAGTTGCTTATGTACTTTCAGGCCCTGTCATTATTTTATTAAAGCCTACAGGAACATTGATTTTACTTGCGGCAATGTTATTTACGGGCGCAGGATTTATCTCACTTATAGATATTAAAAGTAAAATAACTATAAAATCAGTTGTAAAAAAAGCAGAAATATTTAAAGACATAAAACATGTTTTCTTACTCATGTCAAAAACAAAACAAATTTCCCGTTCATTATTTTTGTTGGCGATGTCCCAAATTTTAATTCTCGTAGTTGCAACTATAGCTCCTGGATATGCAAGTCAAATATTAAAAATTCAAATTGAGGATTTTCCGCTTCTTTTCGCAGCACCTGCAGCTTTAGGTATGGTACTTGGTGCAACTCTCATAATTAAGATATTTCACAGTCATGTTAAAGAAAAACTGATAACTTTTGGGATATTTGTTTCCGGAGTAGCAATGATGTTATTACCTTATGGATCAAAAGTGGCCTCCAGAGGCTTTGTCATGGCTCTGAACGTATATCTTCCGCACATTGTCGAAATAAACATTTTACACATAATGGTTTTTCTTGCATTTGTTTTGGGAGTTGCAAATTCTTTTGTTTTTGTTCCTGCAAATACAATTCTCCAGGAAAAAACAACAGACGAAGTGCGGGGTAAACTCTATGGAATTTTGAATAGTGTAATTGGCGCACTCTCTCTTCTGCCAATAATTATAGTTGGGGGCCTTTCGGACATAGTTGGTGTAGGGGTAGTTATAACCGGGATTGGTATAAGCATTTTGTTAGTTGGTTTTGTTTGGGCATTTAGAATTCTGAAGTAATTATATGAATTTACTTATATTTCTCTTAACCTTTATTGTTTTTTTATTTACACTATATAGACTTGTTAAAGATGATCATGTTTTTTTAAGAAAAAATATAAAACACGAACAGATTTTTGATTCTGTTTTTTTATCAACAATAATAGGGCTTGTATTTTCCCAATTTACTTATTCTAAAGATAGCATGCCAATTCCGCAAGTTGTTCTCGGTGGATCAATTGCTTTATTTCTGATTGGAAGATTTAAGAAATTTCCCATAGGAAGATTTTTTGATTTTTTTTCAATTAGTTTTTTAAACTCAATCACTATATTATTTTTGATAAATGGATTATTTTTAAATAGATCTTATTTTGCAGTAAATTTATTTGAAGCTTTGATATATCTTTTGCTTGCTATATTTTTTTCTAAATTTTTTATTCCCAGAATCATGAGCAGAACAATAAGAGATGGCAAGTTAAGTATATATATTTTTTGTATCTATTCATTTTTTTCACTTTTAGTATCAATTTTTAATTTGCTTATGAAGCATGTAGGTTTTTGGAATGCAGAAAATGTATCGTTAATTGCCGTATTTGCAATAGCTATTATTTCGTTGTTCAAGCAGATTATTGAAAGTAAATAAATGATGAATATTAAAATAATCTTCGAAGATAATGACATATTGGTAATTGATAAACCCGCTGGAGTGACTGTAAATAAATCTGATACTACTTTAAATCAATTTACAATTCAGGAGTGGGCGGAGGAAAAATTAAAAATCATCCATTCAGCAAGCTCAGGACAAGAAAATCAAAAGTCAAAAGTTAATGAACAGTCTGAATTTTATAGTAGGGGAGGAATAGTTCACAGACTGGACAAAGAGACATCAGGCATTTTAATAATTGCAAAAAATATAGAATCATTTGAGGCAATCCAAAAACAATTCAAAGAACGTGAAGTTAAGAAAACATATCTCTCCTTAGCGCACGGAAAGATTATTCCGGAGAGCGGAGAAATAAATGTTCCCGTTGGGAGATTGCCATGGAGTAGAAAGCAATTTGGCATTTTGCCGGGTGGGCGTGAATCAAAAACTTTATACAAAGTCTTAAAATTGTATCAAGACCCAAAAACGGAAGAAGTGCTAAGTCTAGTTGAGCTTTATCCTCAATCAGGAAGAACGCATCAAATCAGAGTCCATCTAAAATATATAACTCATCCTGTGTTTTCAGACTTTTTATATGCAGGACGCAAGACTTCCAGAAGGGATCGAAAAGTACTTCCGCGCGTATTCCTACACGCAGCAAAAATTACTTTTTTACATCCTCGAACAGGAGATAGTGTTTCTTTTGAAAGTCCATTACCCAGTGAGCTTTTAGAATTCTTAAATAAATTAAAAAAAGTTTAATTTAGAACATCCATATGATGTCTGATATACTCACTATATGTATAAGAAGAAAAATTCAAAGCAAAATGATAAGAGCATCAAGACATTTATAAGTTATTTTCTTATTGTATTTTTTGCAATTATCATTTCTTTAAGTATTAAAGCATTTTTTGTTATAAGACAAAGTAGATTTGATGGAAAAAATATCAATATTGCAATCACTCAAAAAAATCGAGTAACCGGAATTTTGGGGATAGATTCAGAAAATAATTCTCTGTCTTTATTAAAGATTAGAAAAGAAAACCTTTCTGTTGATTCTATAGGGAGGGATCTCGGAATAATAATTGATGCAAGAATTAATACTGATTCAGATATTTCAAATCAATCTGCAGGATCAATCTTTGCAAAAGCATTATTCAAAAAAGACTCAATTAGTACAAATCTTACTTTTTTTGATCTTTCAAAACTTATTTTATATACAAAAAATACTTCTATTAAAAATTATCGCGCAGACGATATTATAGACAAAATAGATGGTAGTAATTCAGACAAAATTATTGCCGATTTATTTAAAAATGAGATTATAAGTTCTGAGAATGTTAGTATTGCCATAGTTAATGCAACTGACCAATCCGGCCTTGGTAAGAGGCTCGAGCGTTGCCTAACCAACATTGGAGCAAATGTTGTGGATGTTTCAACTCCTCATTCAAAAGAAGCACTTTCGAGGATTGAGTATTCAGGCGAAAATACATATACTCTAAATAAGCTTAAAAAAATTTTAAAGTTTCCTGTCATAAAAAATGGCGGAGGAAAAGTTGCAAGTATAGTAATTGTAATAGGTCAAAATATGAAAAATACGACGGCTTTTTAAATTTAGCAAATTTTAAATGAATATTTTAGTACTAACAATTTTTATTATCTTGGGTTTATCATTTTTGATGAGTCTCTGGTCTTTGAGAAAACAAAAACAACTTGGAGAGATAAGTAAGGCCAGGAAAGAACTGCAAAGGAGTAAGGTTATTTATCACAAAGATTCATCAAGGTGATGAATTGTCTCAAGCGTTGCTTTATGTTTGTCATTGGATATAAATGATGGCTGATTTGTGTATTTTTTCGCTCTTTTCACTTCTCGTATAAAGATACATATTTTGTTATCATCAACTGTCCAAATATATGCATCGTATATATTCCCTCCGTTCATAAACTCGGTAAGTCTGCGGCCAATGTCATCCGGAAGCATGCCTATGTAGCGATCTTCTGTGTCCAGAGCGAATATTTTGTTGCGTTTTATGCGAATTGAAATTTTTTCACCTGATCTTAAATCGGCAATTACTTTTTTATCAGCTATATTTACCAGTTCAATTATTTTAGTTTTACCTGTCTCTTCAATGAAAAGATTATTTAGTGTAATATTTGATTTTGTGCTATTTTTTCCGTCTAGTCTCTTTATATTGCGTATGGCAATTGGATTTTTCATATCAAGAGATAGAACTTTTTCATATACTGTCTTTGCATCCTTGGCATTCCCAACACTTAGTAAAGCGAACCCAAGACGGTTAAGAGTATTTATGTCATCAGGGTATTCTTTAAGTATTAGTTCGTTGAGGTTTATTGCGTTGTGCCAATCTCCAACTAATGCGGTTTGAATTGCTTGAGATTTTAAAGATATCATGTATGTAAGATTGAAGAATTGTACTAATATTTGTTGCAAAAGTCAATATATCAAGAGTATAATAGTGCAATGAGCGGACATTCCAAGTGGTCTACGATTAAGAGACAAAAGGGAACAAAAGATCAAAAAAGAGGTCAGGTCTTTACCAAGCTTTCATATTCTATAACTACTGCTGTTAGGGAAGGCGGGGGAGTCACAGATCCCAATAGTAATTTTCGTTTGCGTCTTGCAGTTGAGGAAGCACGCGCAGCCAATATGCCAAAAGAAAACATTACGCGTGCGATTGATCGCGCAAGCGGAAGTCAGGCGGGGGACATTGAGGAGATAATTTATGAGGGTTTTGGACCTGGAGGATTTAGCGTAGTTGTTGAAACTCTCACCGACAAAAAGCAGAGAACGATCGCTGAGGTTAAAAATGCATTTGATAAAAATGGTGGTAGTCTTGGGGTAGCAGGGAGCGTTTTATATCAATTTGAAAAAAAGGGAATGATCACCGTAGGTAAAGATGGGAAGACACTTGATGAAATTTTCCTTATTGCAGCAGACAGTGGTGCAGAAGACATTGAGGATAGTGGGGATGATGTAATTGTATACACAAGATCAGAAGACTCTTCAAAAACCCGCATTGCACTTTCAGGGCAAGGTTTAAAAGTAAAAAGTTTAAGTCTTTTTTGGAAACCGGTTTCAATAAACACTATTGCTGATAAAGAAAAAGCTGAAAAAGCAATTAAATTCGTAGAGCTTTTGGAAGAACTTGACGATGTCCACAAAGTTTATGTGAATTTTGATATTCAGGATAATATAATGGAGGAAATTCTCGGTCAATAAGTTACTATTCAAAGTCTTATAATTAACTTTAGATTTTATGCCTATTAACTCAAATGATTCAAGGTCAGTACACAGAATTAATTCTAATCCTCAGCAGAAAAGGGGAGTAAGGAACTTCTCATTCTCCATAGACAAAAGGCAAAAGTTTGTAATAGGTACAATAATTTTATCCGTTGGTTTATTCTTATCAGAATATCAGCTGGGCCGGTCCGGTATTTTGGTTCCAATCTTCTTATCAGTTTTAACTGATCTATTTCTTTATTGGGCAATCTATCAGGATTTAAGAGAAAATCGCACAATTGAAGCATTTATTCTGCCCTTTTTTTATAGTTTGAGTTTTGGGATGTTTTATTTTCTTTCTCCTTCATCATTAATTTTTCGCTTACTTCTTAGCGCAATTTATGCATTTGGAGTTTACTCAGTTTTTTTAAGCCAAAATATTTTGGCTGTTTCTTCTACAAGAACTATAACTTTATTATCTGGTGCACGAATTGTCTCTTTTGTCACAACTCTTTTGTCATATTTTTTCCTGACAAATATTGTCTTCACTCTCCATACAAATCTATTGATTGTAGTGGTGATTGTTTTGGTTTACAACTTTTTTCTTGTTTATCATTCACTATGGACATATACGCTACAGAAAATTGACAAACAGTTATTGATATGGGCAGGCACCCTGACTGTGTGCTCGATTGAAGCGTGTATGTTACTGTGGTTTTGGCCAAGTAGTCCAACTTTCGTTGCACTTTTCTTAACTGGATTTTTTTACGCTGTGGTAGGTCTCTCACATATCTGGTTTGAGAGAAGGCTTTTTAAAGGAATTATGTGGGAATATGTTTGGGTTGGTTGCATTATATTTTTTGTATTAATTCTTTTTACTCCATGGGGAAAATAATTTTTGCTCTTACATAAATTGGGGAACAGGGGAGAAAGAGAAGTTACCAGTTTAAGTCCTATAATAAAAGTGATATAGTATGATGCAGTATGTGGATAACTTTTCACAGATATTCAAATATCACTTTTCACAGGCTAAATGATATAGTTTGATACATCTTATCGCCAAAGGATAGGATCGCTATAAGACTTAGTTCACCACATTTTATCCATGCATGCGGTTTGCCGCGTTCTAATTTGTTTATATTTAGATTAAAGAGTTAGACAAATCTAATGCTCCTCTCTTGAGAAGTGTAAAACTAGTATGCAGATAAAAAAAATACGAAAATGCTTTTCTTATACTTTTGAGGCTAAATATAATCGATTAGATTGATTTAACAGTCTAAACGCGTATTATCTTTGGTATGGAAGAGAAGTGAGTCGATCTGTTCATAAAATAAGAAACATTGCTTGTCGAGTAATTAATCACGCGCTATTATATTTTGTCAATCATTGTATTAAGTCTTCCTGATGTCCTCCGGGGAAGAAGGAGTATTTGAAAGATAAATACATCAAATGTCGTTTATTATTTCATTTCTGAAGAGACCTGGCTTAGTTAGATAGTAGAAGTATGCTCTTCGATTAATTAACAGTCCTGCAAAAACCTGAATATTTAGGTGCCCAACACATGGGGAAGCTAACAGTTGTTATGTCGTACAATAATACTTTTACGACATAAGCCAGGCTCAGATCCAGGGGGGAGGGCTACATTATGTTCAAATTTTGCTGTGATTTATAATCAATTATTACTAATTTTCTCCAAAGTACACCAGCATAATTCCCCGTTAATCTATCCTTATATAAACAAGCCTTTTTTTATATCACTCCCCTACTATGGGACTATAAGTTGAGGCTAAATAGCTTTAAATTTGGCTTTTCTTGCTTGTCCCCTTAATAAATTAATGGCGGAGAAGACCTTTTCATTAGTGCGGTATGGCTAAGGTGTATGGAGGCATGTGCTTCGTGGTATTTTCAATATAAATTGATTCCAGCTTATCAAGCGAGTCGAGAATATCTACATATCTATAGAATATGGCATTGGTCCAGCCAAATCCGGTCTGATCGCCATACAGAGCACCTGTACCGGGTGCGCCGGTTGCGCCGTTAATCTTTTCAAAAAATGTATTATGTTTTCTGAACAATGTAGCGTGTGCGTGAAGTGAATTTTCCATAATTCTTTTTGAATCATGTACGAATCCGTATTTTAGAAGACCGATTACAGTTAGATATTCCAACGGTGACCAAATGTTAGGATAATCCCATTGTTTGGGTTTTATTATTTCTTCAATAGAAGGATGATAACGCCTCTGTATTTTGGAGAGGTCAATTGGTTTCGCAAGGGAGTCTTTGGACGAAATTGTTAGCCCATATGGTGTTTCGAATTTATGCAGTTTTTTTGCCATCTCTTTGGCTTGAGAAAATGAAGCAAGTCCTGCCCATAATGGCGTATATGACGCAAGTGAGAGAAAATTGCTTTGTTGCTTGAATGCATAACCATAATCGAAAAAGAATTTATCATCTTTGTTCCACATGTATTTATTAATTTCTTTTTTTCTCATTTGCGCTTTTTCAGACCAATATTTCTCATCAGCACGATTTTTAAGAAGTTGGGCCGCAGATTCAAAGTCTTTTTCATATTTATAAAGGTATGAATTGAGATCAATCGGCAAAAACTGATCACAGCGGTTATAAAATCTTGATGTCATATCCCAGCCTGACTCAAGCTCAGATGAATGGGCATAGCCTATATCTCGGTCACCGTATCTGGAAAGCATGTAGCCCTGAACATGATGGTTGTAAAGATTCGCCTTATCGATCCATACTGTTTCATATTCTTTCTTGGCAATATTTATGGCACTTTTAAACCATCCGCTATTTCTGAATTTATACACGTTTGAAGCAATATTGGCCCGGTGTCGATGTGTTTTATGGATCTCTAGGGGTGTAAGGTAACTGTCAAGTATCATTGAGGTAAGAAAAGGAGGTTGTGATCTATTAATTGAAGCCGGAGCATTAAAATTGGGAATTATTCTATATTTCTTGAAAAGATATAGAAAGTTATTGACCATAGATTTTGTAAGCTTCTGTCTCTTCGTTCCAATTAAGCCTTTGAACATAAAATAACTATCCCAATAATATATTCGTTTAAATTTTTCGGTATTTGGCACAAAATATTGATATGGAATATAAATTGAGTGCGGATCGGTGGTACCAGCAGGTATAAGTGTAGGTATATTTATAAAGCTATACTTCAGGTGTATTCTTGAGGGTTTAAAAATAATCTTATTCCAGTAGTTATCAATATATTCAAGACAATCTTTGTATTTTTCACTATTTGTCACAAGTGTATTTTAACACAGGGTTGCAAGTCCTCCTTGTTATGTCGTAGAATGAAATAAGAGATGAAAGATAATAGCCTGTCCGAATTAATTGATCAATTCTTGGAATATCTTGAGATTGAGAAGAATTGCTCCAAACTCACCATCCGCGATTATAGGCATTATCTGGAAGTCTTTAAAGATTGGCACTCCTCTACTCTGCCGGGGAAGTCTATTAAAGATTTGGATCTCCAATTAATTCGCAAATACAGAGTGCACCTTGCAAATCATATTAACGAAAAAGGTCAGACAAGAAAACGGGTTACGCAAAATTATTATGTCATAGCGCTAAGATCGTTTTTGCGTTTCTTAATTAAAAACGATGTGCCAACGCTTGAGCCCTCAAAAATTGATCTGCCCAAAACAGAAAGCAGAAGTCTCAAATTTTTGGAGCGGGACCAGGTAGAGCGCCTTGTGGCGATGCCTGATACCTCCAAAGAGGCAGGGATTAGGGACCGTGCAATTCTTGAATTATTATTCTCCAGTGGCTTACGTGTGTCTGAATTAGTAAGTTTAAACCAAGATAAAATTAATTTGGAAAGGCGGGAGTTTGGTGTGATCGGAAAAGGCGGAAAGGGCCGGATTGTGTTTATCTCAGATAGAGCTGCAGAATGGATTAAGAATTATCAGAATGCCAGAACTGATAGCTTTAAGCCGTTATTTATAAGGTATGCCAAAGCTGTATCAGAAATAGATAATGGCGAAAAGATGCGTTTGACTGTCAGATCTATGGAGAGAATTGTAAAAAAGTATACACGTCTTGCAAGACTGCCTGTCGATGCAACTGTACACACTCTCCGGCATTCATTTGCAACAGATCTACTTATGAATGGCGCGGATATAAGATCAGTTCAGGAGATGCTGGGACACAAGAATATCGCAACAACCCAGGTTTATACGCATATTACTAACAAACAGCTTAGAGATGTTCACAAAGCCTTCCACTCTGGTAATAAATAGAATAACCCAATCTCAAATAAACAAATAACCCAATCAATATCCAAAATAATAAAAAGTCAATAAATTTGTTTATTGGGTTATTGGGAGTATTTGTTTATTCTGACTTGTTAGTATGTTTCGTAGGAGAGGCTGACGGTTGAGGATATTTTATTTTCGCCGGGATTTAGTTGTGTTGGTGCACTTTTTGCAACTGTATCCATTTGCATCCCGGCTGAATATTGAACTGGTCTTGGATAGTCACCATTTTCCTGGACATCTACAATTCTTCCCAGATGTATTCCTGCAGCATTAGCAATGCTAGCGGCTTTTTCTTTGGCTTTTCCGATTGCTTCTTTTCTGGCTTGGTCTTCGAGTTGTTTCTGCTTCGCATCATCTACTACAAATTGTACACCTCCTACATTTGTTGCGCCGTCCTTGGTGGCAATATCAATAGCATTATTGGCTTTTTCGACTGTTTTTATTTTTACTTCAATTGTTGCGTTTACTGAGTATCCATTAGTTTTTTGGGTTCCTGAGATGTAATCATAGTTGGGATTTACGGAATAATTGGTTGTTTTGATATCCTTCTCATCAACGCCTAGGGATTTCAAGTCTGAGGTAACTTGATTAATGATTTTATTCACTTCGTCCTTTGCGGATTGCACTGACGAACTGTCTTTGTTTACACCAAGGGAGATCATTGCAGTATCCGGAACTGCAGTCACTTCAGAGGTTCCGGAAACAGTAAAAAGATTTTGCTTATTGGTATTGATACTGTTTACTGAGAAGGGAATCGGTCCGAAGAATTTGGGGAAGACAAATAATCCTATGAAGATAAATAACACCGTAAAAAATGGAATTCTCAAATCCTTTAGCATAAACATATCATATGCGTTTTATAAACTATTTGTCAAATTTTATTCCCAGCGGAATGTGCGTGCTGCCAGAAGATACATGACAATTCCCCAGATGATTAGTCCTGTCAGATAGGGAACTGTATCATTGAGGTGCCCCCCTTCGGTTGTGATTTTGCGAACTGCCAGATTGAAATAAGAAAGAGGAAGATTGTTGGCTATTGGCTGAAGCCATGTAGGCAGACTGTCTGTTGGGAAGAAAGTTCCGCTTAATAAAAATTGTGGTAATGTAACAAGATTGACCATTGGTCCTGCTGAATTTTCATCATTGGCAAGTCCTGCGAAGAAATATCCAAATCCCAAAAAGGCAATCAGTCCAATTGCCGAAACGACAATAAGTTCAAGAAATGTTATGAATCCATGCGGCAAGTAAAATTTGAATACCACGACTCCAATTGCAAGAATCAAAAGGGTTTGGACAAGTGCAATAATTAGTCTGCTAGTCCCCTGCCCTAGTAAAATAGTTAACGGTTTTGTTGGGGTTGCGAACATTCGCTTTAAAATTAGAGCTTTCTTAAGATAGATTAGCCCAAATACTGTTCCGAAAATTGCAGTTGAGAGAAGCGAAAATCCTATTTGTCCGGGAAGAGCAAAATCAATATAACGAAAAGTTCTCCCTGATACTTCGGTTTGAATAAGCGTTATTGGAGGATTTTTGATTCCTGATAGTTCTAAATTGGCCTGATTTACAAAACCTCTCATGGCACTTGTCAGAGATTGTGCCTCAATTGCATTGGCAGTTGACGTAAGTATGGTTACAGAATATTTTTTACTTTGATTTTCCTTTATTTCAACGATTCCTGAAAGGCGTCCTTGTCGTAATTTTTTATTGAGCGATTCCGGATCTGATCTCTCTATCTTTAGAAATTTTTGCTGCTCAATAGTTCTGACCAATTGATTCTCTGGGGTATCATTTGGAATTCCTACATTTAATTTTGATCCGCTGCCTCCAATTAGTCCGAAGATGCTTATAAACACAACTGGAAATATAAATCCAAATGCAAAAGTTGCAGGATTTCTTGTCTGTGCCCTGAATGCATACCACGTGATAGCAAGATAGGCTTTCCATTGTCCGGGCTTCTTATATTTATTCATAGTTAATTTAGCGTTAAGCGTTAAGGGTAAAGGGTGAAGTTTAACTTTGGTTTTTCGCCTTCCCCCTTTACGCTTTACCCTTTCCCCTATTCGTCCCTAAGCTTCTTCCCAGTTAAATTCAGAAATACATCTTCAAGAGTTGCTTCTTGTCTAATAATTTCTTTTTTAAATCCAGAATCAATCAGATCATTGATAAATTTCTTAGGAGTAGCAATTTTGAGAATTTTTCCTCCATCCATTATAGCGATTCTGTCACATAGTTTTTCCGCTTCTTCCATATAGTGGGTTGTGATAACAAAAGTAATTCCTTCTTTTTTAATATCCTCAATCATGTCCCACAAGTTTAGTCTCGCTTGTGGATCAAGACCTGTTGTCGGCTCGTCAAGGAAGATTATTTTTGGTTTATTTACAAGCGTAGCAGCGATTGAAAATCTTTGCTTTTGCCCACCCGACAATTTATTGGCAAAGCTTTTTGCTTTGTCTTCAAGCTGGACTTTTTTGAGCATCTGCATCGGGTCGACCTCCACATCATACATCGCAGCAAACATTTTAAGTAATTCAACAAGATTAAGTTCAGGATAGAAATTAGATGCCTGAAGCTGGATGCCGATTCTCGATTTTACTTCCCAAGGATGCTGGATGGTATCAATTCCATCGATCATAACTATTCCGTCCGTTTGTTTTTGAAGTGTCTCCATGATTTCAAGCGTGGTCGTCTTCCCTGCCCCATTGGGTCCGAGGATTCCAAAAATTTCACCTTGTTTTACAGAAAATGAAATATTGTTTACTGCAGTGAAATCACCGAATTTCTTGACGAGATTGGTGACTTGAATTATTTCTGAGGAGGAGTTTGGTTTGCTAACACTTTTTACCATTTACCTATTTTATCACACTTTTTTTGCTTTTTCTTCGAGGTATTTTTTACCATGGCCCAAATTTGTATTAATCGGAACATTTTTATCGCACAATTCACAATTGCCATCGTCATATAGAACAACGGGAAGTTCTGCAAGGCTTGCAAATTTCGCCCCCACGAGCTCATCGCTTATTGATGCAGGATCGGGATTGATATTTGCCATTGCGCATACTTCGACAATCTTACCTCCTGCGTTCTTTACGGCTTTTACGACCTTTTTGATTGAGATTCCAGTTGTGACGATATCTTCAACTACCAAGACATTTTTCCCTGTCACATATTTTTCATTACCTTTGGTAAATATATGATTGCTCTCTGCAGCTGTTGAAAAACTACCCTTATCTTTTTCAGTATAAGTGCTTAATATATCTTTATTTTTGAATTTTGATAAGTGGTATGCTGTCCATTGTCCGAGAATTATTCCTCCCATTGCGGGAGCTACAACAATATCAATTTCTGTGTCCTTATATTTGTCCGCGAATAATTTGCCCATATCAGATGCGTAAATAGGATGTAGAAAAATAGACATCTTATTTAGATATCTAGATGCGTGTTTGCCAGAAGTATATATGAAGTGTCCTGTAAAAATACCGTCTGATTTTTTTAATAATTTTATAACTTCATCATTCATAATTTTGATTATACACGAAATTTGTTGATCTCGTCTCTTAGCTTAATCGCTTCTTCTCTCGCTTTTTCTGTAAAGTCCTCCCCTGCTGATGCAAATATTATACTTCTGGATGCGTTAATTATCAATCCTGCTTTTTGGGAATTCATTCCGGACTTCACAAACATTTCAACAGTTGCACCTTGTGCGCCGACACCTGGCGCAAGTATAGTCATATCCCCTATTATTTTTCGTATATTTGTTAGTTGCTCAGGAAAAGTTGCTCCCATAAAGATCATGCAATTTGGGTTATCACCATGTTTTTTTACCAATTCTTCGGCAACTATTTCATAGAGTTGTTTTCCATTTATATCCAACTCCTGAAATTCTTTTGCCCCGGGATTTGATGAATGACAACCAACCACTATCCCCTTCTCTGATCTCTCAAAATAGGGATCAAGTGATTCGATCCCCAGATAGGGCATCACTGTCATAGCATCTGCCTGCAGATAGTCAAAAGCATATTGAACATAACCGTTATTGGTATTTCCTATATCCCCTCTTTTGGCATCAACCAGTACCGGAATTTCAGGGTAAGTCTCGCGGATATAATCGCAAGTCATTTTAAGCTCTCTAACTCCCCCATCACCAAGTGATTCGTAAAAAGCTGGATTTGGTTTGTAAATGCAGACTAGGTCGTGAGTTGAGTCAATAATGGCTTTGTTGAATTCAAATTGTGGGTTAGTTTTGGACTTGATAAATTCAGGAAGTTTGTCGAAGTCAGGATCAAGACCAACACAGAGGAGGGAATTATTTTTTTTGATTGCGGAATTAAGTTTGTCAGCAAAATTCATGATTGTTCCAATTTTTTGATGCGTTTTTCGTGGTTGTCCAGTTGCGTTCTGGTTTCATGCAGTTGATGCGCTTCTATTTCTTTTTCTTCCCTTCTTTCGTCAACGTATTTAATCAAGGGATCTATTGCTGTAAGAACCATGTTGGTAAACTTTGACATACCTTCAAGAATATCAACCTTAACTACTTGAAGGGTATGATTATTTTCATTGCGGAATGCTTGTAAACTTTCTTGCAGTCTTTTTGTAAATCTTGCATCGAGTTTTTTTTCAAGATTTTTTTCAAGATTATAGAGATCTTTCTTTGTTGCGTAATTTTTTAGTTTCTCATCAAGAACATTTTCAAGATCTTTTTTGCTGAGGGGTGTAGTGATTTTTTTCATGATCTTTAGTCTAAGCAATTATACGAATTGTGTCAATGTGACAAAGTGCCACAAAATAATTGTCATTCCCGCGACCTTGTCTGCTGGCAGGCAGTGAAATATATGGATCCCGTATCAAGTACGGGATGACAAGGTTTTCAATACTTCGTCTACCAATTTTTCCGGATCGTCGTTGAAAATTACTTTTGCCTTACTTGGTTTATTAATTTTTTTCATAAGACTTGGCAGCTCATCTGCGATCCCGCCTGTTCCCGTAAGTACTCCCACTACTTTTCCCATATCATGAAGATTTGTGAATTCATTCATAGTCCCCCACCGGCCAGAGATAATTATCCCGGCATCACAGTTGGCAGTTGATGATACATTGCGGTACTTCCGAGTGACATTGTAATTTGATGCAAACTCATAATCTTTTGGTACGTAAAATAGTTTGTGAAATATAGTTGGGTCGCAATTATTGCGCAGTTTTTCAAGTTGGTCTTTATAGTTGGTGAATTGGGAATATCCCCAAATTTCAGTTCCCAAGTTATGAGCAGTTAATGCTACTTCGTATGGTAAACCGATAGATGCACCAGTAAGTATAGTGACGTTTTTTCCTCCCAAAGCTTCCCCCAGTTGATGCGCTTTGGGAATAATTTTTTCCAGATCTCCTTCTGCTGATCCAAAAACTCCAATTTTATAACTATTCATGTTTTGCTTTTATTTCCTGTGCCAAATATGGATTCCACATGGCGCCTGTTGCGCTGAATACACTGTCTGCTCCGGCTTGAACATACTCATTGTAATCTTCTGGGCTTGTTACTCCCCCTACACCATCTATAGAAAATTTATAATTCTTTTTTTCGCGAATTTGTTTCAGTTTTTTGACCATATCTACCCCAGCCCATTTGATCGGTGCACCGCACACTCCTCCTTTGACTCTGTTTTTACCTGGAAGCGCTTGGTTACCGTCTTTGTCAACAATAATTCCTGCCAAGGTATTGATAGCAGAGATAGACTGCGCATAATTAGAAGCGATTTCAGCCAGTTTTTTAAGCTGCGATTCATCCTCATAAAACCCAATTTTGAGTACAAATGGAGTGTTGCCTATTACATTCCTGACAGCTTTGCAGATTTTCTCGGTCATCTCAAGATCATAACAAACTAACCCTTCTGCACCATTGTTCGGACATGAAATATCCGCTTCCAAAATTTTGGCTCCTGTTTCGAGTACTTGTTTTGCTACAATTGCCCAGTCCTCTACAAATTCTGCTTGAGTCTGATCAGGGCGGACTGTTCCGACAAAACTCCCAACCATAACTTGACCCTTCCCTGCAGATTCAATTGCCTTTTTCATATCGGTCTGCCAGATTTCAGGTTTTCTGGATGGAATGTTGAAAGAATTTGTGATAGCAATAGGAGGCACAAAGTTGGTGTCACTCAAAAGTGGTTTTTGTAATTTCTCAAGAGTCAGGTCACCATCGACATGGACTGAGAGAATGTTGGGGTAGGGATGAACTGTATAGAAATCGCTTCTGACTGTTTTGTAAACACAAATATCAAATTCTTTTTCAAAAGCAGCTTTTACATATTTACTATTGAGAAGCGGACCGGCTGGAATTCCAAATGGAAGATGAACTTTTTGGCCCAGGTATTCATATTGGGGTTCTCCAGATTGTTCAAATATTTTTTCATCTGCCGCAGCCGAGTTTGACTCGGCAAATCCTCCAAACGGGCCTTCTTCATAATTTTCTTCATATGTTTTGGAGGGATCATAAAATGGTGTTTGTAATTTATTTGTCATTATATTATTTTTTACTATAAATTATTACCAAGATTCCGGCAAGTGAAAGTAATGCTCCGAAAATTACTGGCAGTGACAGTTTTTCATGCCAAAATAAAACACCAAACAATATGCCTAAAATTATCAGAAGAGCGTATACGACGATAGAAAATATCGATTGTGGGGCTCCCAAGTTGTATGCTTTTATAATAGAAAGATTTCCTAAGTTTAAAAGTGTGCCAATGCCTATTCCGATCAAAAGTGTTTTGGAATTTAATGCTAATGATTTATTTTGTGAAAATATGAGATGCAAGATAAGCATAACAATTGAACCTATGAAGAAGCCATATGCATTTATCAAAAATAAAGGAGCATTTTTGGGAATAAATTTAGTTATGCTTTGATAAGTAACGAAAAAGAAAGGGCTAAGTATTGCAAATATTTTCCAATCAAGCATGATTTTAATTTACTGTTTTACAGCCTATTTGTCAATTGTCTGAAAAAATCATATAATGTGTTTTAATGGCAAAGAAAGTTGAATATCTGGACCTCAAGACAATAATACTTCAAAAAATAAAAGAAAATGGCGGTTGGATTAACGCCCACGCCCATTTTGACCGATCATATACGGTTACCCCTGAACTTTTTAAGCTTGTAAATAAAAAACGAGATCAAAAATGGCTTTTAAATCGAGACATCCGCAAAAATTCAACAGTTGATCAAATTTATGATCGCATTGCAAATTCATTGGAGTTGATGATTGAGCAAGGCGTTAGTGCGACAGTTTCTTTTATAGATGTAACACCAGATGTAAAAGATAAAGCACTAAAAGCTGCTCAAAAAGCAAGAGATGCTTACAAATCTCAGATAATTATTAAATATATAAATCTTCCTGTTTATGGTGTTCTGACAAAAGAAAATAAAGAATGGTTTGATATTGGTGCAGATTTCGCAGATATAATAGGAAGTACAGTAAAGACCGATACCCCACGTGAATCAGAGCATATGGATATAATTCTTGAGAAGGCTAAATCTCAAAATAAGATGGTGCATATGCATGTCGATGAATTAAATATTCCAACGGAGCATGAAACAGAAATGCTTGCTCAAAAAACCATTGAACACGGTATGGAAGGAAAAGTTGTCGGAGTTCATGGCATATCGATTGGTGCCCATACTAAAGCGGAGCGGGAGAAGATTTATCAGCTTATGAAGAAAGCAGATATGATGATGGTTGCAAATCCTATGTCATGGATAGACGGATGGCGGAGCGAGGTAATGACTCCTACTCATAATTCGATAACACCAGCTGATGAATTGACGGAGTTTGGCATTCCTGTTGCAATTGGTATTGATAATCTTTACGATATTTTCAAGCCAATGAATGACGGAAATTTGTGGAATGATTTGAGGCTCTTGATGGAAGCTAATCGATGGTTTGATATTGATGAGATAGTCAAAGTAGCTACTGTTAATGGAAGAAAAGCTTTAGGCCTCGAATAACTATTATCTATACCTTTGCTGCTTGTAGTTTTTTTACAAAATCTTTTGCCACATTGACGCTTGTGATAAGAGGGATATTATGTTCAACAGCTTTCTCTCTTATGATTTTTCCATCGGTTTCTGAAGCCTTAAGACCGGTTGGGATATTGATAATTACATCAAATCTATTGGCATTGAGAAGATCTGCTAGATTGGGTTTGAGATGAGGAGTTGAAATTTTATTGACTGCAATTGCTTCAATTTTGTTGGTTTTGAGGAATTTATGAGTTTTGTATGTTGCATAAAGCTTGTATCCCATTGAGTAAAGATTTTTAATCTCAGGCAGAAGCTTGACCTTGTTGGATCTTTTCCCAATTGAAAGTAGAACTGTTTTTTCAGCGCGTTGCGCGAGTCTCATAGGGAGCGTATATAATTCTATAAATCCGGCAGCTGCATTTTGGTTGAGTCCCTCTGAGACCATAAAGGTTGCAAGTTTTTCTTCAAAAATTGTATTGGGTGTTTCAAGAGCGACTGTTTGGGCGACACCTTTGAATAGTTTTACTTTTACTTTCCCGGTTACTTTTTGATTTATGTTGTCGATAAATGCATTCAAATCACTCATCAAAGGATCGTACCAAAGTGCACCGTAGCAAAGATGGGCCCATTTCTGATCAACTATTGCCTTAAATTCGTTCTCTATACCTGTACTCACATAATGTTCCAATTTTTCATGCGCAGTTATTATTATTTCGGCAGCCGGTGCTTCAAATATATCTCTGATTTTCATACCAATTATACGGTCCTCGATGTGAATGTTGGTTCCTACTCCATGTTTGGCGCCAATTTTATTAAGAGTCATTATAAGTGTCGAAAGTTTCATTTGTTTGCCATCGATGGCAACAGGTAAACCTTTGACAAATTCCAGCTCAACTATTTCCGCTAAATCAGGAGCTTTTTCAACTGTGCTGTTAAGAATCAAAATTTTTTCAAGTGGCGGAATGAGAGCAGGATTTTCCACTTCTCCGCCCTCTCCTGAAACCCCCCACATATTTTCATCATAAGAATATGGTTTTTCTTTGGTATGAGTAACAGGAATTCCGTGGGCCTTGGCGTACTCCAATTCTTCAAGGCGTCCCATGCTCCACTCCCTGATCGGCGCAATTATTTTTATATCAGGATTGAGAGCGAGTGCTGATCCTTCAATTCTGATTTGGTCATTTCCCCGACCCGTACATCCATGCGCGATTGCATCTGCTCCTTCGAGCGCTGCTATTTTGACTGCCCATTTGGCGAGAAGTGGTCTACCCAAAGGGGTTGCCAGTCTGTATCTATGCTGGTAGTTGGCATTCGCTTTAATTCCTTTTGCTATGTATTCATTGGCAAACTCGTCTTTGGCATCAATCACAAATGTTTTGACAGCGCCAAGTTTAATTGCTTTTTTCTTTATCGCATCCAGGTCATCAACAGTTTGGCCGATATCAATAGTAAGCGCAATCACCTCTGCTTTATATTCTACTTGAATCCATTTGAGGAGTACTGAAGTGTCGAGCCCTCCTGAGTAAAGGAGAACTACTTTTTTGACCTCACCCTTTTTCCCTTCGTATGAGGCGACTTTGGTATATGTATTGGTATTTTTCATTTTTTAAATTTTTCGATTAAATTTATAAAATATTAAGTAAAATTATAAAAAATTACTTATTTTTTAATTAATCTGTACCTAATTTAGCGAAAATCGTCTATTTTGTCAAGCTGGTTTGCTTTTCTGCGGCAGTAACTAGATTCTCAATCAGCATTGCTACATTAACCGGTCCTACTCCGCCAGGGGTTGGAGTGTAATATCCTGCAATGTCTTTAATTTTTTCAGGTTCATAATCTCCTTTCAATTTCCCATCTTCTCCTCTGAGAAGCCCAACACCTATTAAGATTGCACCATTTTTAATATCTTCTGGTTTTACGACGTTTTCCCGACCGACAGATGCAATTATTATATCAGCCTTCTTTTTCAGCTCTTGCGGGTTTTCCGTTTTGCTGTCAATTAGCATTGGGTTTGTTCCAAGCTTGTTTAATAGTTTTAAAATAGGTCCTCCACCTGTCGGGCCCTTGCCCAATACGACTATTTCCTGGTTTTTTAACCAGGAAATAAAAGTATCACGAGTATCAAGGGTATCACGGGCTTTTATTTTGTAAATTTCTTCCAAGATTTTAATAACGGCGAGTGGCAGTGGAAGTGTGTATGGTGAATCAGGGTTAAAGCCATCAACGTCTTTTTCGGGATTGGTTAGCTGTTCGAGTTTATCGACATCAATCTGCTCTGGAAGCGGTCGCTGGATCAGAATTCCATGCACAAAGGGATCGATATTAAGAAGTTTTATTTTTTCAATGAGTTCATATGTGGTTATATCAGTATTGTATTTAAGAACGGTGATTTTGGCTCCAATTTCCTCACCCTTTCTTTGTTTTAATGTAACATATGCAACTGATGCCGGGTTCTTACCGACGAGAATTACAACAAGGTGGGGAACTATGTTTTTTTTCTTCAAATCCCCTACTCTATCTTCTAGTTCTTTATAAATTTTTTCTGCAATTTCTTTGCCATCAACTCTCATGTTTTTAATTATACCTTATTAATGTATAATTGGCATAGATTATGAAATTTTTTAGACCACTTTTGACAATTTTTGTTTTTGTTCTGATTCTTTTGGTGGTTGGCATATTTGCCTTCAGGTTTTTTGGTGAGCCAAAAGAAAAATATACTGTAAACTTGAGTAGTCAAACAGTTATAAAACAAATCCGCTCCCTCAACAGATTGGAAACATCCTCGTTCACAATTGAAAAAATAATCGATGTTGGGACATCAGGTAATACATTTAGTCAATTTCTTTACGGAGATAGAATTCTACTGATTGCGCATGGAACGGTGATCGCAGGATTTGATCTTGCAAAAGTTCAGGAAAGCGATATAACTGTAACGGACAAAACTTTAAATTTAAAAATGCCCGTTCCTGAGATTTTGGTTACAAAACTCGACAATGACCAGACCAGAGTTTACGACCGCAAGCAGGGCTTACTAACAAAGGGTGACAACAATCTCGAATCCAAAGCCCGCGGTGAGGCGGAAAAAGTGATCAAAGACGCAGCATGCAAAGGTGGAATTCTGAATGAGGCAACAAAGAATGCGAGGAACCAATTGACGACTTTGTTTAAGAGTTTGGGATTTGTGACAGTAATTATAGAGATTCCTCAGGGGTTGTGTTAGTCAACTAAGGGCGTAGCCGTCCAATTTGAGTTGCTGCAGA
>DATIJS010000017.1:0-6867 GCA_035478335.1 Saccharimonadales bacterium (SeqCode) | reverse complement strand
TCCAAAAGCTGTAAGGCACTATCGAGGCGCTCCCTGACATCAATCTTCACGAAAATATTATATACCCCGCGACTTTTAAAATACAATAAGTATAATGCCTACCGAAGAAATTGTTGCCAATAATTGCGGCGTGGCATACTACATACTACTAAATAATTTTCTGAACAAAATTGAGGATTAAATAAAAGAAATAGCAAGGTGAAGTAGCAGATTTATAACAACTGCAAGAAGAATACTCAAAACTATACTCGCAAACATCGTGTATTCGATTTGATGCGACTTGATCATATCATGATTTTCGCATTCCCAAATAATAATCGTGCGAGATTAGAGTAAAAATGGGGTAAGAAATAGTATTTAGACGGAAATTTTTAAGTTTTAAGATTTAAATTTTAAGTTTTTTAGTTTTTCCCGTCGCTCCATGGGGTCATGAGTTGGAAGTAATTACCGTCAGGATCAGCAAGGGTTGCGATCATAGCCCCACCCATTTCGTATGGCGCTTTGATCACAGTTGCGCCGGCCTTCTTGACTCTTGCAAACTCTTCCTCAACCTCATTTGTTTCAAGATTGAATATCTGACGCTGAGGCTCCTTTGATTTACCCTTTACCTCTGAATGTTCGCCGATTGAGAAGAACGTATTCCCCACCATCCAGCCGTACCAAGAACCATCCTGCATGTCAGGCTTTTTATCAAAAACTTTTTTATAAAACTCAGAAAGTTTCTTTGGGTCATGAGTTCCGATCATTAGAGAACTGAAGTTAAGCATAGGTTTAGTATACCCCTAATTTATAAAAAATCAATAAGATTTGAGGTTTTCAGACAAAGTTCTTACATAGTTTACAAATCACGTCTGTACAAGTCCCAAAAATCATACAATATAACACCTGTATAAAGCAGGAGTGCAAGCGCAAAAATTATTGAATAAAACGATGGATATACCACTTGCACTGCAAGTACCAAACATTCAAGTAGAAGCGCTATAAGTAGCATAAATGTAAAAGTTGCACTGTGTGCGATTAACCTCACTGCTGGTATTTTTAAATTACTTTTCTCATAAGTAAAGGCAAAATTAGCAAAACATGCTGACACAAGTAAAATGCTGATGATAAGAAGAAAATTCCCCATTTGCTCAACTTTAATCGGTTGTATTGAGGCAGAAAAAACAGGCTCAAGAATAATTGCCAAAATAATGATGAGGGCATTTTTTATGAAATTATGTTTCAAATGGGTCTCAAGCATGTTTTTAGTTTACTAAAAAAGCAATAAAAAGCAAATTATTGTACATTTTTATGCTTAGGATTAAACACAATAGAAACCATTATAATATTTGTCACAAAAAGTGCTCCGGGGAAAATATATGTGGCCAGATTATAGTTGGATATTGCAACAATTGATAGAAAATGTCTGAGAATATTGGCTATATAAAGACTCACACTCTCATTCCCCGGCTGCCTGATTACTTTTCTCATGGTCAGAACTGCAGCGGCAACATTAATGCCAGTTAAAATCAGAACTGAAAGTGTCGGATCATGCGTCAAAAACCAGGGAACTATCGAAATCAAGGCTATAACAAACATTATCTTGTCTGTTAAGATAATATTTTTGCTGCCCTTTTTCAATGCTAGAATAGTAACCAAACATACCAAAATACCTGTTATCCCCGTACTCCATGCACCCGGTCCTGCGCCTTTTTGCACTTGTCCTATGAATACCAAAATTGTTGTGATGAGCCAAAGGATCCATGAGAACAGATGAGGCTTGGTCTTGCCTTTGAAAATATCGGCAAAGTAAGGAATATAGCCTAATATTGCAATGACGACTGTGATAATCCCGACAATTTCTTTCATGATGTTAACTAATTATACATTGTTGTCTTATACCCTGTTTTATTTGACAAAACCCGTTCCTGTTTCTTACCTAACGCACATTTACTAAAATCATAACTGGTGTCCTAGAGTATTGACTTTGACCACGCTATCTCCTATAATACGCGGGTGCCAAGACCAGAAATAAGAACAACTATACGAGATCTTTTAGATGGTAAGCCGGTTGGGAGACGCGGATTTTTGATTGGAGCAGGAGCTGCCGGGATTACTGGAGCAGCCATTCTTACCGGCTGTGATTCTCCTAGTCATCGCAGGAATACTGGCGCACCTAATGATCATGATCCAAAGCCTCCACCAGTTGATAATAATCTTCGCATACTTAATCCTGAGGTAAAGATATGGCCAAAGCCACAAGGCAACGAAAGCAATAATGGTCCGACCGACAAAACTAACCTCACGCCTGAACAAATGCAGCGACTTAAAGCACCTGTCTTTACACTCACGCATACAGTTTCAGACGGAGAAACCATGAACGATCTTGTATCGCGCTATTATGATAAGGCTCTTGTTGATGACGGAGTCGCACTTAGAGCTATTAAGGCTGCAAATACCAATGAGCGCATCCCTAATCCTGACAATATCTATGCAGGAGATAAGCTCTATATACCGATAACAGAACCTGTAATAGAAAGATTTAATGGGCCGGATCCGATCGGACAAGCGGCTGAAAAATATAGGTTTAATCCTGATGCAATTAGGAAATTAAATGTTGGTGGAGATCCAGGCATTGTCTATCTACCCAAGCAGGCAAGTCCCCAACTTAAAGATCAAGAAAGTCTATATGTAGTTAAAGGCGAAGATAAAACCTACTTCAGCATTGCCCAAAAGAAAGGATATAATTTAGCAACTCTTTTGGGACGCAACAGACCGGATGCTTCAGCCCTTCAGCTTGGTCATATTTTGATTGTCAAACCGGAATCTGAAGCTCCGAAGGTAGAAACACCCAACACAACCATACCCGATACCGTACCGACTACACGACCGGCAACATCCCCGCCAACGATTGATGTTAAAGACGTAGATGCAAAAATTAAGCAGCTAGAAAAAGATAGAAACTATCCAAATGGAGTATATGACCAATCTGAAAGAGCAGCAGCGCTTGAGCAGGATATCACAATTGAACGGCTCAAAAAAGTTCAACCAACTCCTGAGGGTTATGGAAAATTCCTTAAAACAATTAATAGAGATTTTGCAGGTGCGTTTGAGGATGCCGACACAACCCGCCACCCTTATCAAATAATTGATCATCCGGATTATTTTATAATTCATCACACTGCTTACGGTTATAGAGAGGGACTTGCAGGTGTACAGCAGTTCATCCAAAGTGTGGTCAATGAAAGCTTGTCTGTACAATGGCTAATTGATGGCGACGGCACCCCATATCAACTTGTCCGAAAACCCAAAGTAGCCTGTAATCAGGCTTATGGAGTCAATCAGTACAGTACAGGGGTTGAGATTATGACAAATGACAGCAAAGCCCAAGGCAGCATAACTGAAAAGCAGCTGACAAGTGCTTTATATCTTGCCTACTACGTAACAACTCAGATTTATGGAAGAAACAAAAGCGAACTGGATAGTGTTGTAGTCGGACACCGTGAAATCGACGACCGGAAGGGTCAAAACGATGGTAAGCCGGACTTTTTCAAGAGTGCAATGGATCCTTTCAGAGACAAATTGGATGATTTTGCAAAGCAGATGAAGTAGACGTAGAATTAATTCTTACCGGAGTTTTTCTTTTTATTTTTCTCCCTTACATCTCTATTCCAAATCGGATTATCCCGATCATCCGGATGAAGTTTCTTGATTAGCTTCTTGTCTGTATGCCAGAATGAATAATCTATTGGCGCATCACAGTACTCCTCTTTCCGCTCGTGTGTGAAAGGACACCACCAATTCTCAACTATCTTGACCAAGTAAACTGCATATCGAAGCAGAGCAACGCTCAATGGACAATAGAGTTTACAGTTAAAAATCCAGAACCATTTATAATGTCCGGGGTCAAATATAGAACCTTCCGTAATTTGGGTTTTATAAACGTAACGATGAGTTATCCATGCAGGAACAAAACTCCAATAACTTCTCATATTGCGTGCGCCAAGAAGCCAGAGATGCCACCTGACAAGAGTAACGCCAATCAAAACAAATGGGATGGTAGTTAAAATGGGTATATAAATTAGAGGAACACCAATAATAATGCGTGGAAATATTGGTATTTTCTGATAGGTTTTCCCTATCAGAACTCCCTCTGTCTCTTCATTGAGAAACTCATTCTTCGGATTTTTCATTTTTTGATTATATCAGAAAAGGAAAAAATTATTTGGGGAAAATGTTATTGTCGTAAATATCCTTTGCCAGCTCTCGTCCTATGAACTCAAGCCCCACTGCTGATGGATGAATATCATCATCCGGATTGATATAGTCCAGATTACCATCCCCTGATTTGGTCAGTGACTTTTCATAAATATTGGCAAGCGGTATACCATGATCTTCTGCATACTTAATATGATTCTTCAGATATGCAATCCTTTCATCCGCAAGCTCTGTACTTTCAGATTCCTTGATGTCAGGATGTACCTTTTTTGAAAAGCTTTCTTTGTTGGGTGCAATTGTCGCAACGAACATAATTCCTGAGTCGGAATGAGAAGTCCTGAGGATCTCCATCAGCTTGTCCAATTCATGATTTTGTCTCTTAATTCCACCTGTTATCCCAAACTGTGACAGCGGATTGTAGGCAAAAGATTCAATCAAAATAAGATCAAATTTCCTGGAAAAAAGCGGATCAAATGTAGCATCATCAACTTTGGTTTTGGTATTAATTACATGATCCAGCTGAAGTATGTTGGTCGAAGGAATTGCATAATTATCTACCAGAATTCCATGGCCGGAATCTTTATATAATTTATTTATGTCCTCATAAAATTTGCCCCCATGAGGCCCTAGAGCATGTGTCATCGAGTCGCCAATCATCACAATCGTGTATTCCCTTTTCTTTTCAATCTGAGGAGCCTCGTACTTTCTAAAAGGTAATTCAGGCTCAGGAGTAGGCGTCGGAGTAAGATTAACCGTAGGACGAATTTGTGATGCCAAAACATTCTTCTCTAAATTTGCAGCTTTTATCTTTGTTCTAAAAACAAAAAATCCTGTAAGTGTGATTGCAAAAGTGAGAAGAAGAATTGTAACTAAATTTTTCATGAACAACAAGTATAGCTTATCTATGTGAAAAAAGGGTAAGAGTCTATCTAAGACTTGATGGGTTCGTATGTAAGCAAAACATTCCCGTTGCCAAACGTGCGTGTACTGAGAAGCTTTAATTCAAATTTACCAACACCCTCAAACATTTCCTTCCCCTCTCCCAAAACAATTGGATTAATTAAAAATCTATACTCGTCAATCAAACCCAGCTTGGTCATCTGTTGAACTATTTTCCCGCTTCCAAATATAACCATGTCGTTCCCTTCCTCTGCTTTCCACTTCAGAACTTCTTTGGAATCAATTTCGCTAAACAATTTTGTATTTTTCCAAGTTACTTTGTCCAAACTTTTGGAGAAAACAATTTTTTCAATGTCATCAATAGTTTTTGCGATCTCATGGTCTTCCGCTGACATCTTTGGATCACTTACAGCAGCCGGCCAAAAGTCTTCAAAGATCTTATATGTAACTCTCCCAAAGATTATTGTCCCGAAGGATTTGGTCTGCTCAACAGCAAATTTATTGAACTCATCATCAACATGATGCCAGTCAATATTTCCCTCAATACCGGCATAAAACCCATCAAGTGTTAATAAATTGAATACGATAATTTTTCTCATATTTCAACTCTATTATAACAAAGATTTTGGTCTTGTAAACTACGACCTGTTATAATTTCCTCATGTGGTTTTTTCTTGCATTGTCAGCCGGATTTTTGTTTGCTACAGATAGGCTTATCATCCGCTCGGTTTTTAAAAAAAATACCGATCCTTTAGCATTTGGCGCTCTTCACGAACTTCTGGCAGGCCTTTTTCTTATTCCTGTTGCATTATTTGATTTAAGATTACCCCAAACAAACGAGGCATGGTTATATCTTGTACTAGTTGGCATTTTTATATTTTTGGCAGATGCTACCTCTTTTTTATCTCTTAAAAATACAGAGGCATCGATGTATCAGATTGCCCAGCAATCAAGACACGTAGTAATACTAATCGGTGCATATTTTGCATTTGGAGAAGCTATTACTACAAGCAAAATACTTTCTATTTTATTAATTGTATTTGGAGTTAGTTTTGCATTAATTGACAGATCAAAGCTGAAAATAAGCCGAGGAATAGTATACGCAGCCCTAAGTGCTGTTTTTATATCGGGCGCATTTCTCGTGATTAAAAAAATTGGAGGAAGCATTTCCCCTTCTGTCTCCGGAGTATTCGGATTTTTGGTGGCTGGATTTCTTATCTTTATTTTATATCTCTTAAAAGGTGGAAAGAAAGAGAACATAATGCCAAAAAACAATATCAAACAATTATTGCTTGGATCGATAACATTTTCTCTTTTTGAGCTTTGCTTATTTACCTCCCTAACACTGGGCGAAGCATCCCGCGTGACTCCTGTTACGCAAAGTTCACTAATATTTACATTAATTGGGGGATATTTTTTCCTAGGTGAAAGAACCAGACTTAAACAAAAGATTATTGGCTCAGTATTGATTATCTTGGGAATTGGGATGCTTTACTTTATTTGATATCTACTTATCCTGAAGAACTGAGAGGAAATTGCCTGCCGGATCTTTGAACCAGGCGATATCAGGACCCATATTGACTGATAGTCCACGCGCAATTCCCTTCTCATCTGTTTTCATCTCCTTGCTATCGTAGTGCTCGAAATTTACGCCCTTTTCTGTCAATTCATCAACTGCTTTATCTATATCTGTTACTACAAAGTTGAGTATTGTGTAGGTTGCCGGTTGGTGGTCCCCCTTTTCATAAATGAATATCTTATGTCCTCCTG
>DATIJS010000016.1:0-2535 GCA_035478335.1 Saccharimonadales bacterium (SeqCode) | reverse complement strand
CAAATCATCTATTATGTTTGAGACTTCGGCAGGTCTGGGGGATTTTTCAAAAATCAATTTATCTTGAGGGGTTTGGATTGCTATGCTGACATCTCCATAATCAAAAAAAGATTGCGAGAATCCGTTTTGGGAGTATTTGGCGTCTATTATATCACTCAAATTTGCTGAAGCAAATTGAATTGATGAGACATTGATAAAATCGATATCAACAGCGCGTTTATCAGTTACCAAACCGAGCGTAAAAAACCAAGTCAGGTAATTGGAAAAAGCAAAACCGGCAACCACAAAATAATAAAAAATTTTGGACATTCTGATGAAATTTGAGGGCAAGAAAGGGACAGTGACTCCGGTTGAGTGGAGGATAAAACTCAGGAGAGAAGGGATGATGATAAGAAAAATTGTTGCAGCGATCCATGGCGTGTTGGATCCAAAGTCGCGCCTTAAAAAAAGTACAATTTTTTCATCCTGATCCTGCTCGCTAAATGAAACTCCGCTTGGATTTTTTAAAAAAGTAGTAAATAGGCCAATCGGGTTTTGTTGCTCTGATTGCGCCGTCTGCAGGTTGCTTAATGCAGGATTTTCAACTGGCTTGTTCGTCTTTTCCGGTTTGGCAGGTTGGGTTTGATTTTCGTCCGGATTGATAAATATATCAGGCATAGATTTTATTGTTGTTCAACGTTATATAAACGGCTTTTTATCTGAATATTTGCAGGAGCACGGGAATTAAACCAGTCTTTCCATTCAGTTCCATTAAATGTTTCTGATCCGGCATCTCCTGAAACAGTCACGGAGCTTGTTATACCTGATCCAAAATCTGCCCCAATAGATACAGAGCTTATATTATTGAAAGCCGATCTATGTTTTCGTAATTCTGATTTAACTTTTTCTGCATCCCATCCACCCTTATCGGGTTGATAAAGATTTGGAGCAGCACTAGAATCAGCTCTTGCCAGTAAAATAGAGTTTGCTATATCTGCTACTTCTTCTGATTTTAGCCAAGCAGTATTATTATATTGGCTTCTGTATCCCCAGTCACAATAAAACCATGGAGAGTTTGCATGATTTGGCCCGTCATAAGCATTGGTTTTAAGATCACTGAAGTTGCTTGGATTTCCGCCCGTTCCATCAAATTTATTTAGGTTGTGAATATATCCTCCATGAGTTGATGCAAATTGTGTAAAGCCGGGATTTCCTCCATCCATCATCACCCATCCTGCAGTTGCGTTTACTGCAGCTTCCCAATTTCCTCCTTTGGGATCATTGTGAAATACCTGACAGGATTCTGTAGTGCATATTGAATTTGCTCCATTGCTGGTTGAGCGAAGAGCGTAAGTACGGGCCGCAACAGCTTGAGCTTTAAGAGCAGCCATACCTCCCTGATCACCCCAGCTATTTGGGACTTCATAAATCCTCTTTACATAATCCTCTATCGATCCGCTCCATCCCGTATCAGTATGGATTTGAACACCTTGGTCGTAGTCTTTTTTAAGTGACATGCTTGGATAATATGTTTGTAATATTTGTTCTTCATTTTGTCCATCCTTAGCTCTCCCAAAAGCACCATATTGATTTAGACCATTACCATGTGGAACACCATATGAAAAAAAGCCTATTTGAGGACTAAATCCTGCGCTTTTGCCGATATCACTAGAACAACCGGATAAGGATGTTTCTGCAGAAAGTGGAACGGCAATGCTGGCAATCTTTGCGGCAACGAGTTCTTGTTGGCGAGCAGATAATTGAGCAATTTGACTTGATATATTGTTCTGGAAATCTTTGGCACCTGCGACAATTTTATCAAGCTTTGCAGCCTGATCATCAAGGCTTGCTTTGGCGATAGTTAATTGTTGTTTCTCGATAACAAGATCTGCTTTTTTCTTTTCAAGACCGGTAATTGAAAGTGCTATATTGGTAATAATTGCTTTATCTTGCTCTGTTTTGGCGTGTTGGAAGGCCAGAGCTTGCGTTGCGTCAGATGCATTGTTTAAAGATAGCAAAGTAAGAAGTGGGGAGTCATTGTAGGATTTTATATAAAAGTCGCGGATCGTTGCTGAGATTAGCTTTTCTTTCGCCGCAAGGCTTTTATAACCATCATCAATTTCTTTTTGTTTGACAATAGTGTCTGCTTCAATTGCGATTACTTGATTTTTTATTCCTGCAATTTTTGCCTGCATGCTCTTTAGTTCCGACTCAACAGGTTTGGTCGCTGCAATTGACTGGTTTAATTGTGTATTTAGATCAGAGAGCTGCTTATTAATATCATCCAACTGATCGGCCTGAATGATTGTAGGCCGGAAGATAAAAAATAATGAGAAGGCAAGCAATAAAGACCACAAAACAATTACAATTTTTTTGAGGGGCATTTGTTTATTATAGCATTTATGATCAAGCGGGTGTTCTGGCAGGGGTCATAGGTACCACTTCTGCAAAGTACATATTAGCATATTCAAGAGGCGTCATGTAGTCAAGGGCTTGATGAGGACGGTATGAATTGTACTTAACTAACCATTCAGTTAAATCTTTGTTTGCTAAATC
>DATIJS010000015.1:0-24830 GCA_035478335.1 Saccharimonadales bacterium (SeqCode) | reverse complement strand
CCTTTTTGTATCTCTTTCCAAGTTTGATATGTCCATGGATGATCGTTTGTAGGCTTGTGACCTTTCATAGGTAATCACCTCACTTTCTCGTTGTATTCTACAACTCGAAAGTGGTACCTATGTATCTCAGCCTACTCAGCGAAACGAAGACCCGATAAAACCCAATGGCCAAGACTTATGTAGAAATAGATTATTATTTAGTAGCTAATTAGAACTGCTGCTACTTGAACTTCCACCGCCGGAAGAAGTACTACTTGAAGAACTCCCTCCTCCGCTTGATGAAGAAGATGAACTAGAACCACTATTACTACTTCCTGCAGAACTTCCGCCGCCACTAGTGCTTCCTCCGCCTGAACCGCCACCTGATGCTCCGCCTCCAGTGCTTCCGCCAGTTGATCCACCCGTATTCCCCCCGCCTGCTGCACCTGTCCCAGCGCCTGGATTGCTAATGTTTTGAAATCCACCACTTGTATTTGGCATATTTGCAGGTAATCCACTATTTGGCTGTTGAATATTAGATTGATCGGGTATAGCTGGAGTATTTGATCCCTGACTGCAGGGAATTGTGGATGCACTACCAATTCCCAAAGATTGGAATAATTTTGCAATAAAATCTTTAATTAACTGAAGTAGATTTTGCAGAAAACCGTTATTGCTATTTGAACACGGATCGGGATTTGCAGGATTAGGAGTGCCGGAAAGACTTGCAACGGGAGTGCCGGACAAAGCTATAGGGGCTTGTGAAATAATAGGACTTGAGCTGGCCGTTGGATCTACACCGATAGTTGGATTTGGTTGACCAACAGTCGGTGTGGCACAAATACCATCCGAAGAGCCTGCGCAGACAAAAGTGGGTATAGGCTGAGTGATATTAACAATAGGAGACTGAGTAACAACTGGATTGTTAGGGGCTTGTGTGGCAACGGGACCGTTAACCGGGGCTGTAGTAGCTGTTGGAGCAATAGGTTGAGTTGGAACTGCGGAAGATGAAGCGGGAAAATCTTCACTAGGAGCAAATGTCCAATTAGTATTATCTGTTGCTTCCAATGGTGTTACAGCATGAAAAATCACATCACTAAAATTGCTTGCTGCTGACAATACGCTTACTTCTGTCTTACCGGATGCACCGTTTCTATTGATTGCATAGAGATCGGCTTTTAAATCTTTATCAAAATAACCTGTGCTAAAGGACCAATTTGAATTATCTGTAGGCTCCAGGGGTGTGACTGCATGAAGACTAAAATCGCTGTAATTTGATGAGGCAGACAAAATATGCACTTCAGTTTTTCCTGAGGCGCCCCTACGATTAATTGCATAAATATCTGAAGCTTTCGGATCGTTAGCAAAGACTCCTGTTATAAAATCCCAATTTTTGTCTGTGGGACCAAGAGGAGTAATCGCATGAAGACTAAAGTCGCTATAATCTTTTCCTGTACCTCCTTGCAGAATATGCACTTCTGTCTTTCCTGAAGCCCCCTGTTTATTTATTGCAAAAAGATCAACTCTTGGATCACTATCAGGACCTATTCCAACATCAAAAACCCAATTATCTCCTGTTGTAGGCCCCAATCCTGTTACTGCATGCAGTGCAAAATCTGAGTAGTTACTTTTACCCGAAAGCACATGAATCTCTGTTTTTCCCGATGCGCCGTTTTTATTGATAGCAAAGACATCCGGCAAATAATCATCATCGTAAAAATAACCTATTGCAAAAGACCAATTATTGCCAATTGTCGAATCAAGGCCGGTTGCAGCGTGAATACTGAAATCATTAAAATTTGAAGAGCCGGAAAGTGCATGGATCTCAGTCTTGCTGGATGCACCTTGACGATTTATTACAAAGAGATCAGCATCAGTACGTGTTTCTTCAGCCCTGGATTTAGTGGTTTGTCTTTTGTTGGCAAGCTGGGTGTTAAGAAGATATGTCGTAAAGAGTCCCAAAGCAAAAACAACTATCATGAAAGCCGGATAGAAATGCCTGGAGTTTTGATGAAACGTGCTTAATCTTCCAAAAAACGAATGGAAGAATTTGGATATTGCCTTAATTTTATGCCGAAAAAATAAATTCATTTTAGCCTATAAATATAACAATAAGACATATTTATACTCGTGTCAATAAAAACTTTAATAAGCAATAATTTTATCACTACAAGATGAATCACCGGAAGTTTCTTAATTTAATCCACCGGCGCTTCCATTACTATTTCCACTACTCGGCAAAGTGATATTTTGAAATCCGCTTGAGCTTGCTGTTGCTGTAGGAGTAAGATTCAGAGATCCTGAAGGGCTTGCTATTTTTGGTAGCTGTAGATTGGGTAGAGGAGTACCCGTAGGTATTGTTGTCTGATTTCCTCCGACATTGCATGGGATTACAGGTGTCTTTGTGAGGCCCAGCTGCTGGAATAATTTAGTTATAAAATCCCTGATTAGTCTTAGCAAATTTTCTATAAACCCTCCTCCACTACTTGGGCAGGGTTCTGGTGTTGTTCCAGGTGTACCGGACGGACTTGTACTCGGCGCAACAGATATGCCAATTGTTGGGTTGGGTTGACCGGTCAGAGTTGGATTAATTGTTGGATTACCAGTCGCACCGGGAGTAAGAGTGGGATTACATACACTGTTGGGTGATCCTGCGCAGACAAACGAAGGAATAGGTTGAGATGGAACGGTGGTCGGGGTCATGGTTGCTGTCGGCGTTGCAATATCTGTTGGTCCTACTGTAACCGTTGGCGTCAAAGTCGCGCTACTTGATGCACCTACTGCAGCTGCCGCATTTACGCGCCCTTTTTGCCAATATGTTCCTGTACCCGTAATCTGATCGGCAGTTGAAAAGAGCCTGTCAACTACTGCCTGATTGGATGTCCCATATGGCGTTGACCAGATCAGGGCAGCAACACCGGCAACCATCGGACTTGCCTGTGATGTTCCTGATAAGTAGTCATAATTGAGAGCAGATCCTTTATCACTCTGAATAGCATAGCTATGCGTAGGTAAAGTTGAGAGAATAGTTATTCCAGGAGCAGCGATATTCACCCATGTACCGGATTCGGAAAAAGATGCTTTCTGATCCTTATTGTCAGTTGCCGCAACTGAAACGACATGCATAAGGCCTGCCGGATAGATCACTGGATTTTGACTGGCGCATCCTTCATCAGGATAATTTGAGCCTCCGCAGTTACCTGCTGCAGCCACCAATACTGAGCCTTTATTCCATGCATAGTTTACTGCATCCTGAAGAGTTTGCGAAAAAGATTGAATACCTACACTCATATTGATTACTTTTGCGCCATTATCTGAAGCCCATGTAATACCTTCGGCTAAAATAGCGTCCGTACCAGACCCTGAATCATCCATCGCTTTCCCAATAATAAGTTGACACTCCGGACAAACGCCGGCTACTCCTTGTCCGTTGTTTGTGTTAGCTGACACAATTCCCGCCACATGCGTCCCATGCCCAACTTTATCATCAATTGATGATGTAATAAATACTTTCTGCAATATCACTTTTCCTGCTAAATCAGGCTGATCCATATCTATTCCTGAATCCAATACTGCAACTTTTATATTTGTTCCCTTTGTCACCTCCCATGCTGCTTGAGCGTGAATATCATCACCTGGGATACCCACACTGTTGATCCGTGGAGCACCTTTGGGCTGATACCAATACTCCTTGCCTGTATTAGCAAGTCCCCACTGATTTCCAAAATTTGTATCATTTGGAGCGAATTGAGCATGCATGATGTGATCAAAATCAGCATATTTCACAATTCCGTCTATTATCAACCTTTTTCGGACAACATCTTCCTGCCCGATGGGCACCTCAATCACTTTTACGTTTATCCCTGAAATAGTTGATTTGATACGCGCATTATATTTGCTCAGAATGCTATTTATCTGAGCATCAGTCAATCCTTCTTTGAACTTGACGTTTATCTGCCCCTGAACAAAATCTTTTCCAGGAATAAGCGGTGGTGTAGGAGTAATCGTCGGGATAACTTGAGCCGTATTATTTTCTCTCCCCTGCTGGACGCGTGATTGGAGTACGATCAAAATCAGAAATAAGAAAAACAGAGAAAAAACAACTGCAATAAATATCGGATTGCGGGTATTAATCCTGGTTATATAGGATTTTATTTTTTCAATCATTGTTTTGGGCTTTTTGTGTCTGCGTTTGATAGATAGTATTAGCGTATTAAAAACACACGGCCTTGTCAAGGAAAACGTACCCTTAAAACAGAATTTAATTTTACTATTTTATCTGCTTGACTTTCACCCGTAGCAATAATACGCTAAATAAACAATGGCAAATAGCTCAATCACCGATTACATTAAAAAATCTCAGTCTGAGGAAAAATCTGAAATAGAAATCAGATCCAATTTAGCACAAGCCGGATGGGACGGCAAATCAATTGATGATGGATTTCACGCAATAAATAATACCAACGCTGTCCCGACTCCCCCTTCAGATGTTCCAAGACCACCTACGGGATACGCAAATATGTGGGACGCTTTTGAGCATATTTTGATGTTTATCAGTCTTTATTTTATGAGTACTGCTTTTGCTATGCTTCTTCATCAATTTACCGACAAGTGGGCGCCGGGAGTTGCAAATACTACCAGCTATTACGGTTATTTCGGCCTCACTAATTATTACGATTGGATTTTAAAAAGCTCACTTGCATGCGTTATGGTTACTTTCCCGCTTTTTGCATATTTTCATCTTGATCTGAATAAAAGAACTCTGAAAAATCCGCTGCTTCGCAGCATACGAGTCAGAAAACAACTTATTTACTTTACGTTGATTATTACTTTCTTAATTTTAGTTAAAAAAATCATCGAAACAATTTTCAATCTGCTCAATGGCGATGTATCAATGAACTTTGTTCTTCACTTGATAATTACTGTTGCTGTCAGCGGTGCGGTATTTATTTTTTACCTTCACCAAGTAAAAGAAGATAGGAAAGCTCATGCGTAATCAATATATCGGAATAGCTATACTTGGTATATTTGTCTTAATCGTCTGCATTGCCGGATTCAGCATTGTCGGCACACCAATTTCTCAAAAAGCCATCAAATTTGATGAAGCCCGCTTTTCTGACTTCTCAGTTATTAAAAGTGCCGTTGAAGATTATTACACTAAATCTAAAACTCTCCCAAATTCACTATCCAGTTTGACTTTTACATATTCTCCGGAACCAAAGGACCCGGAATCAAAGCAAAGCTATGAGTATCAGAAAGTAACTGATACTGAATACAAACCTTCCGCTACCTTTTCAACTGATTCAGAAGAGGTGTATAAAAATAATGCAACAAATAACCACTACAATTATTCTTATGACCCTACCGATATGAACAAGCACAAAAAGGGCTATGATTGTATCAAGTACTCACTCCCGACTTATCTCATTCCACCAACTCCAACTCCCCAACAAGCTCTTTTTCAATTTATAAAAACCACTCGCGATCAGACTCTTTGTCTGGGACAAAGCTATGAAATAGAATGGGTAGCAGATGTTTCTCTCGATGGAGTTAGCCCATATTTAATTTCATCAGCTGTTCCTGCAGAGGTATATTTAATTTATCCAGATAGCAGGACTTTTGCTAGAAATAGTCCAATAACCAATTCTACATGGAAGCATTCACAGAATTGGGTAGTCGGAGATGCAATAGATTATTTATCCAAAAAACAACAAACACTCAAGCCGGGAAAATACACATTTGCGGCAAGCGTAAGCAAATACCCTAACTACACCGCAAACAGCGTCCAGGACTATATCTCCAACTATCAAATCACCATCTCTGACTGCTCGGGAACACCTGGCGCCCCTCAGCCATAGATGTTGGGAGGAAAATCATATGCGTAATCAATATATCGGAATAACTATACTTGGCATATTTGTCTTAATCGTCTGCATTGTTGGATTTAGTATTATTGGTACCCCGATTTCCCAAAAAGCAATCAGATTTGATGAAACAAGAATATCCGGATTCACAACTATCAAAACAGCTGTTGAAGACTATTATTCTACCAATAAACAATTGCCTATATCTCTTTCTGAACTTAAATTTACTTATGCTCCTGAACCGAAAGACCCTGAAAGTAAGGAGAGTTACAAATATGAAAAAGTAACAAGCTCTGATTACAAACTCTGCTCAACATTCTCAACTGATTCTGAAGAAGTAAAGAAAAAAAATCAAAATAGCTACCCTACCTATTATTACGGCTCAACCAACGAAAATGTTCATAAAAAAGGCAATGATTGTATCAAATACTCACTCCCGACTTATCTCATTCCTTACTCAGATCCCACTCCAACTCCCCAACCTGCCATTTTTCAATTTTTAAAACCCGAACGAAACGAAACTCTTTGCCTAGGAGAAACATATGAAATAGAGTGGCTTGCTGACCCAAAAATTAAAGAGGTTGACCCTTATATAGAATCTACCGTAAACGGAGCAGATTTATATCTACTTGCCCCTGCTAACCCAATTCCTTCAAATAATTTCTCGGGGCTTAATGCAAGCTGGAAGGGTTCCAGATCTTGGATAGTAGGAGATGTTTTTGAATCACCCTCCTCCCCACTCAGCAAGATTAAACCTGGAAGATACAAATTTGGAAATAGTACAAATAAATATATCAACGCCTTATACAGTGTATACAGTACTGAATTCACCATTTCTGACTGTACAAATTCTTCTAAATTGCAGGTCTCAAACTAAACTCACTCCCCCAAATCCAATCAATTTTCCTTGACAATTTTATAAAATTTATAGTATTATTACGTATATACATGTGTATACGTGTATATACATAATATGATCAGAAAATTGTATAAAGCCGGGAATTCTGTAGTTGTGACTCTTGACAAGAAAATGCTCATTGCACTTGGAATGGATGGAGCAACCTATGTGGTCATCGAGCCGGATAAAAATAAAAAGCAGATCATCATCCGCAAGAAAACAGAAAAGGATTGGTAGTTTGATCCCCCACAAACTTCATTGACAAGTTGGCACTTTTGAATTAACATTCATCTATGGCAAGACAGGAGCGCTCAAGAAGGTGGAGAGAGACTGTAGCAACTATAGGCGTTTCTTTAGTAGCGGTTGGTGGTGCTGTTGGAGTTACTGGAGTTGCATTATCAGCTAAAGAATTACAAATGCCGGGCCCAAAGCCCGATCAAGCTATAAATTTAGCAATTAAGCTCGAGGAAGCAGGCACACTTATAGCAGGTGCTGGTGCTGCAATAGCATCTACGACAAGAGGTAGAGATGGTAAGCTCCCTATATGAGGTATATTTTTATTACAATCTAAGAATTATTTATTGAAAAGTTTCCACTTCCCAATCCCCTGATGATTCCCCTCATCTCCATCAAACTCAAAATACTTCCCAATTTGGAAGAAGGAATTTTAGTCCGTTTTACTAATTCGTCAAAATGCATTGACTCATTTTGCAGGATATCAATAATCCTCTGCTCCTCTTTGCTTGCCCCGCGATGCGTTGGTGAAAAGGGTTCATCACTCCTTAAATCTTTAATCTTAAATCCTAAATCTTTTATTATGTCCTCCGCTCCACTTATCAACTTGGCACCTTTTGCGATCAAACCATGGGGTCCCTGTGACAGTGAAGAAGTGATCGGTCCTGGAACTGCAAAGACAGGTCTGCCATTCTCAAACGCATCTTTTGCCGTATACAAAGCTCCACTGTCTGCTGCTCCTTCTGTAACAATTACACCCTGTGACAAACCTGAAATAATTCTATTTCTTGAGGGAAAAGATCCTTTTGATGGCTCCTGACTTAGCGGATATTCTGAGACAATTGCTCCGCCTGACTCCAAAATTTTGTCATAAACCTGCTGATTCTCGCGGGGATAACAACAATTAACTCCGCAGCCAAGAACTGCAATTGTTTTTCCTTTATTTACGATGGTTGTTTTGTGAGCTGTAGCGTCAACTCCAAGTGCCAAGCCTGAGACAATAACGAAACCACTATTGACCAAGTCAGTCGTCAAGCTTTCTGTCACCTGCCTGCCGTATTCAGTAATCCTCCTCGTTCCGACAATTGCAATTGTCATGTCATTGCGAGTGACCGTAGGGAGCGTGGCAATCTTTTTAATAGATTGCTTCGTCGTTTCACTCCTCGCAATGACAAGATCTTTATTACCTTTATAATACAAAACAAATGGCGGTTTTTTAATTTCTGCAAGTAATCTTGGATAATCTTTGTCGGTGAGAATTAAATATGAAACTCCCGCCCTTTTAAGTCTTTTCTCATAATCTGAAATCACAAATTTATCTCTAAACTCAACAAATTGAGGCGTTAGAGCTTTACCCAAAACCTTTTCCAGCTCAGCAAAACTGGCATTCCATGCCTTCTCAGCAGTTCCAAATTCTTTAATCAATAATGCAAACTTCCCCGGACCAATTCCTGAAAATGAAGAAAATCCAAGCCAATAAGATCTTTCAGTCATACTTAATTAATATTAATCTGCATGCTATTTATATGCAACCAGTTTCTACTTGACAGCGATCAATGGTTTTGATTAACTAATTATGTGAAGGCACTTAGAAATTATTTAACATTTAATTCAATTGTCGCTCTTCTATCGGCAGCAGCATTTCTCTTCTTTCCGCACGCAGTCACCGCAAGTCAGGGCGCCACAATTGCACCGGGTGCTCTTATATTTGTCAAAACAGTCGGCGGTCTTATCCTCTCAATCGCAGTTCTTGATTGGTATGCCCGGGACCTGAAAGATGCCAAAATGATGGAGGGAGTACTCATTACCAATTTTCTAGTTCACGCATCAAGTGTGGCAATTGACACGATGGGAGTCACAAGCGGAGTAATTAGCGGCGGGACAGAATGGTACAATATCGCAATCCGTGGACTAATAGCCCTCGGTTTTCTCTATTTTATTGTTAAAAACCCTCTCAAGAAGTCTTAAATATTATTTACCAAAGTAACTTTCCAAAATCTTTTTTGCAATTGGTGCGGCTTCATTGGATCCCTCACCACTTTCTTCTTTAAGAACTGTAATAACAATTTCAGGATTGTAGGCTGGTGCGAAAAGTGTGATCCATGCATGGGGAAGCGTATCTTCTCCTCCATGCTGCGCAGTCCCAGTCTTGCAGGCAACTGAAATTGCCCTAAGATCCTTTGGCTTTGCTGACCCGCTCGCCTCTTTTACCTCCATTATATTTTTACCGTCAATTTTTAAGTTTGGATTGGTAACTTTGAAATTAAAAAGCGGCCACGCAACTCCACCAGTACTGCATGCCTCAATCATCCCCTGACGGATCAGTCCTATCGTCTTATCGTTCAATATTTTTTGATCTTTGATCTTGCTTGTCCTGAGCCTGCCGAACGAAGATCTTTGATCTAATAAAAGATGCGGCTCATACAAACTCCCTCCATTTGCTATTACTTGAGTCCACTGATTAACCTGAAGAGGAGTTGTCAACAAATATCCCTGTCCGATTCCATAATGATATGTGTCCCCAAGATACCAATTCTCTTTAAAAATATCTTTCTTCCACTCAACAGTCGGCACCAGTCCACTGACTTCTCCTCCCAAATCAATTCCCGTTTTTACGCCCAAACCCATTTTCCGGCTCATCTCAGAAAGCTTATCTACTCCAACTTTTTCAGCCAACTTGTAGAAAAAGATATCATTTGAGCGGGCAATTGCACGAACTACATTCAGATCCCCGGATTCGCGCCTACCGTAATCTGTGTAATACCAGTTGGCAAATGAGAAGTCCCCAATTGTTATCACACCTGTATCGGTAATTTTATAATTTTCATCTATGATATTGTCCTGCAAACCTGCAGCTGATGTAACTATCTTAAATGTCGAACCAGGCGGATATGTACCTGCAATTACCCGGTCCAAAAGCGGATAATATGTAGAGTCGCTCAAAACTTCAGTCAAGCTTTTGTATGCACTATCAGAAGCTGTTTTATAAGTTTTGTCAAGCGTAAAAAGATTTGGATCAAATGATGGTCTGGAAATCATAGCGAGAATTTCACCTTTTGGGTTACTTACAATTACAGCACCTTTCTTAACTTCTTTTGTGGCATCATATACTGCTTTTTGGAGCTTTGAATCAATAGTCAATGTAATATCCTGACCGGCAATCGGGTCGGTAACGCCAAGAGGCCTTACTGCTTTACCTGTTGCATCAACCTCTATTAGCTCTTTGCCATCAACCCCGCGAAGAGTTTGTTCATATTCACGCTCTATCCCATTCTTTCCGACCCAATCCGTTCCGCGGTAGTCTGCAAACTGAGGATTTGCAAGTTCTTCTTTTGAAATTTGACCAATGTATCCCAATACATGACCCAAACTATCTTTGTATACATAGTTTCTAAGCGATGCAACTTCGAGATTTTTTGTGCCTTGTGCTAAAAGCGGCAGTGCTTGCTCTTGTGAAAGAGGAATGGATGATTCTGTTTCACATATTGCCTTTTTATTATTTTTTCCTGACTCTTTTGCTCCGCTTTTGCAATTTGTTAACTCCTTAACTACCTGTCTGAATCCGGGTACATTTTGGACAAGCGGGACTCCAAATCTATCAAAAATTACGCCTCTGGGAGCATGTATTATCTGGGTTCTGATCCTGTTAGAATCAGATAATACTTTGTAATCAGCTCCCTTAATTATTTGCAAATAAAATAACCTGCCAACGAGCAGAAGTCCTGCTGCAAAAAGAGTAAGCGGGAGTAAAAACCCACGCATTGTCTGATTTGTTGGTCCATCAGAGTATCTTCTCTTTTTAATTTTCTCGGTTTTAATATGCTCACCGAATGCATGTCCAGTCTTCATAAATTAATTTTCATTTATTAATTTAAAATTTGATATGAATATTTAATGTTTTAAATTTAAATTTTTAAACATTTTGATTTCAATGTGAATTGAAAATTTCAAATTGAAAATTTTGTGGTTTTTGTAATAGCAAATAAGGCTACTGCAAATATCGAACATAACTCAGCCTGAACAACTGAACCTCTACCAAATATTAAAAGATAAACATATGCTCCAAAAAAAGAGCTTACCAGTACAAATGGATACGAATTTATTTCATACTTTTTCTGATATAGCATAACAAACGATAAAAATATCAGAAAAAATAAAGAACTTGATCCCACACTTTTAATAGTGAGTACATCCAAAATTATCCCTGCAAAAAATGCAAAAACAAACACTTGTTCTTTTACCAAAATTCCAAGAATTAAAAAAACAGCAAGCACCAATGGGATAGTTGTCACTGTCCCCTGGAGAAAAATCGAAATTAAAAGCAAGATTAGTAAAAGAAAGAACATAAATTAATTTTTAATTTTCAATTCGGAATTTTCATTTAGTTTTAAATTAGTCAATTTTTAAACATTGAGATTTGATTGAAAATTATTGAGTAATCACAAACACGATTTTCAATTTAGCAAAATCCACCAAACTTCTCACTTCAGCTGACTGAAATAAATTACTAGCTTTTTTATTTACAGATACTATCTTTCCTGCAATCAGATCCGGCGGAAATCCGATTCCGTGGCTATCGACATCTCCTTTTGCGACAACCAGATCTCCTTTCTCCAATTTATCTGACAATACTACATTTGAAAGCAATAAGCCTCCACTTTGTCCTTTCACTATCCCCAGAGAATCAGTTTTGACCGTTTTGGCGGTAAAAGATGTATTACCTGTTATCAAATCTACAACCGCTAAGTGCATAGATACTCTGTCTACTTTACCAATCAAATTATCTTTTAGTACAACTACATCTCCGACTTGTATCATATCCGCCTGCCCCTTATCAATTATTATTGTGTCATCCTCTCCTCCGATAACTGTTGCCGGCAAAAGTGTATTTGGAGCGGGATTTCCAGTCTGGAATTGATCACGTAATGCTTGATTGTCCCGCTTCATCTCTTCCTGCTTTGTCAGCTGGGATGCCAAATTGCGATTTTCATCTTGCAGCTTGGAGAGCTCATCTTTACTATCGGGATGAAAAATACCAAATAGAGATTTTTGGATAGGTACTGTTCCTGTCTCAAAAAAACCGGTTAAACCATTCAGGTATCCGGTGCCTGCCAAAACAAAAAGAATGATGGCTGGAATGAAAAAAATCAAAAAAGTGGGAAAAAAACTCTTTCTCTTCTGCATAAGGCTATTCTAGTACGTTTGACCGTGCTTGACAAGTTATTTCTCAAGTTGTAATATCCGTTTATGGCAAGACAAGATTTAAGACCACCAGATGGTGGAGCAGGAGAAGATGCCCATAGAATTCAATTATTAACTAAAATAACTACTGCATTCACAAATCCTCCTGATCACCTTCTATTTCTGCCAGATTCCCCTGTTGGTTTTTTTAGAGTATTAACCAAGGGTACCAAAGCTGAGAGTGATCCCCGCTTAGTCGTAGGGCTTTCAGAAAAAATCGCAGGTCAGCAAGTTTCAACTATTTTAAGGCCAACGCGTGAAAATGGTGTTCCAGAGATTAAGCGGGAGCTGTTCACATTTACAACAAGCAGACATCCACATACGAGTATTACAAGCAGACATCCACATACGAGCCGTCCATTGACAGATGATGAACTTGCTGTTCTAGACAGATTTTTGACAAACCCAGAAGATCATAGTTTAATTGATCCAATTGTCAGACCAACACCATTGGAAATTGGAACTATTTCTGCTAAGGCAACAAGGAGAAGTATAGGCGCTAATTCTTAATCTAAAACAAATTCTACCGCAAACCACCAATTACTTTGACCTTCTCTAGGAGTTGTTCATCTTGGAGGACTTTTCCTGTTCCTCTGACAACTGATGTCATCGGATCACTGGAGACAAAAACAGGCATATGCACTCGCTCGACAATCAAATGATCAAATCCTGAAAGATTTGCACCTCCGCCTGTCAGCAGAATCCCCTGCTCGAGAATATCAGGGAGAAGTTCAGGTGGCGTTTCTTCGATCACATCAGCAACAGCCTGAATAATTTTATTTATAATTGGAGAAAGTGCTTCCCGCACTTCAATCTCAGTAATCTTCAGACTCTTGGGGAGTCCTGTTTCAATATCCCGCCCCCTAACTATCATAGCCTTATCGCTCTTCTCTGTCACCTTTTGTTCCGCTCCATCGACATCGCCTACAATCTTTGATCTTTGATCTTTGATCTTTGATCTTTGATCAAAAGCTGATCCTATCCTCATCTTTATTTCCTCGGCAGTTGACTCTCCAAGAAGCATTCCGTGCCTGAGACGAACATAATGCAAAATTGCCTGATCCATTTCGTCACCGGCAAGTTTCAGTGACCGGCCAACTACTATTCCGCCAAGTGAAATAACTGCAATTTCCGTAGTACCTCCTCCTATGTCCACAACCATCACTCCCTTTGATTGAAAGATATTGATATTTTCCCCAAGCGCCGCTGCCATCGGCTCCTCAATCAGGTATGCTTCCCTTGCTCCTGCTGATAATGCTGCTTCCCAGACAGCTCTTCTCTGCACCTCTGTCACTGCACTAGGGATCCCGATCACAACTTTGGGCCTGACAAACATACCCGTTAATTTCCCTCCCAGCGCGTGAACTTGCTTGATGTAATGTGAAATCAGGGCAACAGTTGCATCAAAATCCGCAATTGTTCCCCCGGTCAGTGGCCTGACAGTTACGATCGAGTCAGGTGTTTTTCCGAGCATCTTTTTGGCCTCAGTTCCTATTGCAATTACTTGCTTTGTCTTTTTATGTCTTGCCACAACAGCCGGCTCTCTTATGACAATTCCCTTGTCTTTTACAAAAACCAGGGTGTTTGCTGTACCCAAGTCTATACCCATATCCAAGCTGAACAGGCTATAAAATTTATTTAATACATTCATATTTTAATAACCCAATACTACCAATAACCCAATAAACAAATCAATAAACAATGTCAAATGCAGAATATTATTTTCTTTTTGAATTTAGTATTATTGCACTTACTATCTTAACTATTTCTTTTCCTTCTTGCATTAGATCATTCATCCGAACTTTAAACGTGGGATTTGTATCACTTATTACCCTTAACCAATAATTTGTTTCTTTGCCTTCTTTCCTGACTATTGCATACTTTGCAATAAAGTCTTTTTTACTATCTGTTCCATCTGCTTCCTGATCGTTTGCGCCCATAGAAGTAGCGGATTTTGTTATTTGTGCAATTATTATAATATTTTCTGGTGTTCTTGGAAGCTGTTTTACCAAATTTAAAACGCGAATTACAAACTGATAAATTCTTTCATGAATATCTTGTATCTTTTCTTCATTTTGCATTTAGGTTTTGATTGGTAGTATTTGAGAATTGGTAGTATTGGTAGTATTAACTTCATTCTACCAGCTTGCCCCTGTTTTGCCAATATGATAGGATTGGAAATAAATTCAAATGAAACTTATCAATTATCTCAATCGCCTTATCGAATACTCTTTCTACGCCCTTTTTCTACTGGTTCCGCTTATTTTCGCAAGCTCGCCTTCAGAACTTTTTGAATTCCCCAAAATGTGGTTTACTTTTGGGATTACTATTCTAATTGGAACCGCCTGGATGACAAAAATGATCCTGCAAAAACAATTCAGGCTTCAAAGGACTCCTTTGGACATTCCAATTGCTTTATTTTTGTTATCTCAAATCACCTCCACTATCTTCTCACTTGATACACACGTGTCGCTGTGGGGATATTATTCCAGGTTCAATGGTGGTCTATTTTCAATAATCGCCTATATTTTTTTATATTATGCATTTGTCTCCAATCTGGAAGTAAAGAGTGTAATGAGACTTCTAAAAGTCACCCTTTTTGCAGGTTTGCTGGTTGCTCTTTGGGGCTTACCATCACATTTTGGTTATGACCCGACTTGCTTTCTGTTCCGTGGCAGCTTTGACACTGCCTGCTGGACCGATGCATTCAAACCGACTATCAGAATCTTCTCAACTCTCGGCCAGCCGGCATGGCTTGCTGCATATGCATCAATTTTAATACCGATTGCCATAGCGCTTGGTATTAAAAATACCAATATCAAAGCTCTAAATTCTAAACAATATCAAAATCCAAATACCAAAAATGCAAAACGTTTTGAAACTTTGAATTTAGAAAATTCGAAATTGTTTAGGATTTGGAACTTAGAATTTGGAATTTTCTTAGTGCTGGCTCTCCTCTTCTACGCTTGCCTCACCTACACAGACACGCGTGGTGGCTTTATCGGATTCTGGATTGCAAATCTAGTATTTTGGGGAATTACTTTATTTTTGTCATTCCGAGCTGAGCAAAGCGAAGCCGAGGAATCTCATTCAAGCAAATCCTCATTAAAAAGATCCCTCCGCTCGCCTTTCGGCTCGGTCGGGATGACAATACGCTATTTTCTCATCTTTAATCTCTCATTTCTCATTTTTAACTTCTTCCAGGGCATCCCTGTTTCGCAACTTTCCAGATTTACTTTGCCCGAACTTACCAAGCAGACCCAATCAGCGCATACAAATGCTTTAACCAAACCAGCTGCCGGAGAACTTGGAGGAACTGACTCAGGTGCAATCAGGCTTTTGGTTTGGAAAGGCGCAATCAGTGCATGGAAAGCGCACCCTTTGATAGGAACAGGCGTTGAAACCTACGCCTTTGCATACTACAAATACAAACCTGCAGCACACAATCTCACAACAGAATGGGATTTTCTCTACAACAAAGCACACAACGAATATCTGAACTTCCTGGCAACAACCGGAATTTTCGGTCTGGGAAGCTATCTTGCAATAATTTTCTTATTTATATTTGTAACAATTAAAAAATTATTAAACTCTAAATCCCAATTTCTAAACTCTAAACAAAATCAAAATCCAAAAGATAAAGATACAAAACATTTTGAGAATTTGAGTTTTGATAATTCGAAATTGTTTAGAATTTCGGACTTAGATATTAGAACTTTATGTATAGCGCTGCTAAGCGCATACGTTTCAATTCTCGTCTCCAACTTCTTCGGCTTTTCTGTGGTCATAATTAATCTCTATTTCTTCCTCATTCCAGCATTCGTATTTATTCTAAGCGGAATGCTAGATCCCGAAAAAACTTTTGGGAAGAATTTTGACAAGTCTGGATCCGATGAAACCTCTCGCCCAAATCGTTATCAATGGCCACTTTTGCTTATTGTACTTCTTGCGTCTTGCTTTTTGCTTTTTGAGCTTGTATCGTATTGGATTGCTGATATTAACTATGCAAATGGCTCGAGTCTTGATAAAGCGGGCAACTATCAGGAAGCAATTAAACCCTTACAAAGCGCATATGAGTCAAAACCCAATGAACCTGTGTATAGTGACGAGCTTTCTATAAATTTGGGCACTTTGGCATCAAGTTTATATCTTCAAAAGGAGTCATCCACTGCTGGACAGCTTTCTCAGGAAGCCATAAATCTAAGCGATCAGACTGTGAAGTATCACCCCAATGATGTTGTTTACTGGAAAGACAGAGTGCGACTGTTTTATACGCTTGCGCAAGGCGATACCATTCATCAAAAAAATTATTTTGCACAGGCTCTTGATGCAATTGAAAAAGCGCAGGTACTTGCTCCAAATGATGCCAAAATTTCCTACAATTACGCTGTATTGAGCGGACAAATTGACGGACCGCAAAAAGGAGTTGAAATTCTTGAAAACACAGTTAAACTAAAGCCTGATTATAGAGACGCGTATTTTGCCCTCGGCTTGTATTACCATGAGCTTGCAGTTGATAACAATGGAAATCTGGTAGATCCTCCAATGCAGCAAAAAGCAATTAATGCTTATCAATACATATTGAAAAACCTCGACCCGAGCGATAAGCAGGCAAAAGAGGGACTTAAGAGCTGGGGCGTAATTAATCAGTAATCAGGACCTCCATATGTTATAATTCTTCCATTGTATGAAAATTGTTCAGGCACCAAATTCAGTTCTTTCAACAGTTGCCCGCCCAGTTGAAAAAATTGATAAATACATCAAGAATCTGTTGACAGAAATGGAAACCTCCCTTGCATCCGCAACTGACCCAGAGGGTGTCGGTCTTGCTGCTCCGCAAATCGGAAAGTCTTTGCAGATCTTTATTGTTAAAGAAAACCCTGAAGCAAATCTCAAAACTTTTATTAATCCGGTTATTGAGGAGTTTTTCCAAAAACCAGCTGAAAAGAAGACTGTGCAAAGCACAAAAACTACCAAAGCCAAGAAAAAGGCAGGTATTAAAAAGGGTGTTCAGCTTGAAGGCTGTCTCTCGCTTCAGGATATTTGGGGCGTTGTAAAGCGTCACGATGGAGTGGTGTTATCATTCATGGATGAGAACGGCGAGCAGCACAAAGAGTCATTTGATGGATTTATGAGCACAATTATTCAGCACGAAACAGATCACCTCAATGGAATTCTATTTCCCAAAAGAGTCCTTGAGCAAAAAGAAAAGCTCTATAAATCAATAAAAAATAAAAAAGGCGAGACTGAATTTGAGGAGCTGGAAATTTAAGCCCTGCCCAATTGTCATTCCCGCGTAGGCGGGAATCCAGAATTAATGGAAAAACAATACTATGTTTATATTTTAGCAAGTAAAAGAAACGGAACTTTATATATCGGAGTTACAAACGATTTAATCAAAAGAATCTACCAGCACAAGAATAATTTTGTTGAAGGTTTTACAAAAAGATATAATATACATACTCTTGTTTACTATGAAATCACCAAAGATATTAATGAGGCTATGCTAAGAGAAAAGCAAATGAAAAAATGGAATAGAGAATGGAAGATTGATTTAATTGAAAAAACAAATCGTGAATGGAAGGATTTGTATCCTGAACTCTTATAATTTGTCTTTGTCATCCCCATGCAAATGGGGATCCAGGATATTATAAAGCTATATAGATTCCCGCTTTCGCGGGAATGACAGTTTATATATATTATGAAAATTATCTTCTTTGGTAACACCCGCTTCTCCTTAATCGGAGCCAAAATTATTCATTCCAAGTTTGGATTATCTCAAATCGTGACACTACCTGACCGGCCGGATAAAAAAGGCAGGCCCACACCAAATCCTCTCAAATCATTTGCAATCGAAAACAATATTCCCTATCTTCTGGTCGATAAAATAACGCATGAAACTATCGAAACTATCTCTGATCTAAACCCGGATTTTTTGATAGTTGAGGATTATGGCCTGCTTCTGCCGGATGCTTTATTAAAACTTCCAAAATACGAAAGCCTCAACATTCACCATTCTCTATTACCAAAATACCGCGGCACATCCCCCGCTCCTTTTGCGATCCTAAGCGGAGACAAAATAACAGGCGTAACTGTGATCGCGATGAATGACAAAGTAGATGCAGGAGATATCCTGGCTCAAAAAGAATATGAAATCAAGCCAACCGATACGACTGAGAGTCTCCTTACAGAACTGAATAAATTGGGCGGGGGAATAATACTACCGGTTCTTAAAGACTATATTGACGGAGTTGCTCATCCGATAAAGCAGGATGAATCAAAGGCAAGTTATACAGAAAGAATGAGTAAATCAGATGGTCAAATTGATATAAATAATCCGCCTGATAAGGACAAATTGGATCGCATGATCCGGGCATATTACCCCTGGCCGGGGGTGTGGACAACATTAAGCGTTAAGGGAAAAGCGTTAAGGGTAAAGTTCTTACCAAAACCTTTGTCATTGCGAGGAATCGAAGAAGACGAAGCAATCCCTTCAAATTATCTAATTCAACCTGAAGGCGGCAAACCGATGTCTGTTAAAGATTTCCTCAACGGCTATCCGGAGATGAGGGAGTTGCTCCGCGACCTATTTTTTTTGGTGGGGTAAGTCCCAGTGGACATCCAACTTGATCAGCTCTGATCATGCTCGCTCTAGTTGCAAAAGACCTCTCTTGGCCAAATTCCACTACAGTGATTGGACTTTTAGCTAGCGGGCATTCAGCAGTACAACTTACAATTCGCACAGAGTTCCACCTTCTTGATGGATCCACAGCGTTATTAAAGCACTGGATTCTTTGTTCTAATTGTTTTGCCACATTCAGATTCAGGCTGAGCTTCTTGAATTTTCATAAAATGAATTATATCATACTATATCAAAATTCATGAGGACAATATCAGTTGAGGACAACTAAAAGTTAGACAGCAAGCGGGTTTGCGAGGATTTCAGGAGCGAGCTTTTCAGCAGGCTTGAGGGACTTCTTGATTGAACGCAGACACTTTGTGCACAATTTAAGCTTTTTGGTGCTTCCGTCTACTTCAAGTTTGGCAACATGAAGATTGGGTTTGAAAGTACGAACCGTGCGCCTTTTTGAATGAGACACGTTATGCCCGTACATAATTCCCTTGCTGCAATTTGAACATTTCATTGCCATGGATGTTATAATATCATAATCTGGTATTTATCTCAACCGGTATTGTCATCCTGAATTTATTCAGATTACAAAATTAAATACTAAGCACTAAATTCCAAATCCTAATCAAATTCAAATACATAAAATACAAAAATGAAAACTGTTTTAAATTTTGAGATTTTGAAATTATTTAGAGTTTAGAAATTAGTATTTAGGATTTTAAATTATTATGGATATTCTCGGCGCATTAATCAGCATATTTATACTTGTTTACTCCTCCATTCTCCATGAAATCGCACATGGATATGTAGCGTATCGCCTCGGTGACCCGACAGCCAAGCTGATGGGCAGACTCACTCTCAATCCCAAATCACACATTGACCCGTTCATGACAATAATTCTTCCAATTTTGACTTATTTTGGCGGCGTAATTATAGGAGGGGCCAAACCTGTGCCAGTTGATACTTTCAATCTCCGCGACGGCATCAAAGATCTGGCACTCGTATCAATCGCCGGGCCGGGAACCAATATCTTACTTGCTATAATCGGGAGCATCCTAATTCATTTGATTTTCCCGGGCAGCGGATTTAATGAGGTATTTGCAGGCGGATTTTTGGGCTTTATCCTCGCAACTATCGTCAGAATCAATCTGATACTCGCTATTTTCAATTTGGTCCCCATTCCCCCCCTTGATGGATCCAAAATTTTCGCCATGATCCTTCCCCGTCAGGAAGCAGCAGCATTTCTTGCAATAGGCCAGAGATTTGGAATGTTTATCTTAATTTTCCTATTGTATTTTCCGATCGGCGGATTCTCACTAATCGGCTTTGTCGGAGCACTCATAAACTACTCCCTCAGACTCCTGGGACTCTAACTGCCTTGACTTTTCACGGCTCACTTCATATACTGTAATTGCTCTTTGATACTGGATACTTGGTTGGATTTTTTTCTCTACAAGTTCACAGACCCTGAGGTATTTCCCGATTAATCGGGAGAGATGAGGCGAATTCAAAGCACCGTGGTGTGATGAGTAACCTTCCTAATTAATTTTAGCTCGGGAAAAAACCAATCAAACCCATATCATAGAGCGTTGAATTTATCTTTTAGTAACATTTATATTTCTGATGTCTTCAGACAATTTTATTTTATGGCGGAAAATGAAGGACAATTACCACTAGATGAACCACGATCTGTAGCAGCCAATAGACAATCACAGGCAAATCATACAGGAGTTCGCATCAGAGTTATGCCCAGCAAAGCAGAAAGAGAAGGCAGAGAAACTGAAACAAAGAAAGCTAACTTGACTGTTGACGATTTGACACCTGCAGAATTAGCATCAGCTGAAATGGGCAATAATCCTGATTTGAAAATTGCAGGATACACACCTCTTAAAAGGCATTAATAATCATTAAAAATGTGTCCCACGCCATTACAGAGAGCAATTAAATTGCATTTTCATAATTATTATAAAATAATATAATTCAATTATGCATTATATTATTTTTACGGGTGGGGAGTTGGAAAACGGCATCGCTACTGAAAAAGCCTTAAAAAACTTTGACAAAATTATCGCAGTAGATAGCGGAGCATCGCATTGCCTCAAACTCAAACTAATCCCCGACTTTCTTGTAGGCGATTTTGATTCGATTGATCAAAAGCTTCTTTCCGGTTTTGATAAAACCAAAATCCTCCGTTTTCCCGCAACCAAAGATGAGACTGATACTGAACTTGGAATCCAAACCGCTGTGGAAAATGGTGCAACTCAAATCACAATTCTTGGAGGAATTTCTGGCACCAGAACAGACCATCTCATATCAAACGTTTTATTACTATTAAAAAAGAAATTTGCCAAAGCACAAATAAAATTTGTGGATGGAGATCAGGAGATATATCTTGCGAAAAATAAAATTGAGATCTCAGGCAAAAAAAGAGACATAATATCTTTTATCCCAATCACAGGAACGGTAAATAAGATCAAATCAATTGGACTCAAATATGATCTTGCAAATTACACGCTGTCAATTCAGGGAAACCACGGAATAAGTAACGAATTAACCAAACCCAAAGCAAATGTGACTTTCCCAAACAAAACCCTCCTCGTCATCCACACCCTCCAATAACCCAATCTCAGTTAAAAATAAACTCAACCAAAAACACATTCCCAGCCTCAATACGTATATACACGTATATACGCGTTAGAACATGTCTATACACAGTTGCAGATGCAAAAATTTGCATAAATTCAAAAAGTATTATATATTTATCTTCTGGGGAGCTCGTTAGTCGGGCTGAGAGTTCTGATAAATCAGATGACCCATTGAACCTGATCCGGGTAATTCCGGCGAAGCCGCGTTTAACGCGGCGAAGGGAAATATGAAAAAACTAATTCTTTTAATTGTTTTAATTCTGATTCTTCTGGCAATAATTTATTCCAAAAAGCCTAATTCGGAATCTCTCACCTCTCACCTCTCACCTGTCACCTCATTTTCTCTTGCTCTTGACTGGACACCCAACACCAATCACACAGGAATTTATGTTGCAATGAGCAAAGGCTGGTATAAAGAACAGGGTCTGGACATCAAAATACTTCCCTACTCCTCAGTAAGCGCAGATGTGCTTGTTTCATCAGGCAAAGCAGATGCCGGAATAAGCTCAACTGAAAGCATGATGAGTGATGCCGCCACAGGAAATCCCGTTGTATCAATTGCGGCAATCATCGCGCATAATACTTCAGGACTGATTGCGCTCTCTGAAAAAGCGAAGTCCCCCAAGGATCTGGACGGGAAAATTTATGGCGGGTTTGGAGCAACCTATGAGGAACCGGTTATAAAACAAATTATCAAAACAGATGGCGGAGTAGGAAAATTCAAGAACATCACGCTTGATTCATCTGCCATGCAGGCACTTGAATCCAAAAAAATAGATTTTGTCTGGGTATTTGAGGGATGGGAAGGAATTGCGGCTCAACAATCAGGCCTCAAAACAAATTTCTTCCCAATCACAAAATATGGTGTGCCGGATTATTACACGCCAACGATCATAGCAAGTCCCAAAGAAATCAAAATAAAACAAGCACTCCTTAAAAAATTCATGACAGCGACTTCCAGAGGTTATGAATATGCAAGAGCCCATCCCAAAGAGTCAGCAAAAATCCTTATAGATACTACCCCAAAAGGCACCTTCTCTGATCCCAAAATCGTCTATGCAAGTCAGGATTTCCTAAGCAAAGCTTATGCAACGGACGAAAAAAAATGGGGAGTCCAAGAGAAGAAAATGTGGCATGATTACCCGAAGTTTATGATTGACTCAGGCGCAGTAGTTGACCAAGAAGGCAAAAAAGTAAGTAAGATTGACTTTGATTCTCTTTACACAAATGAGTTTTTGCAATAAATACTTCGTCATTGCGAACGAAGAGAAGCAATCTTTATAGAAGAGATTGCCGCGTCTCCCGATAGTCATCGGGATCCTCGCAATGACAAATTAAAATTATGCAGCTTCTTTCAGTCAAAAATCTTTCTAAGACTTACTCTAAAAATAACCTGCAAGCTCTTTCTGATATTTCTTTTTCTGTTGATAAAGGAGAGTTTGTCAGCATCATCGGCCCTTCAGGATGCGGAAAAAGTACGCTTTTCAATATCCTATCCGGAGTTGAAAATGCAGCTGGGGTAATAAAACTTGATGGCAAAATAGCAGACAAACGCAAGGGAAGATTTGGCTACATGCTCCAATCCCCGCTTCTTCTTCCTTGGCGTACAGTCTTACAAAACATAGTTTTGGGACTTGATATTCAACGAATACCCCGAGCTGAATCTATTAAAAATGCAGAAAAGCTGCTCAAAGAGTTTGATCTTTTGAAATTTGCAAACAACTATCCCGATACATTATCAGGCGGGATGAAGCAGAGGGTTGCATTTCTTCGCACCATACTTTTTCAAAAAGACTTTTTGCTTCTTGATGAACCATTTGGCGCACTTGATGCATTGACCCGCTTCTCTTGCCAAATCTGGCTACAAGACGTACTTGAAAAAATAAAACCTACGGTTATTTTTATAACCCATGACATCCGTGAGGCAATTTTTTTATCAGACACTATTTATGCACTCAGTCCCCGCCCGGGAAAAATAATCAAAAAATTTGAAGTAAATATTCCAAGACCAAGACTGAAAAAAGATTTAACATCAAAACCGGCAGTTCAGCTTGAAGAGCAAATTCTCTCAAGTCTGTTTAAAAAAACTGACTAAGGATTGTTATCCCCGACCATATCGGGGATCCATAAATTTATTTATAGATTCCCATTTTCATGGGAATGACAGCAATGCGTCGTCTAACATGATTAAAGAACCTATGAAACTGAAAAAAATTGCAGATTTTGGACCAAGCATTATATTTCTTATTCTGCTTCTTTTGATCTGGGAAATTTTGGTTGGGACTAATCAAATAAATAGCCACTTTCTCCCGGCGCCATCAAAGATCATAATTGCGCTGATCGAGAACTGGAGTATTATTGCTCCCCATGCCTATCAAACAGCTCTTGAAACACTAATCGGTTTTGTAATTGCAATCATTCTGGGCGTAACCGTTGCACTGCTTTTGGATCTTTCTGGATTTGTCAGAAAAACGCTTTATCCCCTCCTGATTTCATCCCAAACAATTCCTATGATTGCTCTTTCCCCCCTTCTTCTTGCTTGGTTCGGATTTGATCTGCTGCCAAAAGTAATTATGGTTGTAATTTCCTGCTTTTTCCCGATCGCAATTGCCACGGCTCAGGGCCTTGCCTCAACTGATCAAGATCTTCTCAAGCTTCTCAAAAGCATGAATGCCTCCTACGTACAAACTTTGAGACACGTCCGATTGCCGGAAGCTCTGCCGCAATTTTTTGCAGGTACCAAAATCGCAGCTACATACAGTATCACTGCTGCCATAATCGGTGAATATGTCGGAGCATATCAAGGACTTGGAATTTATATGCAAAATGTAGCCAATTCCCACGCAACTGTACTTTTATTTGCAGCGATCTTTGTAACCACTCTACTCAGCTTAATTCTATTTGGGTTTATTGTGGTGCTTGAGAAAATTTGTATTCCCTGGAATAAGTAGTAAAACCAATTGGTGCCAGATGAGGGACTCGAACCCCCGTAGACCTTACGGTCGCCTCGTCTACAGCGAGGTGCAATTGCCGCTATGCGAATCTGGCGTAATTTCAAATCTAATCTGAGCCGAGACGGGGATTCGGACCCCGGACCTGCTGTTTACAAAACAGCTGCTCTACCGCTGAGCTATCTCGGCATTCTGCAAAACAGAACAAAAATTTACGGTATTCACAATTTTATCAGACAAATGAAGCTTGAGCAATGGATAAAATGAAGAAGTATCTAGAGGAGTTATTTTAATCTCTCGTTTTCTTTATGGTCTGTTACTTTTTTACAAAATTTGCACCATTTCTTTAAGACCAATTTTTCAGGTGTTTCCATTTTGTTTTTTTGG
>DATIJS010000014.1:0-3427 GCA_035478335.1 Saccharimonadales bacterium (SeqCode) | reverse complement strand
TTAATTTCAGAAGGAGTTTTGGTTTTTATTTCTGTTAAAGATGGATAAACGCTCAGTTTTGTGCCTGAAGCAACCGCCATACCAGTATTTAGTATCAAGTATATGGTATATGGTATTACGAATATGGCTATTATGTTTGTTTTTTTCATACTAAATACTAAATACAAAATACTAAATACTTTATACTCAAAAATTAGGCACGGCTATAAATGTGACACTATTGTTATAGCTGCCGGGATTTTGTGTGCCTGCCAGATTCAATTTGAGCGTAATCTGAGCTTTATCCTGCTCATATTTATCTCCGGTTTCCATAATTGTCTCAGGCTGTTCGTGCTTGAGGGAATCTGAGAATTGTCTATAATCGTTATCATTTGGGAATCCAAGACAGGCTGAGCCAGAAAGATTGTCGCAACGATATCCAAATCCATAAGTTAGATTGCTTGTCCATTGGCTTTCATTAGTTTCTGAACACTGACCATCATCACATGTTGTGTCCGGAATTGCAGTGTTTCCTTGAGGTTCTTTTTGCTGAATGCTTTGAGAAAGGGGGTGATCCTCAAATGCCAAAAGGCTATATGCGGTTTGGTGATTGGCAATAACAAGTTTAACTGTTCTGGTAACCGGATTGGCCGGCGAGAGTAGTCCAAAATCAATGAAATTATTGTCAGTTGAAAAAACTAAAGAAGAATTATCTACATAAATTTCGGGGGGATTGTCATCCGGTTCTGTTTCGCTAGGTTGATAGGGCTTCGGAGTAGGTGTAATTGTATGGGGGTTAAAATCTATGTTATTGACATCGATATTGTAGTCGCTATTTGAAGAGTTAGAAGCACCCGCCAATGGCGGGAATAAACAAATAAACAAATATACAAATAAACAAATAACGAAAGCTTTCAATCTATAATTGCCAATTTTTATTGAATTTTCAAGGACTGAATTTTTAAATATTTTAAGTCTATTTTTCATTTCAAATTTTAAATTTCAAATTAAAAATTACAGAAAGGGGCAATATTAATGTTAGTTTATTTAAGGAAAAAAGACAAACAGGAACAACATATGATTGATGATTGATGATTGATGATTTGATTAATAAAATAAACTACAGGTTTAAATTAAGCATCATTATCTATTTAGCATCAGTAATCATTCATCAATTATTAATAATTAGGCTTAAAATAAATATGTCTAAAAACATCAAATTGAACTATTAAAAATTGAAGCTAAAGTAAAATAAAAATTACAGGACTTAAAATTTTGTCAATTTTTTTAGAAATCACAGTGCTTTTTTATTGCGTTTTAGTATGTTATAATTTAAAAAAGAGCTATATTTCTTTAAAATTTGGAAAATGCAAAGAAAAAGTGAGGCTGAAATGAAAAAAACAGACAAAAATAAGTTTAATCCGCAAACGATTGAGCCGAAATGGCAATCTATATGGGAAAATGAAGGAATTTATCACCCTGATCTCTCCTCTGCTAAAAGGCCTTTCTATAATTTGATGATGTTTCCATACCCTTCGGCTGAAGGACTGCATATCGGAGGCGTCAGAACCTTTGCCGGAGTTGATATTTACGGACGGTTTAAGCGCATGCAGGGACACGATGTTTTTCAGCCCTTTGGGCTAGATGGGTTTGGAATTCATGCAGAAAATTACGCCTTGAAAATCGGTGAAAATCCGATGGATCATGCAACAGTCACTGAGAAGAATTTTTACCGCCAGATAAGAGAAGCGGCAATTGGTGTGGACTGGGGTCGGACTGTGGAGACATATAAACCCGACTATTATAAATGGACGCAGTGGTTGTTTGTTGAATTGTTTAAATCCGGTCTTGCGTATCGCAAAAAATCGCCTGTTAATTTTTGCCCGTCATGCAAAACAGTCTTGGCCGATGAGCAGGTGATTGACGGGAAGTGCGAGAGATGCTCATCAGTAGTTGAGAAGAAAAATTTGGAGCAGTGGTTTTTCCGGATTACCAATTATGCCGATAGATTACTATCTAATATAGAGGACTTGGACTGGACGGAGAAGGTCAAAATTGCACAGAGAAACTGGATAGGTAAAAAAGAGGGAATTGAGATCACATATTCCGTCATTGCGAGCGAGAGCGAAGCAATCTCATTAACAGATGACAGTAATAAAAAGATTGCCGCGTCGCCTTTGGCTCCTCGCAATGACAAATTATTTGTTACTGTCTTTACGACAAGGCCTGATACTAATTTTGGTGCTACATTTATAGCCTTGGCTCCTGAGCACGCATTGGTTGGGGAGATCCTGAAACAAGTTCAGGATGACAAAAAGAAGGAGATTGAGGAGTATGTTGATGCTACGAAGAAGAAGACTGAGATTGACCGTCAGGCTGAAGGAAGGGAAAAAACAGGTGTATTTACCGGATTCTATGCCACAAATCAGCTGACTGGCTACAAGATGCCTATCTGGGTATCTGATTTTGTTCTGATGGGTTTTGGAACAGGTGCAGTTGTCGGAGTTCCAGGTCATGACACGCGGGATTTTGAGTTTGCCCAGAAATTCGGGCTAAAGGTCCTTCGGGTAGTCGTTGGCAAAGATGGTGATGAGTCGCCAATTACAAAAATAGATCAGGTTCAGGAAGAAGAGGGGATGATGATCAATTCAGAATTCCTGAATGGTCTGGATATTCACAAGGCTACAGAGAAGATAATGGACTATATTCAGGAGAAAGGTTTTGGCAAGCGTAAAGTTACATATCATCTTCGTGACTGGCTGATTTCGAGGCAAAGATACTGGGGACCACCCATACCTATGATATTTTGTGAAAATTGTGCTCAAAAGGGTGATTCTTGGTTTACCTCAGATGAAGCTAAAAAACAGAAGGAATCAGGAATCAGGAATCAGGAATCAGGAAGAGAGGCAGTAGGATGGTATCCAGCCCAGGATTTGCCTGTAAAACTCCCTCGTATTGAGGATTTCAAGCCATTGGGCACGGGGAATTCACCACTTGGCAACCATCCGGAGTTTTATAAAGTAAAATGTCCTCATTGTGGAAAGGATGCAAGGCGGGAGACTGATGTATCAGACACGTTCCTTGATAGTGCATGGTATTTCTTACGATATATATCGACTGAGTTTGATGATGTCCCATTTGACAAGACACGTGCCAAGAAATGGCTTCCGGTTACTATGTATATAGGAGGAGCTGAGCATTCGGTTCTGCATCTTCTATATGCTAGATTTATCACTATGTTTATAAAAGATATAGGATTGATACAGTTTGAAGAGCCCTTTAAAAGGTTTTATGCGCATGGTCTTATAATCAAAGACGGGGCCAAAATGAGTAAATCAAAGGGTAATGTTGTCGGGCCTGATCTATATATCAAAAAGTACGGCGCTGATACTCTCAGAATGTACTTGCACTTTTTGGCACCATTTAGCCAGGAAGGTGATTTCCGGGA
>DATIJS010000013.1:0-3477 GCA_035478335.1 Saccharimonadales bacterium (SeqCode) | reverse complement strand
ATGGGACAGTTTGAGAGAACTCTTATAATTGCCGATGAGGGATCCTACGTTCATTACGTCGAGGGTTGTACAGCGCCTGTCTATACAACCGATTCGCTTCATGCGGCAGTTGTTGAAATAGTTGTTAAAAAAGGTGCCAGAGTAAGGTACACTACAATTCAAAATTGGAGTAACAATGTCTATAATCTGGTAACCAAGCGAATGCTGGTTGAGGAAGAGGGATTTGGTGAGTGGATTGATGGAAACTTGGGCGCAAAAGTAACTATGAAATACCCATCAGTAATCTTAAATGGCAAAGGGGCCAAGGGAGAAGTCCTTTCACTGGCATTTGCCGGAAAAGGTCAACATCAGGATGCAGGTGGCAAAGCAATCCATCTTGCACCCTACACAACAAGCACTATTACCTCAAAATCAGTTAGTATGGGCGGGGGGAGATCAAGCTATCGTGGAATGGTGAAAATAATTAACGGAGCAAAAGGCAGTAAATCATTTGTCAGATGCGACGCTCTTCTTTTGGACGAGTTATCAAGATCCGACACCTATCCAACCAACATTGTAAATGAAGAAGACGTGACTCTGGGACACGAGGCATCGGTCAGTAAAATTGGTGAGGAGCAATTATTTTATTTGATGTCTAGAGGCCTCAATGAAGCACAGGCAACAGGATTGATTGTCAATGGATTTATTGAGCCGATTGTTAAAGAACTTCCGCTTGAGTATGCAGTTGAACTTAATAGACTAATCAATCTTTCGATGGAAGGATCAGTCGGTTAATATGGAAAGCGTAGTTGTAAAAAAAAATGAAGAAAAAATCATAACTGTCCTCTGGACCGGCGAGGAGACTGAGGTCTCATACGATATAATGCTTACAGAACCGGGCGCCTCTATAAAATTTCTAGGACTTTTGATTGGAAAAGACACCCAAAGCTTAAACATGCATGTAACAGTTACGCATGAAGCACCGCAAACAACAAGCAAGGTAATTATCAAAAGCGCATTGACCGATAGCGCGAAAGTTGATATTGAAGGATTGGTAAAAATCAATCCCGGAGCAAAAGGAACCAATGCATGGCTTGCAGCACATCTTTTGCTTCTTTCGGAAAAGGCGAAAGGCAGAGCAGTTCCAAGTCTTGAAATACTCGAGAATGATATCAAAGCAGGCCACGCAACAACAGTAGGACGTATAAATGACATGGAGATTTTTTACCTTATGTCACGGGGCATATCCCGCCAAACAGCAAAATCACTGATTGTGGAAGGTTTTTTGCAGGAAATGATCAGTCAATTTCCTGACAATTTAGCAAAGAAAGCGCAACTAGAACTAACTATATGAAAAACTTAAAAGCAGATTTCCCAATTTTCAAAATACGTCCAGATCTTGTTTATCTGGACAACTCTGCAACTTCACAGAAACCCAAAGTTGTAATAGACGCTGTATCAAATTTTTACAAAAGTAACAATTCCAATATTCACAGAGGAATTTATGGTTTGAGTCAGCATGCAACTGAACTTTTTGAAAATACCAGAAAAAGTATCGCAGAATTTATAGGTACACAAACTTCACAGGAAATTATTTTTACATCAGGAACAACTGAATCTGTAAATTTAGTTGCAGTTGGGTACGCAAGAAAATATTTAAAGGAAGGGGATATTATTGTGCTTTCTGAAATGGAGCATCATTCCAATATAGTTCCTTGGTTAATGCTGAGAGAAAAGGGGATTCAGGTTGTATTTATTCCCATCAATAAAGAAGGGGAGCTGGATTATAAAAATTTTAAAGTTGACTACAAAAAAATAAAATTAATTGCTCTAACGCATGTATCAAATGTCCTCGGAACAATTAATCCAATAAAGGAAATAGTGTCATTTTTCAAACAAAACGGTTCAAATGCAAAAGTGTTAGTTGACGCTGCACAATCCATTCCTCACTTGAAAATTAATGTTAAGGATTTGGATTGTGATTTTTTGGTTTTCTCTTCACACAAGATGCTTGGACCAACTGGAGTTGGAGTACTTTGGGCAAAAAGAGAATTACTTGAAAAGATAGATCCGCTGGTTTTTGGAAGCCATATGATTGAAAGAGTAACCAAAGAAAAGGCAACATGGACTGCAATTCCTGATAAATTCGAGGCCGGAACTCGTAACATTGAGGGAGTAATCGGACTTGGAGCGGCAATTGATTATTTGCTAAATATCGGTCTGGAAACAATTGAAAAATATGAAAGCTCCCTGACCGAATATGCTTTGAGTAAATTTAAAAATTTGGAAGGTATCAAACTGTTTGGGCCAACAGATTCCAAAAATAGACTAGGAGTATTTTCTTTTGCTATTGGGGACATTCATCCTCACGACGTTGCGGAAATACTAAACCGTGAGAATATTGCTGTCCGCTCGGGACACCATTGTGCGCAAGTTTTGATGGATTGCCTGGGAGTAACAGCAACCACCCGCGCATCGCTATATTTTTATAATACTGAATCGGACATTGATAAACTTATTGAAGGGCTAGTAAAAGTTAAAGAAATATTTAATATATAACTGTCATTGCGAGGAAGAATGAGGAAGCAATCTTTATGGATTGCCGCGCTCCTTTCAGTCGCTCGCAATGACAAAATTAATATGGAAGATCCGCTTTATAGAGAAATTATTTTAGATAACTGGGAAAACCCTCAGAATTACGGCGTAATTAAGAATGCTGATTTTGATTTAACTGAGAATAATCCTTTGTGCGGGGACGAAATAAGACTAACCGGGAAAATACAAGATGGAAAACTGGGAGAAATTGCATTTGTTAGCTCAGGTTGCGCTATCTCCAAAGCATCAGCATCCATATTTACTGAAAAAATAAAGAGTCTGGAAATTTCTAAGATCAAAAAATTTATACCCATTGATGTCCTTGAAGAACTAGGAATTACACTTACTCCAGCCCGGACAAAATGTGCACTACTTATCTACGTTGCTGTCAAAAAGGGAATAAACAAATAAATATTAATCGTACTCTGCCAGTTCTATTATTATCCGCTCAGGCCCCAAAAAATAACACAACTTTTTCGTAACATTGTAAATTTGAATATCACTAAAGAACTTTATTCCTTTGCTCTTTAATTCTTCTACAACTTTCTCGATTTCTTTGACTTCAAGTGCAATATGCCTGAATCCGATTTGATTTGCCATACTTATTTGCGGATCAATATTTCCTTGCGGATTTTCATATTTAATTAACTCAATGTTAGTTTCGGTCCCAGGAATTGCAAGGGCAACGAACTCAGCTTTAACACCAGATAAATTTACTATCTTCTCAATCGCATCTCCACTCAATCTATCCTGCTTCAAAACTTCAAATCCTAAATCTTGAAAGAACTTTTTCGCAGACTCTAAATCCTGAACAACGATATTTATGTGATCAATTTTCTTAAATTTCATATATCTAATTAAGTTGTTTTGTTACATATTTAAAAATTCCCTGTGTCATTGCCC
>DATIJS010000012.1:0-3355 GCA_035478335.1 Saccharimonadales bacterium (SeqCode) | reverse complement strand
TTTTGGAGAAATTTACCCATAGGCAGTATGTTTGGCAGGTTTTTCGGTAAAATGCTTGGAGGGCACAGATTTTTTTCACATTCTATTTTGGGAGCATTTGTTTTTGGTGTTTTATGGAGATTCGTCCTCAATGTTTTAACTCCCAGTTTTCCCAAACTAAATATGGATGTTATCTGGTGGGCATTTATGATCGGGTTCATGTCTCATTTGATAATGGATACATTTAGTAAAGAGGGAGTGCCTTGGCTCTTGCCAATTCCTATTAAGTTAGGCATTCCTCCGATGCATTCATTTAGGATAACTACCGGTGGACTGATTGAAAAGTTTGTGATTTTTCCAGGTTTAATTTTGGCAAATATTTTTATCTATAAAATGCATTATATAAAGTTATTAACTTTTATTCATCAGTACATTAAATAACTATGTGGCAAAAAACAAAAAACCAATATCACCTGGGTCAGGCAATACTTGCAAATATTATTTACATGTTTCCCGCGCGTAAGCTCAAGATAATTGGTGTTACCGGGACTGATGGCAAAACTACAACGGCAAGTCTAATTTATCATGTGTTAATATCGGCAGGATTCAAAGCTTCACTTATAACTACAGTTGGCGCAGTGATAAACGAAAAGTTTTCAGACATCGGTTTACATGTTACGACTCCCGGGCGTTTTGCTTTACAGTCGTACTTGAAAAAATCTAAAAAAGCAGGGGTTGAATATGTGATCCTGGAATTAACGTCCCATGCGCTTGATCAATACCGTGCGTTTGGAATACCAATTGATGTTGGAGTTTTGACGAATGTTTCAAATGAGCATCTTGATTATCACAAGACATATGAAAAATATGTAGATGCAAAATTAAAATTACTTAAAAAAGCGAAAATTGCAGTAGTAAATAAAGACGACAAATCTTATTCAAACATTAAAGATCAAAGATCAAAGATCAAAAGCGTAAAAATCGTAACATTTGGTCTCAGGAAGGATTCGGATATAAATCCTCATAATTTTCCTTTCAAAACCGATCTCGTGGGGAAGTTTAATATTTATAACTCCCTTGCCGCCATATCTGCTCTTCAGCAATTGCATCTCTCAGATGTAGACATTCGAAAAGGCATCGCATCCTTTCATGCACCCCAAGGTAGGCAGGAAGTAGTTTACAACAAGGACTTTATGGTAATAAATGATTTCGCTCACACACCGAATTCATTTGCTGCAATTCTTCCGGAGATGAAAAAACTAGCCAAAAATAAACTAATCCATGTATTTGGAGCTGCAGGACAAAGAGACAGGTATAAACGGCCTGAGATGGGTAAAATATCCGCAATGCACTCAGACATTATTGTTCTGACCGGAGAAGACCCAAGAAATGAAAATATAGCAGATATAAATGATCAAATAATCTCAGGGATTAAAGACCCAGGTTTTGGCGTCGTAAACTATGAAGCAATTAAAAATGGGGAAGTTAATTTGGACGATAAAAGTAAATACATATTGCTGATTCCTGATCGGAGAGATGCGATTAACTTTGCCATTTCAATTGCAAAAAAAAGAGATATTGTTTTGTTGACAGGCAAAGGGCATGAGAAATCAATTAATTACGGAAAAGGAGAAGAGTCGTGGGATGAAAAAGAAGTTGCCTTAAAGGCAATTGAATTAAGAAGCAAGAATTAAGAAGTATGGATGTTTTAAATTTTAACAATTTATCTAAATTCAAAAACGTCGTCCATGGGATTTCTACAAAGAAGTTTGGGACTATGAAAAATGAAGATGGATCAGTAAATATAAAAAATCTAAGTGCGTTTTTAAACTCTTTAGGTTTGGAAAATGTTCCAGTTCTGATGAAGCAAGTCCACGGTGGGAATATCGAAGGGGTTAAAGATGCTCAGAAAAGTCCTATCGAAAATACAGATGGTTTGGTAACTGATCAGAAAAGTATTTCTCTTGTTGTGTTTACTGCAGACTGCTTGCCTATTCTATTTTATGACTCAAAAAATAAAGTAATAGGAATTGCACATGCAGGAAGAAAGGGATTGCAGGTACGCATTATAAAAAATATAATAGAAAAATTTAAAGGTATGTATAAAAGTGATCCTCTCGATATAATTGTCGGAGTAGGACCTGGAATCGAGAAAACGTGCTACGAAGTTGATGACGAATTTATGGACTTGAGAAAAATCGCAAATGATCAGTTATTGACTGAGGGGATTTTGGAGCAGAATATTGAGAATATTGATTTGTGTACTAAGTGCAATTCTGATTTATTCTATTCATATCGTGGGAGGGATAAAACTGAGCGATTTGCAGGTATAATTAGTTTGATATGAAAAAGTTAAATATTCATTTTGTAGGTATAAAAGGAGTTGGCATGACGCCTCTTGCGATTATTGCTCATGAAGCTGGATTCGGAGTGACAGGATCTGATATAGGAGATGAATTTATAACTGATGCAGCTCTTAAAAAGGCCGGTATTGAGCCAATTGTCGGTTTTTCTGCAGACAATATTATAAATCCTGATTTGGTGATTATTACCGGTGCACATGGAGGATATGACAATATAGAAGCCGCAAACGCAAAAGAAAAAGGGATTGAGGTAATAACGCAGGGAGAGGCGGTTGGGATTTTTATGACGGGTGAATTATTTAAAAATGACTGGATTGGTGTTTCAGTGGCCGGAACTCATGGTAAGACAACGACCAGCGCGATGATTGCAACTGTTCTTAGAGAAAATAAACTCGATCCGTCGTTTGTAATCGGGACAGGGAATGTCGGATCTTTGGGTGCACCCGGACATTTTGGAAATGGAAAGCATTTTATAGCAGAGGCAGATGAGTACGCAACAGAACCCCATTACAATAAAAAACCAAAATTATTGTGGCAGTTCCCAAAAATTGCCGTTATTACCAATATCGAATTTGATCATCCGGATATATTTGAATCAATTGATGATGTAAGAAGTACATTCTTGGCATTTTGTAATCAGTTGCCCAAAAACGCTTTGGTTGTCGCATGTGGGGATGATCCGGAAATTAAAAAAATGCTTATGGAATACGCGGGACAGGTAATCAGATACGGATTTAATCATGACAATGATTATATTCTTGAAAAGGTACGAATTGATGGTGAATATATGTTCTTCAGGGTGAGTTCAAAAGGAATGATTCTCGCGGACCTTATGCTAAAAGTAGTAGGCGAGCATAACGCACTAAATGCCCTGTCTGCAATTGTTGTTTCGCTTGAGCTGGGTTTATCAATTGATAAAATTAAAAGCGGTTTGCTTGCTTTTCAAGGATCAAAGCGAAGGCTTGAATATATTGGTGAGTTGCAGTCAGGTGCGTTTGTTTATGACGATTACG
>DATIJS010000011.1:0-1533 GCA_035478335.1 Saccharimonadales bacterium (SeqCode) | reverse complement strand
ATTTTATCCCCATCAATTCAACTTCGAAGATGAGGGTGGAATTGGGGGGAATGCTGCCTTGTCCCTGTGCGCCATAACCCAAGTCAGGCGGGATAGTAAGTTTTCTTTTACCTCCGACTTTCATACCTATAACTCCTTCATCCCATCCTTTGATCACCTGGCCTACACCAATTTGCGTCTCAAATGGAGTGCCTCTGTCATATGAACTATCAAATTTGGTCCCGTCTGTGAGTGTTCCTGTGTAATTAATAGAGATATTGTCGCCTGATTTGACTTCTGCGGATCCGGTTCCGATTTGGATATCTTCTATTTTTAGCTTATCTGTGACCGGTGCAACATCGGTATTGGTTTTGATTGTGGTATCCACTTGCGGTGCATCAGATGATTTGCCATTGAGCCCAAATGCAAAGTATACAAATACTGCCAGCACAACAAGTCCTATGAGTATCGCAATCAGAAAATTTTTGTTCACATAAATATTATACACAAAATTGAGAAAAGATAAAATATACATCTTTTTGCAGTTAGTAGCAATTGATTCTTTCTTAATACTTTTGACAGCAAAAGTACGCAAAACTGCCGCCGGGTCTAGCTCCAGCTTTCTAAATCTCACTCATTCACTAAAAGAGCCAGTCTTCGCTTCGCTTGCTTTTCCTCTTTTACTGCAAGCAGACGTTCATTCATAAGATTTATCATGCAGTCGCAGCGAATCGGCGGGATACTTTAATAAGGTCTCTTGTGAGCATTCACACAAAGCGCGTTAGGAAATTGTGAAATGAATTGTCAGGGGAAACCCGCCTTTAGAGCGGATGGGGTGTTATGACCCGACAATGAATGAACAATTTTAGCCCGACTTTGCGCGAACGAGCTTTTGGTTCTTTTCTCGGCAGAAAAGAACAGGAAAAGTGTTTATCAAACATATTTTTAATTTGTACTATCCATCAAAAAGCTGTAGTATAGAAAGATAAATTAGAGGAGGTGATTTGATATGGATACAACAACTACAACAACAGAAAAAAGATATGTTTGCAATGGAACTTGCGGTGGATCAGTAACAGAGGAAGAATTCTTAAGCGGCAAAAATGTTTGCAGTACAGATGGATGCAATCTAAAAGGACATCCGCTTGTTGAGAAAGTTACAGAAACCGTAGTTACAAATAAAACTGAAGATGACGTGATTATAAACAATAGTTAGTCTTTGAAATTTTTAAGCTTAGATTTTAGCTCGTCCAAGCTTTTTGTCTCCATCAAGCTCTCCCTGAAACTTGCCGAGTCAGGAATATTGCTGATGTATGTCTTGGCAAATTTTTTAAGACTGGCGAAGTTGCGCTCACTCCCCCATTGCTTCTCAAAAAGATCAATGTGGTGAAGATAAAGATCAATCCTTTCAGGCAATGTTTTTTCAAGCATATTTACATCTTTATTAAATAGCCACGGATTGGCAAAAATCCCGGTCCCGATCATATATCCATCAGCTCCAAACTTTTTGTACTTTTCCTCAACATCACTGAGTGAATTCATATCTCCATTCCC
>DATIJS010000010.1:0-4888 GCA_035478335.1 Saccharimonadales bacterium (SeqCode) | reverse complement strand
GGTCAAAAGTAGGAAGCTAAAAGCTAAAAGTACTCTAAAAGCTTTCGACTTTATGAACTTTGGACTTTCGACTTTATAGACTTTGGATGCTGCGGACTTCATAAGTTCAAAAGATTTTTTACTGTTGGTTTTATTAACTTTACAAACTTTTGACTTTAAAAACTTTACAAATTCATTACTCACTTTTTCTTCCGCCTTTTAGATATAAGGTGGTAAAGCAACACAGGGCCGATAATCACGATCAATATAATTCCTATCAATTTCCATGGCAACACCCAAAATGAAAGATTGGACTCAAGCGGAACATCGCGTTTGCCATTATCATAAACTGATAAAAGATTTGCTTTATAATTGCCAATTCTGAATTTACTAAGTGGCTTTTCGGAATCAAACTTCACAGAATATTCAATGTTTCCTTTAGAATCTCTGAGCTCTTTTCCATTTTCCATCTTAGGAACACGTGCAATCAATGCATCATCCCAAGTAGCTGTGTAAGTGCGAGTTGCACCCGGAAGGATATTCCCCTGTCCTTCATTGATCTTAAGAATGGCGATGTCTTTCTTGCTGCCTTGGTCTATAAAAATATCTCCATGAGGAACAATATGAATATTGCCTGTGTTCTTGAAGGTTACATTAAATGTCGAGGGTAAATACTCGTAGAATGATTGATCTGTTGAGAAGGAAACTAATTGTAACTCTCTTTTGGCATTGGGTGAGCGGACTTCAAGAACTGTTGTGAATGCTGGTGCTCCTGTCAGAACTGTTGTGTTTGCGCCAGCCTGTTCTGTTACACGTCTAATAATAAATGCATAGTAGTAACCAAGAGCTGCTTCTTTGGGAGGAGCTATGGTGAATTTGAGTGTTTTTGTTTGGTTGGAGGAAATTTCAAATTCAGGGTCCTGGAATGTAACCCATTTGCCGAATTCGTCATTTTTATCAAGAGGTACTATATTTAATCTTTCTCCATCACTTCCCACCTGATACTTTGCTATGTCTATTTTGAAGTATTCTGTGAATGCATTGTTGTTGGTCACTCTGAGTTGAGAGGATACTTCCTTACCAGGATCTGTTGCAAGATTGATAAAAGTTGGTGAGAGAGTTAGGTTGATTGGGGCGGTGGGAGCTTTTACAGGAGCAGGTGCTTTGGTCGGAGACTGGGCAAAAACAGAAACAATGTTAATGTTTAAAAGAAATACTATTATAAGTACTAATGATAAAACCCTCTTGAGATAAAACATTTTTATAAATACACCCGTCAATATATATTAACGATTAAAATTATTTAATCAGAGATTGGTTGCGAAGTCAACATGAAAAAACTACTTGACAAGTTATTTAAAAATGTTTAACGTTAGATATATAAAGTAATTGAAGATAACTTTGTTGCAACGTATACTATATATATTATAATGACTGCTCACTTATCAATCAAAAAAATTAAAACAAATTCAGAAAAAAACTTAAGAATCATTGTTGCCCTTCTTCTTATTGCAAGTATTTTCTATCCCTTCCTTTACCCGACTCAGGCCAATGCTGGTTTGGCATCCTCAACCTTTGTAAGACTTGATAGAGTAAAGGCTTCAACTCCAACAACAGGATTGGTTTGTACAACAACCAGTTCAGATGCTCTGACTGAAGCAGATGTCCAAGTTACATTCCCGACCGGTTTTACACTTGGAGCTTTCGGCACTTTCACAGTTGCAACAACCAATATTCCATCAGGTGCCACAGCATGGCCGGGTATTGCTACCGCGACTAATGTAACAGGTCAAGTTGTTACATTCCCAAGCACAGCCTTAGCACCCACTACACAATATTGTTTCAGATGGACCAACTCAGCAGCTGTAACCACAGGAACTGCAGGCAACGATAAAACAGGAAGCGTTGTAACAAGAACAAGTACTCCAACAAATATTGATACAGGCAATTACGCAGTGTCTATAATTTCAGATGATCAAATTTCGGTAACTGCATCTGTTCCTTTGACTTTCTCTTTTGCTCTAAGCGGCAACAGCATGCCTCTGGGAACCTTGTCCACCGGATCAACTACTTCATCAACTTCCCAAACAGCAACAATCGGCACCAATGCTGCATCAGGCTGGATAGCATGGGTTAATGGAGCGAATGGTACCACTTCCAACGGCGCTCTTCATTCAACACTTGCCAATGCAGACATTTCCGCTCCCGGTTCTTCAACTGACAATACTCCAACTGATCTTGCATCAACCACAGGATATGTGCTGGACGTTGATGTTACAACAGACGGAGGAGGTACAGGAACTGTAACACAAGGAGCAAACTTCGGAGCAGAATTCAACGGAACCAATGCAACATCAGGAGGATCTGTCAGCACACTTCTCCAGCCAATTGCCGCATCAAACGGTACAACTGATGGCGATATATTGACTCTTACTGCAAGGGCAAAAGTAGCGGCGACCCAACCTGCAGCAACTGACTACACTGACACCCTCACGGTTGTTGCAGCAGGAAGATTCTAAATCAATATTATGTATAAAGTATTTATATACGAATAATTTAATCGTCTTCACACATTTTTATATTCCCACTTAATCTTTAATGCGAAATTCTGTTAATATTTATATAGGTATATGAAAAAAGTTATTCTTTCCCTTGCATTTTTTATCTTACTTGTCCTGAGCCTGCCGAACGGAAATCTTCTATCTTTAATCTTAAATCCCCAAGTTGCGCATGCCGGCTTTTTGACCCAAACAACGATCCGCACAGACAGGCAAGCTTCACTTGCCCAGACAACAGGACTTGTTTGCGCACAACCTGCAGGAGCAGGAGTGGAAAATAGCGTTGAGGTAAGTTTCCCAAATAGCTTTTCTGTATCAACTACGACAAGCAATTGGACGGTCAGTACTGCAAATCTTCCATCCGCTGCTGTTCCCTGGCCCGGGATAGATACTGCAAGTAATGTCTCAAGCAAGACGGTAACCTTTCCAAGCTCGGACTTATCACCGGGCACGCTTTATTGTTTTAATTGGAATAATAAGCAAGCTATAACACTCGGGTCTGTCGGACAGCAGGACAACGCCGGTATAACCACCAAAACTGCAGGCAACGCGATAATTGACTCCAAAATCTTCCCGCTTTACACAACCAACAATGACAAGCTTACAGTAACAGCCTTCATTGACCCGCTTTCAAGGGTAGCAGATCTAAATATTGAGGGCTTTCCTGACACAAGCAAAACAATTACTCAGGATCAGGAAATTAAAATTACACTTTCGTACAGACAAAACTCAAATTCTTCTTATCCGATGGAAATTAGCTCAGAATGGGATCAAGGTTTGATCAATGATACCGATAGCTATATTGACATGCTTTTCTATGAAGACGGCTCAGCATCATCAACAGATAGCGGAAAAGATCCGATTGTAGATGTTGCAAACAAAAGAATTACGTGGATTGTTCCAGAATTTCCTCCGTCTGAAAATTTCCATCAGGTATCCTACAAGCTGAAAGTTCGCCATGATATACCAACGGATAATACAATAAAAGTCAGCATAAAAGCATTTGGAAGATTTGTAAATTCTCCACTTCCTGAAAGATCAATAAACTATTCTGTCAAAAGGAGCTTCCCGGGCATTACTCCGGAATCTATAAATACAGTGCCACTGAAATTCACGCATATTGACCTGGATGAAGTAGCTAATACTTACTTTAGTATCAATTTCCAAACCAGCAGACCGACATCATTTACTCTTCTATATGGCGATACTCCTACCGAATTAAAACAAAAAATTTCAGGACTTGACCTTGAAACTCTGCACAAAGTTAAAATAGCAAATCTTTTGCCCAATACCCAATATTATTTTAAAATTGTTGCCAGGGATCAGTTGGGAAACATAATTACATCAGATCTATATACCGTAACTACAGCCTCAGAAAAAGAAACAATTACATTAAATCGAGACGATTTCACCGTTTTCTGGAGGAAATATTTTCTGCTGTCCCAAGCAGTTAACACTGTTGTAATTCCCCAAAACAAACCGATTACAGTAACTGCCAGAATCGGTGACTCTGCGAATTTTTTCAAAATAATTGCGCTTTTCAAAAATGATAAAGTGCTTGGGATAAATAATATTGATCCCGAGGCCAATGTTGAAGAGACTCCTCTGGTTGAGATATTGCCCGGCATATCATCAGGAGAAATCCAGGCGCCATCCAAAAAAGGTGTTTATACTATTAATTTTGGGCTAACAGATGTAAGAGGTGGGATCTATACTAAGTCAGCCCCTTACAAATTTTATGTATCCGACCCGCTGCGTGTAATAGACAAGAAAACAAAAAGGCCAATTGAAAATGCCACTGTCAAAATCCTCAAATATGAAGAAGGGCTGAAGCAATTTACCCCATTAAGCAACAGTTTTGCAATTCAATCGCAAACAGATGAAAAAGGAGAGCTTGACGTTGTACTGCCAACCGGAGTTTACAGTATTCAGGTAGAAAGCCCGCGCTACAAATCAGCTCAAAAAACAGTCGAGCTGGGTATATCTAGCCTTGATTATCCGACGTTTGAGCTGGAAGAAGATAATTCAATTGTCGGTCAACTAAGATACTACAAAGAAGAAATTGCAAAGTTCACCAATATTACCTCACTCACCATCCGGGACTTTTTCTCAAGTCCCAACAATAAAGATCTGTTCCTCGTTTTCTCAATTGTATTTTTAATGTTTCTTGTGCTTCTCAATCTGCACCTGAGGAAAAAATCCGGAATGGTTGACAGAGTTGTCTCATTCTCAATACTTGATGTTTTAGAATTTGTGACAGTTTTATTTGGATTGCTGTTTATAAAATTTCTGGGGTTTGGACAAACGAAAGACCTCGCTCTCTCAACCCTATTCATCTTCTCGCTGGGAAT
>DATIJS010000009.1:0-2300 GCA_035478335.1 Saccharimonadales bacterium (SeqCode) | reverse complement strand
GGATATTCAATGCCTTCCGCCATCTTTTCCCGTTTTCGCCTCGGCAAGGGGGGCGTTCCGCCCTTGCCTTCGGCTCCAAACGGAAAAATCTGCTCGGAAGGCATTTGAATCTCCTGCTGAATAAACCCATTATTCAGGTTTCCAGTCTTTTTCTTGTCATTGTTAATCCCTTTTCAAATCCTTTTAAAATAATGTTATCTTTGCATGTCATATTCAGTCATTTAGAAACTTAAAGTTTGGACAAAAGAGGGGTATCTTTCTTCACAGAACCAGCTGGTTGCGGCACAAGAGGGACGATCTCATTGAGAATCTGTTCTGAACTTTCTTGCGTGGCAGTAAAAATGGTTTTACCCGTCTTGGCCAGATAATCTTTAATCAAACGATATCCTACTGCGTAACCCGCTCCATGAGGAAGTCCGCTTTTGGGATAACCATAAACGTCTGCCATTGCGTCTCCAAATAAGAGAGACTGAGCTTTCTGGAAGCCTTTTTCTCTGACGTGAGGCAGGATAATTTTTTGAGCAGAGGCAAGAGCTCCTTCTGATAATCCTATTGTCTGAGGACCAATCAGTTTTTCGCCATAAAGCTCAGCTGCGAAAGCTTCTGCCATCCCTTCATCTAGCAAATATTTTCCAACGGAGATTTGCATATCCTGAGGCCACGGCTCTATAAGAAACCGGACATTATGATGGAACTCATGGACTGCAAGAGCCTCAATACTTTTGAGCACGTAATCGGTTGGAGACAAGATAAGGACAATAAATCCTGGAATGCCTCCAAAGCCGGAAAATCCTTTGTTCAAGTCGTTGTGAATAGCATTTTTGCCATTACTGACAAAGACGCCCACTTGCAGAGTTTCTGGAAATCGGAAGTCTCCTTTTGCCTTCAAAGCTTCAAAAGCTTTTTCCAATGCAGCTTGAATTCTATCGATGACATTACCCTTCAGGAGGCCATTTATAGCAGTTTGGTATTCACTTGGAGCAGTGTTGACATCACACGCTCCCATAGCGGCAAAATCCATAGGAACCACTTGCATCATGGGCTTAAAAGGGGTTACAAGGCGGTCTTGCCAGACCGCCTGTCGACTTTTCAAATCCAGATGCTCCGTTTCACGAAGGAGTGTCAGTGTATTGCAAATTTCTATTCTCATATTTTCCTCTTATTTAGTCAGTTCTCGATCAGCAAATACTTGAATAGCTGCTGCAATAAATTCCGGCATCTGAGGGTGATATACCTTATAGGCATCTCCCAGTTCGCTATCTACAATAAATTGGCCATGGCCTGAATAGGATTCTCGTGTTGGGCTCCAAAACTGCTTCAGCCATTCGTAATGTCGACGAATAACACTCTGTACCTCTTTCGAGTCCGCTTTTAGATTCTTTTTCATCATTCCAGCCAATTCCTTGCCAATCTCTGCAAATTCTTTTTGGGATTTGTCCCAATCAGGTTTAGACCAGTTTTTTACATTTTGACGGCATTCTTCCGTATGGATTTTACCCTGTTCTCCAAAGCGTTCTATGATTTGTTTCTCATACTCTGCTTGCTTTTCTTTGCTAAAACCATGATACATTTCTTGGTCTTTCATCTTTTTATCTCCTGATAAATGGTTAATTGTTTTATCGATTGTTTTGATTAATTCTTTGGTTCTTTCTATGTTGGTTTGTAAAACTTTTCTATGGGTATGGAGAGCGGCGATCTTATCGAAATCCCCCTTTCCTAAAATTTTTTGAATTTTCTTCAACTCAAAGCCTAATTCCCTAAAGAAAAGAATTTGCTGCAATAACAAAAGTTGCTTCTCTTCGTAGTATCGATACCCATTGGCTTCGATATAGGCGGGGGGTAGTAACCCGATTTCGTCATAAAAGTGAAGCGTCCGAACGCTCACTCCTGACATCTTCGCTAACTTTTGAACTGTGTAAGCCATAACTCTCCTTAAAATTGGAATGTCCTACATGATAAACTATAACGTTACGTCATAGTCAATAGGCTTTTTCTGAAAGTTATTTTTATATAGAATTGGAAGGAGAATTGCGGAGATTGGATAGACGTCGATCAGTGACGTGACTCAAGTCTATGATTAAACAGCTCGAGCAAAGCTTCTTTGTATTGTAAAGGCTTGGTTTGAAGGAGTAGATCCGTAAGTGCAGCGGGAAAATTCTGATATAGTGATTTAAAATTAAATTGGCAGAAATATGCAAGGAGGCTGCGCAGATTTTTTGTTCTGGAGCGAGCGACCATTGCCGAATGGCAAGGCGCGAGCGAAGACAAAAAAGATGCTGCAGAGCCGACGCAGCAGATTC
>DATIJS010000008.1:0-9081 GCA_035478335.1 Saccharimonadales bacterium (SeqCode) | reverse complement strand
CCTTTTTGTATCTCTTTCCAAGTTTGATATGTCCATGGATGATCGTTTGTAGGCTTGTGACCTTTCATAGGTAATCACCTCACTTTCTCGTTGTATTCTACAACTCGAAAGTGGTACCTATGTATCTCAGCCTACTCAGCGGGTTTGCAATTTGGGCAAAATGTGGTAGAATCGGTCTTGTTCTGCCCGAAAAAAGAAAAACTATGCAGAATAGATATTACATGAAAGACGAAGTTCCATTTTCAGATTTTCCGGCATATACTGAGGATTCTTCAAACAAGTCAAGAAAGTTTGCTGTAATTTTGGTAATTATTATCATAATTGCTGCAATCGTAGGAGGATTGTACTTTTTGGGCAAGAATAAAAATTCTGAATCAAAGATTGTAGTTACTCCAACCGAAGCTCCAACTGAAACACCCACAGACATTCCATCAGCGACTCCATCAGGATCTATAACACCAAGTGCTAAATTAACACCTACTCCAACCGGCACCAGTACAAAATTGGATAGAAGCAAATTAAGCATAGAGGTTCTTAATGGTTCAGGAGTTGTAGGAGCAGGGAAGAAAATAGCAGACTATCTATCAGGGCTTGGGTACAAGATAGCATCAACCGGGAACGCAGATGCTTTTGATTTCAAAGGGATCACAATCAAAGTTAATAAAGCGAATAGTGATTATGCAGCTCTTCTTAAAAAAGATTTGAGTGATCAGGCATCAGGAAGTGCTGTTACAGCAAGCGTTGATGATACAATCAAAACAGACGCAGCAGTTATCGTTGGGAAATAATATAGATATAAGATTTAGGATTTAAGATCTAAGAAGTTCCCCCTCCCCATTTTTCATTAAGTCTGATATCATATATCTTAAATCATGAAAGTTTTCCTCGCAACAGATCATACAGGTTTAGAATTGAAAGAAAAACTCAAGACTTTTCTCACGCAAAAAGGTTTTGCAATAGAGGATTGCGGGGCATATGAATACGACAAGGATGATGATTACCCGGATTTTATAAGTAAAGCTGCTCGTGGGGTTTCAAAAGATCCTGAAAATACGCGCGGAATAATATTCGGCGGATCGGGACAAGGAGAGGCAATGGTTGCAAATAAATTTAAAGGTGTCCGCTGTGCTGTGTTTTACACACCGGCTATACCGGTCCATGCAGCAGACATCACAGGCAGAATGAGTACAGACCCCTATGAAATACTCAGATTATCAAGAGAACACAATAATGCCAATATGCTTTCAATCGGATTTAGATTTGTGAAGGAAGAGGATATTTTAAAAGCAGTTGAAGTTTGGCTTGCAACTCCTGATCCAACAGCAGAGAGACACGTAAGAAGAGTGGAGAAGATAAAAGTGATCGAAGATCGCAGTATCTAGTATCTGGTATTTAGTATTTTGTATGGTTCTACTTATACTAAATACTTTATACTAAATACGAAATACTAATTTATGTTTGAAATAATACCTAGTCCCGGAACAGAGGACAAAACATTTGAAGAAATTGAGAAAAAGCTGCATGCAGTTAAGGGATTGGCCCGAACGATTCATATCGACATAATTGATGGTAAGTTTGCAAATAATAAAACTTTTTCTGATCCTACCCCGTTTGCAAAATTTGCCAAATCTCAATCAGGCGGTTTGGCGCGTGATGAAAAGGGTGGGACAAGTTTTATATTTGAAGTTCATTTGATGGTGCATGAGCCGATTAAGTATTTAAAATCATTTGCGCAGGCCGGGTTTAGTAGATTCATCGGACAAATTGAGCATATGTCAGATCAGGCTGAATTTGTAGCAGAAGCACAACTTTTGGGAGACGCTGGGTTGGCTGTAGATCTGCAGACCGGAATTGATGCTATTAAAGTTCCGCTTTCGGATTTGGATGCAATTCTTGTGATGGGGGTTCAAGCAGGTTTTTCAGGGCAAACTTTTAGCGAAGATGCGCTGGTCAAAATCAAAGATCTTGTGGATCAAACAGATGTCCCGATTGAAGTTGATGGGGGGATAAATGAGAGGACTATTCAACTCGTTCACAATCTCGGAGCAACCAGATTTGTCGCAACTAACTTTCTTTTTGGCCAGAAAAAGTCCCCAAAGGAGCAGTTCAAACTCCTTGAAAAAGTCTTATTGAATGAACGGTAAAAATAGAATATACTTCAAGCATGGGTAATCAAACTGCTACTTGTGCAAGCTGTCAAAAACAATTTTTGATAATCGAGCAGGAGCAAAAATTTTTAAATGATAAGAATCTTCCTTTACCCTCTAATTGTCCATCGTGCAGGCAATTAAGAAGGCTTAGGCTGCGTGGAGAAAGACAATTATATCGCACAAAATGTCAAAAATGCCAAAAGGATATAGTTGTTTCTTATGATCCGACAAAAGTCAAGAATATGATTCTTTGTAAAGAAGATTTTGAGAAATATTACGAAGAAAATGATCCTATCGTAACTGATCCACTCCCAGAGATTTAAAATATGACAGCAGAAATATTTCTTCAGGAACTACAAAGACTAATTCTTAGTCAGCCGAAACGCCCTGTGCAGGTACTAAATTCTCAGAATTGTGAGATGGCCGATTATATTTATTATGGAAAAGATCTTGTTAATTGTTTTGACGTAAGCCGCACGACAGGGGGAACATATTTATTTGACAGTCACAATTGTACAAATTGTGCGGATTGTGATTTTACATACCAAACAGAACTTGCATATGAATGCGTAGATGTCTGGAGGAGTTTTAACTGTAATTATTTAGATTATTGTCAGGACATGACTGATTCGGATTACAGTTTTGACTGTCGCGGCTGTAAGAACGTATTTGGCTGCGTTCATCTAAATAATAAGTCATTTTGTATCTTCAATAGGCAGTTCACCGAAGAAGAATATAAGGAAAAGGTAAAGTATCTAAGGACATTGCCTCCTGAAAAAATTCTTGCTGTTGTAAATGAGATGAGAGAGAAGCATCCCCTAACTCAAACACACGAGCATGATAATGATAATTCAGGATTTGGAAATTATGTTTATTTTTGTAAAAACTGCTATCTGTGTTTTGATACCGATAATTGTGAAAATTCCGGATATTTATCAGATACAACAGGTGATAAGTCGACATATGATTTGGCTCAATCAAGGGATTGTGAGTTATCATATGAACTTTCTGATTCTGCAGATATTTTTAATTCAGATCATATTATTTTTTCAAAAAATTGTTCAGAAAGCTCATATCTTTTTGATTGCATAGATACAAAAAATTCTATTGGCTGTGTCAGGACTCAGCATAAGCAGTATTGTATTCTCAACAGGCAATTTACAAAAGAAGAATATGAAAGAATAAGCTCAGTTTTGCTTGCGGATTTAAAAAGTAAAAATCCCGGCTGGGGAAATTTGGTGTTTTAAAGAATCGGTTCCGGAAAACTTTCATTTTTAGATCCATGCTCCTCCAGTTGTTCACCGGTTGTCCATCTATTAATTTCGCTTTCAACTTGTATCCTGTCTTTTCCATAAGTTACGCGTGAGTTTTCAACAATCTCCATAGAATAGTCAAATGTTGGCTTGGGAACGTCGAGAGTTTTTGCAGAGAAAGGTCTGGTGATTTTTCCATCAACAGACATTTTGACATACATCTCTCTTGTATTCAGATTGATCATGTCATCAGGCGTGAATGTTGGTGAAAATTCTTTTGCAAGATAAGCTGCATCATCTCCGCCTATCGCGAAAGTAATCATTGATCCGACATTTCCAAAGGCAGTTGCTTTTACTTCCTCTGGTAGCTGTGCAATATATTGATGGGCAATTGTAAGATCAAGATGATATTTTCTGGCCTCAGAAAGAATGCTTGAAAATGCATCGGTTGCGAAATTTTGGAATTCATCTACATAAAAGTAAAAGTCACGTCTCTCGTCTTCTTGTATTCTTGCTCTGGCTAGTGCTGCTTGTTGAATCTTGGTAATAAACATAGACCCCAAAAGAGCAGCGTTCTCAGCTCCTAATTTTCCTTTTGAGATATTTATGATTACGATTTTTCCCTCATTCATAAATTTTTCAAAATCAAGTGAATTTTTTTGCTGGCCGATCATATTTCTTATAATAGGGTTTGAAATGAATTGTCCAACCTTATTCAATATTGGTGTTATGGCTTCATTCGAAAACCGTTCATTATAGCTTGCAAATTCATTTGTCCAGAAACCTTTCACAACAGGATCTTTAATTTGCTTTACTACGCGTTGTCTGTAACTTGTATCTGAAAGAATTCTTGGGATGCCCAAAATATTGGAATCAGGTGTTTCAAGAAGTGCCAGGGTAATATACCTTATCATGTGTTCCATTCGTGGATTCCATGTGGCCGCAAAAAGTTTTTTGAAGATAGCGATGAAAAACACAGAGAGATGTTGTCTGGCTTCATAATCCTCAACAGGTTCAAGAGGGTTAAATCCTATTGGAAAATCACGATCAGTTGGATTAACATATACAACGTCTTTCACTCTACTCTTGGGAACAAACATCAAAAGTTCCGATGCCAAATCTCCGTGCGGATCAAGCAGGCAGCAGCCCTTTCCGCTTTGTATATCAGAAATTAGCAACAATTCAAGCATTCTACTTTTTCCACTCCCTGTTTTACCAACTATATATAAGTGCCGTCTACGATCAAATCTTTTGAGTCCAAATACTTTACCGTCATTTCTGTAGTTTGTTTCTCCGATGAATGATACTTCTGATGGGTCAACGCTTCCCTCGTATGGCAGCATGTCCGGGGCCGGTGCTCTTTTGGAGTTAGTTTCAACGACATTTGAAACAATATTTCCTTTATATGGGAAATGATAAAGAGTAACAATTTCAGGAACTGACCACAAGTCTCCTCTTTCAAATACACGGGCATTAAACGACCTAATCAAATTTTTTGGAGGGAAAAACCTTGGCTTTTTAAGTTCGTTATTTCCCTTAACGCTTTTGAAAAGATTTGTAAGGGTCTGTAATTTTGCTTTGGCAATTGACGCATTTTCTGCGTTATATGCAATTCGTAATTTACCCAGATATAAGTCTTGTTGTAGTTTTTGTTGAGACGGGCTGTCAGCAGGGCCACGATTAATGTATTGAGCCCAAAGCGGACGAGGACCTTTCTCCCATGATTTTGAGCCAACTCTTTTGAGTATTAATTGAATTGCAGCTTTTTCGTTTTTTTCTGTTTTAGATAAAACGGCAGAGATATTTTTTAGTAAATCTTCATCAAGATCCTTGTAATTTTTAATAGGATTTATACTTGAATGCTTGAATTTTAAGGAAACACTTGCAGTATGCTCATTCCAATTAGATAAATAATCTTCTGTTTCTTCAAGCTCAGCATCAGGATATTGTGCATACAATTGAGATTCAAGCGCAGCTCTATATATTTTTGAGACAACTATATAAAATTTTAGAAACTGGTCGCTTGAGACCATCTCAAGGCTTATGTATACCCCTGTAGGCATAACGCGGTGCAAAGAGCGTAGAAATGATTCCATTGCTTCCTCTTTCTGTGCATTACTGGGTGGAATCTTGATAGTAAGATATGTATTTTCTTTTCGCGTTAAGTTTTTTGCAAGTTGTTTTTTAAACAGAAGTTTTAAAATGAGCAATCTTAAAAAAATAACAAAAACTATTAGAGCAAAAAATGATAGAAATAAAATTCCTACAATGCTTAATGTTTGCGAGAGGGCTTGCGTAATCTGTTCCATTTCTAATAGTATATCAAAGTCTGCTTATTAGTCCCCGGATTTTTGGATAGAGGTTGGAATTGTCAGCGGCACCGGTGTTGGAGTAGCAGTTGGCACAGGTTTCTCAAAAGAGCTTGAAGTTGTAAGTACTGCAGATTTTCTGATTACAAGTATAACTGAGTAGATCGAGAGGATTATGATTACAGCAATAAGTGTAATTATCAGAATAAGGGTTTTTTTACTGGATACTTTGTTGTAACTTTCATTTCCCATAATTCAATTTTAATGTGCAGGAACCAAAGTTGGAGCAGGATGTGTACAGCTTATGCAATATTTGTTTCCTACAACATCAACCATTACATCTTCATCTCTCTCTTCTACATTATCTGTTTTGCCGGGAGGAGCCTGCTCACCTGTTGTTTTATCAACAAAAACTTTTTCACGTCTTGTGGTCATAGGATTCTTATTCTCCGTTCCTCTTATGAAGTATTCAAAATGAGATGAACACGGGAGATTGTTTGATGACACAGTTCCGGTTGAATTGCATGGATACTTTGCATAGACATTTGGTGGTTTCTGGGGGATTTCTGATTTTTTGCCCTCAAGCATATGTGTCATTAAAATATTCCAGATAGGGGCAGCGCCTGTAATACCGGAGACTATTCCTGACATCGGGCTATTGTCATTATTGCCAACCCATGTAGTAACTAAAATTGACGGAGTGTACCCGATTGTCCAGTTATCGTGAAAGTCATTGGTAGTTCCTGTTTTGACTGAGACGTGTTTTCCTTCAACTTTCAGTGATGAGTTGGCACCAAATTCCTGAAGCCTTGCATTGTTGTCGGCCAAAATATCAGAGATTATAAAAGTTACATCAGAAGATAAAACTTTTCTTCCAAAAATAGGACTTGCCGGAGGCTTATACTCCTCAAGTACTTTTCCATCGCGGTCTACTACTTTTAGAATAGGGTGAGAATCAACCCTGTATCCCTGATTTGCAAAAACTCCAAATGCTGTCGACATATCAACCATAGTAACAACAGGGCCTCCGAGCGTGAATGAAAGACCATATTGACTTGGATCTTCAAGAGTTGTCAGTCCCATTTCTTTTGCCTTATCAATAACACTCTCAAGACCATTCAGCTTGAGCATTTCAACTGCCGGGATGTTAAATGAATTTCCAAGTGCCTGGCGCATAGAAACAACTCCATGAAAACGGCCATCATAATTGCGCGGACAATAAGGTGCCTGTGGGGGATTTGGGAAACAAATTGCTGAATCAATAAATGGAGTTGCTGCCGAATAGCCCTTTGTGAGTCCGACAGCGTAATTGATCGGTTTTATAGATGAACCCGGTTGGCGATGGGCTATGGTTACATTAACATTTGGTTCAAATATGCAATTTGAACCGGGATTACAGCCTGTAGGTTCGGGATTTCCAAAATAATCTTTGCCTCCGGCCATTGCCAGTATCTCACCTGTTGCCGGTACAGTGACCAATGCAGCTCCATTACCGACATGAGTATCTGAAAGCTGAGCAACTTGTGAGGCAACTGTAGCCTGAGTAAATTCTTGAGTTTTGAGATCAAGACTGGTTGTAACTTTGAGGCCGCCTTGCTCGACAGCCTGCTGTCCATATTTTTTGCTAAGTATATCTTTTACGTAAAATACAAAATGCGGTGCTTTTATCGGATTTGAAATTTTTTGAAAATGGAGCGTTTGGGCTAATGCCTTATCTCTTTCATCTCTTGAAATATAGTTTTGCTCATACATTTTTTGTAAAATCTCTTCTTGCCTTTTTTTGCCTAACTCGGGATGAGAACCAAGCGGTGAGAATGTGCTTGGGGCTTCAGGTAGTCCTGCGAGAAATGCATCTTCGGCAAGCGACAAATCTTTTACTTGTTTGCCAAAATAACCCAGAGAAGCAGCTTCAATACCGTAAGATGTGCCGCCATATGGAACTTGATTGAGATACATTTCAAGAATTTTGTCTTTTGGATAGAGTGCTTCAGTTGCAAATGCGAGAATCACTTCTTTTATTTTTCTGATGACTGTTCTTTCAGGCGTAAGAAGACTTGTTTTGACTAATTGTTGAGTCAAAGTTGATCCTCCTTGGAGTTGCTTGTGAAAAATTATTGAATAAGCAGCTCTTACTATTCCTCTTAAGTCAACGGCTCCATGGTGGTAGAAATCTTTATCTTCAATAGCAATTGTTGCAAGCTGAATGTTTTTGGGAATTTTAGAGAGCGGTTGGAAAGTTTGATTCCTGTCGGCATAAATAGTATAAAGTAGCACGCCATGCCGATCATAAATCCTGGTTGATAGTGATCCTGTAGAATTTTTAAGGCCGGCCGGCGAGGGGAGGTCTTTAATTAGAAAAAAGTAAAGTGCCCCAAACATTATAATTAACACAAAAACAATAAATATTGTAATCAATATAACACGGCGGGCTTTTGAAAATTTCTTAGCTTTTTTGACTATTTTGGCGTAGCGTTTGATCATGGAATATGTTTATCTATTTTAGCATAGATCAATTTGCATTATAATATATATTGTGTTTAATTTGTTGAATTCTCTTGGGATAAATTTACTGGATGTTATTATTGTTATAATTATTTTGTTTTATGCCCATGAAGGATACACTTTGGGATTTACTCTGGCTGTTGTTGATTTAGCAAGCTTTGTCCTCGCATTTATAATTGCACTAAAATCTTATAGTTTTGTTGCAAAGATACTTATAAATTTATTTTCGATGCCTCTGGGTTTTGCAAATGCTGCAGGATTTTTACTTGTTGCCTTTGTTTCAGAAATTGCGCTAAGCATACTTCTAAGAAAACTTCTTAATAGGATTCCTGCAGTATCTCATGAACAAGCTATTTATAAAGTATTTAAACAAATTGATAATTGGCTGGGTCTTATTCCCGGTGCAATCTCAGCTTTTATTGTTGTTTCTTTTATCCTTTCAGTGATCGTGTCATTACCATCTTCACCTTTGGTTAAAGGTCTGGTAACAGATTCAAAAATAGGATCCCGTCTTATTTCCAATACATCTTTTCTGGAAAAAAAGCTAAATGATGTTTTTGGCGGAGCGCTCAATGAGACTCTTAACTTCATGACTGTTGAGCCTCAAAGCAATGAGCTTGTAGAGCTACATTTTAAAATTCAAAATGGAACTACTGACTCGAAAGCGGAGCAGGATATGTTCAAAGCAGTTAATACTGAGCGTGCAAAAGCCGGAGTTGCCCTGCTTGCATTTGATTATAATTTACGTGATGTTGCCAGAGCACATTCCCAGGATATGTTTGAAAGAGGTTACTTCAGTCATTATACGCCTGAAGGCCTGTCGCCATTTGATCGAATGGAAAAAGCTGGAATTGAATTCAATTTCGC
>DATIJS010000007.1:0-4481 GCA_035478335.1 Saccharimonadales bacterium (SeqCode) | reverse complement strand
ATTGATCGCGGGGAGTATCTCGAAGGCACAAGTGATGCAAAAGTAATAGCACTTGCCAAGAAGCTGGCTGTCAAAGCAAATAAAATGAAAATTCCTGAATTTCTTGCTCTTAAAATACTTGTGAACAATATAAAAGCTGGCAAAAATCAAAAAGTTTTCAACGTCTATATGCCAAATCAACTTATTTCAAATATCGCAACAATTAAAACTTAATTACCTGCTTGATTCGTGCTATAATTAAACAGCATGACAGCTAAGGAAATAATCGATAAATACATCTCATTTTTTGAAAAACGCGGACACAAAAGAATCCCCAATTCCCCGCTTGTTCCACTCAATGATCCGACAACGCTTTTTACCAACTCAGGCATGCAACCTTTGATTCCTTATCTTGCCGGAGAGCCACATCCTGAAGGCAAGCGATTTGTTAATGTTCAAAATGTCTTTAGAGGCCAAGGAGCACTTGATGATATTGATGAAGTCGGCGACAACAGGCACCTGACATTTTTCCGCATGATCGGCAATTGGTCACTTGGGGATTATTTTAAAAAAGAACAATTGAATTGGATTTTTGAGTATATTATAACTGAGCTGGGAATTGATCCTGAAAAACTATATGTAAGTGTTTTTGGAGGACATAAAAGTTTTCCCAAAGATGAAGAAGCAATATCGATTTGGACGGAAATATTTAAAAAAGCCGGAATTGATCCCAAAAACAAAATTTATCCATATGATGCAACGAAGAACTGGTGGTCAAGAGCAGGTGTACCGGAAAACATGCCTGATGGCGAATTGGGTGGACCAGATAGTGAAATATTTTATGACTTTGGGGTAGAATTAAAACTTCACGAAAATTCTCAATTCAAAAACATTGCTTGTCACATCAATTGCGATTGCGGACGTTATTTGGAAATTAGCAACAATGTATTTATGCAATTTAAAAAAGAAGAGGGCAATTTCATAAAACTTCCACAACAGAACGTAGATCATGGCGCAGGAGTAGAAAGACTACTCATGGCAGCTGAAAATCAACCTGATGTCTTCTTAACTTCACTTTTCGCACCCGTAATTAAATCGCTGGAGAAGCAAACTGGCCTGATCTATAAAAATCAAACGAGGGAAATGCGCATGATCACAGCACACCTCTCTTCATCATGCTTTATCATTAACGCAGGTATTAACCCATCCAATACTGAGCAGGGATATATACTAAGAAGATTAATTAGAAGGTCAATTGACAGTTTTACTAAATTAAAAGGAAAAAATTTAGAACCTATAATCGAATCAATTGTTGATCAGTATAAATCAACAGACCCCGACCTAGTTGATAATTTTGAAAACATAAAAAATACTCTGCTTGAGGAGGCCAACAAATATCAATCGAGTATGAATAATGCGAAGTCTTTCTTAATTAAAAAATATCCCTCTGCAACTAAACAAACCGGGGATGAGCTGATGGGCACTACAGAGATATCGCCAGATGATGCATTTATTATCTATACAACTCATGGTCTTTCCCCAACTCAAATCAAAAGTCTCGGTTACACTTTTGACCAGCAGGCTTTTGCTGAAAAGATGAAAGGACATAAAGATTTATCCAAATCGGGCGCCGGACAAAAATTCAAAGGAGGACTTGCAGATCATCAGGAAAGAACAATCATGGGACACACCGCAACTCACCTCATGCATCAGGCTCTTCGGGATATGTTTGGCAAAGAACTTCACCAAACAGGATCAAATATAACGACAGAGCGCGTAAGATTTGATTTCAATTTTGACAGAAAACTGAATGAGGATGAAATTGCTGAACTTGAAAACACTGTCAATAAAAAAATAAAAGATGATCTACCTGTGCATTTTGAAATGATACCAACTGAAACTGCCAAAAAAATGGGCGCAATTGGTCTTTTTACGGAAACCTACCAGGATACATCAAAGATCTACTTTATCGGCGGCGATTCCAAAAATCCCGAAAAATCGTATTCAATTGAATTCTGCGGCGGACCTCATGTTGAGTTTACATCAAAGCTAAAATCATTTAAGATAATTAAGCAGGAGAATATAGGTAATAAGCAAAGACGAATTTACGCAAGTGTTGGGTAAAAGGGGAAAGCGTTAAGCGTCAAGGGGAAAGACCAAAAAACCCTGCCTGCCGGCAGACAGGTTCACCCTTCCCGCTTTACCCTTCGCCCTATAATTACTATGAAGCTGCCATTTCTAAACAATAAAAAAACAGACAAAGAGTATTATCTTGGGCTCATTCTGGATGATGAAAAAGCAACCGCAGTCATCATTGAAGAGGCACTCGGAAAAATAAAAAACATCAGCAGGCACTCAGAACATCTTCCATCCATGCTGGAGGTAATTCCAGAAGACGATTTAATAAAAATAGTCGATCGAACCATCTCAAAAGCTGAAGAAGTATTACCCCCAAATATTGAAACACACAAAACGATTTTTGGTGTTAAAGAAAACTGGGTTGAGCAGGAATCAAAAAAAATTAAAAAAGATTATCTTGCAAAACTTAAAAAAGTTTGTGATGCACTGGATTTATCGCCTATCGGTTTTATGGTAATAGGTGAAGCAATTGCCAACATGATGCAGCACGATGAAGGCTCGCCTCTCTCGGCTATCCTGGTTGATGTAAGTAAAAATAATGCCTACATAACTCTTTTCCGAGGCGGACAGATAAGTGAATCTGCATCAGGAGCAATTGAACACTCCATACCCGCAACAGTTGATAATTTACTCAAAAGATTTACAGCTCCCGTCCTTCCTACCAAAATTATTCTCCTGCATACACTGGAAGCGAAAGCGCTATCTCAGCATTTCATTAATCATGAATGGAGTAAAAGTCTGCCATTTCTGCACGTACCCCAAATTAGCGTTTTACCCATTGATTACGAAGCAAGGGCTATAACTTACGGAGCAAGTCAGCAAATGGGATTCGAAGTGATAGATGTGTCTGAAAAAATTCACGACATTGAAGATAGTTCTCAAGACGAAAAAGACACAGAAGAAAAAGAAAATGAAGAACAACCGCCAATTCACAACAAAACTGATGAAGCTGGCTTCGGCTTCATGCTTGATCAGGATGTTTCGAAACAAACCAGACCTGAGGTACTTCCAGAGATTCTCCCGAAAACTGAATTAAAAAAAGCTGATGCGGTCGAAACATTTGATAAAAGTGTTGAGCATGAAAATTTAGAAGATGAAAGCTTAAAAAAAGATTTAGATGCAGAGGATTATACCGAAGAAAAAAAAGACTCAAAAATCCAGCAAAAAATTATGACTACATATTCCGGAATAATCGGTATTTTACAGAACATCTCCTTTCCCAAGATAACTAAATCTCTTGGAATATTTTCAAAAAATAAAGGCCTAAAACTTCCGGTTATAATTATTGGTGCTTTTTTGATTCTTGTAGCAATCATCTCGTTGTTTTATTTTTATAAAGTAAAAGCAACAATTGTTTTATCAGTTAAGCCAAATGTTGTTACCCAAAATGCAAACGTTACATTTTCATCAAATGCCGGGAATGACTTTTCCAAAAATATCATTGCTGCAAAAAGCGTCTCTACCAGCATTGATGGAGAGGTCTCAACTGATGCAACCGGCAAAAAAGATACCGGCAATAAAGCAAAAGGTAGTGTTACCATATACAATAATTCTGATAGCAGTGTATCCCTAAGTAGTGGAACAAGCCTCAAATCCAGTAATAATTTAACATTTACAACAGATAAGGATATCAATATCGCCTCAGCAAGCGGAGATATTTTCTCAGGCACAAAACCGGGAACAGTTGATGTCAGTGTTACAGCAAAAGATATTGGTACAGAATCCAATCTTCCATCGGGGAGCAAATTTACAGTTGGCAGCAATACGAATCTTGCGGCAAAAAATGACAGCGCATTCTCAGGGGGAAATAAAAAAGCTATTACGGTTGTAAGCAGCAGCGATCTTGCAAAATTAAAAACAGATTTATCAAAAAGTCTTGAGAAAAATGCTACAGATGAACTTTCCAAAAAGATAGGGAGCGAAGAAAAACTTCTTCCGGGCTTCTCAGATACAACACTCAGTAAGACAAAATTCGATAAAGGTGTTGATGACGAAGCAAAACAGGTAAAGCTAAATGCGACTGTCAATTTTAATGCGATAAGTTACCAAAATTCAGATTTGGAAAATTTTGATAAATCTATTTTGAAAGATCATTTCACGCAGGACATAAGCTTTGCTGATAATAGTCTAAAAAATGAGGTTACAGATGTTAAGGCGGGGGATAACAATGAGGAAAAAGCAACTCTAAAAATCACAGCAGGATTATTGCCAAAGATAGATAATAATGAAGTTGTAAATAAACTAAAAAATAAATCATCTAAAGAGGCAAAAGAAATATTAAATACCCTACCGCAAGTTGCAGGATCAGAAATCAAATTTTCGCCAAATATCCTTTTCCTTTCGAGTATTTTTCCAAGATTGCC
>DATIJS010000006.1:0-15984 GCA_035478335.1 Saccharimonadales bacterium (SeqCode) | reverse complement strand
CTGGTTGCGGCAAGAGCAATGACCGATGCCATAATCGGCCCAACGCACGGGACCCAGATCAGTCCAATTGAGAGACCTATTACAAATCCTCCCAAAAATCCTGCATTTGGATTTGCTTTCGGACCAAACTGAGAAAGGCGAGTAAATAACTTTTCTGTAAGTACTTGAAATTTTGGGATAAGTAAACTAAATCCAAATAATAAAAGCACTACAGCAGCAGCAATTCGGAGTACGTCAGGAGAGATACCGGTTAGTTTTACAAGTGTTGTTAAAAATAATGTAAAGAAAGTGAAACTCAGAATAAAACCAAAAATAATTCCAAGAGGTCTTTTCTTACTTCCACCAACTGATCCTGATAAAACAATTGGAAGAATTGGAAGGATACAAGGGGAAAGAATTGTAACTATTCCTGCTAAAAATGCGAATGCGAGTAAAACTATCATAATTTCTAAATATATTCTATCACTTTTCCGCCTCTCATAAAAAGAGAGGCGGAAATGATTCTACCTAAACTATTTAGGCAGCATTACTGTATCAATAACATGGGTTACCCCATTGCTTGATATGACATCTGCGATCTCGATAAGAGAATCGTTGACATACCACTTTCCGTCTTTTTCAGAAACTTTAAGTGTTTGTCCTTGAACGGTTGTAAGAGTCATCCCATCTTTAAGATCCGTTGATCTTATTGCACCGGGAACAACGTGATAAGTAAGAATACTTGTCAGTTTTTCTTTGTTCTCAGGCTTAACAAGTGTTTCAACAGTTCCTGCCGGTAACTTAGCGAAAGCTTCGTTAGTTGGCGCAAAAACAGTGAAAGGACCTTTGCCCTTTAATGTTTCAACAAGTCCTGCTGCTTTCACAGCTGCAACGAGTGTCGTGTGATCGTTGGACAAGACAGCATTGTCAACAATGTCGCGGTCTGCAGTCATAAGAGCACCTCCCACCATAACACCATCCTGTTTTTTGGCTGAATCATCTTTTTTCATAGAGTCGTCAGTCTGGGATTGCTGTGTTTGGTTTGCAGGCGAGTGAGACTTTGTTTTTGAAATCATTACAACACCCACTATTGCGAGTATTACAACGATTGCTATTATTATTCCTTTGTTCATATTTTATTCACCTCCTTTCATATTTTATTATCTTATTTAATTATTAACTTAGTTAACTATATATTACAATTATATTATTTGTCAAGTATTAATTTGGATTTAGTTTTAACCGGTGTTATTTACAATCACATTTAGAACTTTAATATATATTTTCAATTCCTCCTGAGTAATTCCTTTAAGCATATTTCCCAATCTTTTTTTAACAATCGGATCTATTTGCTTGAGGAGCTTACTTGCACTTGGAGTTAATGCAATTATTTTCGCCCTCTCGTCAGTTGGATCAATTTCTCGCCTTAATAATTGCTTTTTTTCAAGTTGTTTGGCGAGTTTGGTTACCATAGGCGGATCATAACTGAGCAGTTCTGAAAGTACATTTAGCCGGATATTGCCATTATCATACAGTTGCCCCAGAAGTTTCCACTCTGGAATTGAAAGATTAAAAGGAACAAGTATTTCTGTCAAATTGGCATGAAGCCTGCTGTATGCAGTTCCTTGCAAAAGGCCTGTGCTGTGAGCTGTAAGGTCTGATTTAGTATTCATAAATATTTAATCAACTAATTTAATTAACTCAGTTAACATTATATACTTTCAATTAAATTTGTCAAGCAGTCTAATTATACATATACTTGATTAATGATCAAAACAGTTCTCATCACAGGCGGTTCCTCCGGCATTGGATTTGAACTGTCCAAAATTTTTGGCGCAAATAACTATGACTTGGTTTTGGTTGCACAAAACGCGGAAAAATTAAAAAAATCCGCTGAGGAATTAAAGAATAAAAATATTAATGTCAAAACTATTGCCAAAGATTTATCTGATCCTGCCTCCCCTACCCAAATTTATGAATTGCTTCAAAAAGAAAGTATACAAGTTGATATTCTGGTAAATAATGCAGGATTTGCAACATACGGACCTTTTGTAGAGACAAATCTTGAAAAAGAACTAATAGAACTTCAGGTAAATATTGTATCGCTTACACATCTAACCAAACTATTCGTGCGTGACATGATAAAGCGGGGAAATGGAAAAATTTTAAATGTCGCCTCAACAGCTGCATTTACTCCTGGTCCTTTAATGGCAGTATATTATGCGAGCAAAGCCTATGTTCTCTCATTTTCTGAGGCGCTAAATGAAGAATTGGCAAATTCCGGAGTAAGTGTCACGGCGCTTTGTCCGGGTCCGACAGATACTGGGTTTGTTGCTAGGGGAAATTTACAAAACTCAAAACTTTTTCAGGGGAAACACATGAATGCCACTTTTGTTGCACAAAAAGGATACGATGGGCTTATGAAAAATAAGACAATTGTAATTCCGGGATTGCAGAATAAATTGATGGTTCAGGGCTTGAGGTTTGCACCGAGAAGTTTTGTTACAAAATTGGTAAAAAGCCTGCAGTCCAAACGAGGTGATTAAGAAGCTTTCTGCATCCCTAACCATTTTTCAACTTCCAATGCAGCGGCTGATCCAAAACCGGCAGCTGTGATTGCCTGCTTGTATTGTCTATCATGCACATCTCCTGCGACGAAAACTCCCGGGACATTGGTGTGAAAATGATTCTGAACCTTTATAAATCCCTGCGCGTCTAGTTCGATTCCGGCAAAAGCTTTGGTGTTGGGAATATGACCAATTGCGACAAAAACTCCATCAATCGGCAATTCCCAAAGTATACTTGTTTCGTCTTTTGAAAGATTTTTTGCCGAAAAAACTCCTCCCAGCGCAATTTTATCCAGTTCCTCAAGCGATATAGAAAGTAAACTTTTGTCAGATGGGAAAGTTTTTATTTTGACACTTTGCACCTTGAATTCTCCGCCAACTTCTGTAATTTGCGAATTAAAAACTATGTGAATATTTTTTGTTTCTTTTACGCGATCCTGCATGATTTGGCTAGCCCGGAACTCGTCTTTTCTGTGAACAAGAAAAACATTCTTTGAAGACTTGGATAGAACCAATGCTTCCTCCATTGCGCTATCTCCACCGCCTACAACTATCACATTCTTTTCCTTAAAAAATGCTGCGTCACATGTAGCACATGATGAGACACCTCGTCCAATTTTTTCCTCCTCACCCGGAACACCTAGCCAACGTGCGTCTGCGCCGGATGCAAGAATTACAGCTTTACTTTCATATACTGTTCCATCTTCTGAGTTAATTTTAAATGGCGACTTTGAAAAGTCCCCATGAGTAAATTCCTTCTCAACAATCTCTGCACCATGATGCTCGGCTTGTTTGCGCATATTACTCATCAGATCCGGCCCTTGAATCCCCTCAGGAAATCCGGGAAAATTTTCGACAAGTGATGTCAATTGCAATTGCCCGCCCCATTTTACACCGGCAAGAACTAATGTTTTCAAACTTGCCCGCGTTGTGTAAATCGCAGCAGTCAAACCAGCAGGTCCAGATCCAACAATAATAACGTCGTACATAAGGTATTTAGTATAAATTATTTTCTAGAAAGTATAAAGAGGTAAAAATTCGAAAGACAAAAACTTTTTAATTATCAATTTTCAGCAATCTCTTGACTGATTCGTAGTCGTTATCACAATTTACAACTCTCTTCTCTTTCTTTCTCAACTCTTTAATCAAACCGGAATTATCAACTTTTATCCCTGTCTCTTTCGAGATCTCTTTAGCAAATTTCAGAGGAGATGCAGTAGATACAACAATTGACTTACTACCAATCTTCTCTGCAGCACTATATGCAACGGCCGAATGAAAGTCCAATAAGTAATTGTGCTCTGAATAAACTTTTTTGATTGTTTCTATTGTTTTTTTGTCTGTTACCTTAACTGCATTGATATGTTTGCAAAATTCTTTATGATCATAATTATAAAGATCCAAAACACGCTCAAGATTATTTGGATTACCAATATCCATTGCATTTGATAAAGTCTCTATAGTCTTTTGCTCTTCATATTTTCCTGTTTTGTAATATCTGACAGCTGCATCATTCTGATTATTTGCGACAATAATTTTTGAAATCGGTACTCCCATTTTCTGAGCAAACAAACATGCTGTTGCATTCCCCATATTGCCTGAGGGGATAACAAACCGCAGACTCTCTTTGATGCGGGCATAAGTCCACACATAATATATTATTTGAGGAATCAATCTTCCAATATTTATCGAATTTGCGGATGAAAGATTTAGATTCGTCAGATCCGGATCCTGAAATGCTATCTTTGTATATTTTTGACAATCATCAAAAACTCCATCAATAGATAGCGTCAGTACGTTTTTGCCAACTCTGGTCAATTGCTCTTCCTGAAGCTCGCTTATTTTACCCTTGGGATATAAAATAACCAGCTTGACTCGAGTCAATCCTGAAAATGCCTGTGCCATCGCACCACCCGTATCTCCTGAGGTGGCAACTAGTATGATAATATTTTTATTTTCCTTTTCCAGAAAATATTCAAATAATTGAGCCAACACTCCTGCTCCAAAATCTTTAAAAGCCAATGTTGGTCCGTGAAAAAGCTCAAGCACTGTTTGTTCACCGACCTTAACAGTGGGTGTTGGAAAATTTAGTGCCTTTTTGACAATCTGTTTTAATACATCATCCGAAATCTCCTTTTTATCAATCCATTTTCTTAGAACTACAAATCCTGCATCGCGTAATGTTTTAATCGAATTCAGCTCATCAATAGTAATCTGCTGGATCGCAACAGGCATATAAAGTCCGCCATCAGGGGCAAGTCCATTGAAAAGCGCTGTTTTAAAATCAACTTCAGGAGAAATCTTTTTTGTGCTATAAAAAAGCATCTTCAGGATATTCTATCAAAAATTACTTAGTTATGGGGAACAAAATTAATCAAAAAATTAAGAGGCAAGGACTTCATCAATTGCTCGCTGATAAGCTTCTTTACCCTGTGCACCGACCATTGATTTGACAGGTTTGCCGTCTTTAAAAATCATAATGGTCGGTATGCTCATTACTCCAAATTGCTCAGCCGGAATTTGATTCTCGTCCACATTCATCTTGCCAACTGTTACTTTTCCTTCGTAATCTTTAGCAAGTTCTTCGATTGTTGGGGAAACGATTTTGCAGGGCCCACACCATGGTGCCCAGAAGTCGACAACAACAGGCATTTTATTTTCCAAAACGTCTTCTTTGAATTTTGCATCTGTAAAAGTAAGTTCTGCCATATCTAACTCATCATATCAGTAGGGAGATTTCCTGTCAAGGAAAATTAAGCAGCCTGCGCTACTGATCCCGATGCAGAAAAGGCAAAGATGGGTCAATTATAAATGTAAGAGGTTCTAATTTCGAATATTATAATGCATTATAATATGTGCTGACATGTACTTACGTACTGAACCAAATTTATTTTTTTAATACATACATCTGGTATGGAGATCTTTGGGAAAGTGCATTCTCAGGAATTGACATTTGTTTGACAGAAAAACCTACTTCTCTAAAATCGTCTGCATTTAAATGCACTGGGGTTTTCCCACTAACAATAAATACGCCCCCTTCTGCTAAGTGTTCAAACACTTTTCCAGCGACCCTCAATGCTTCATTACGATTAATTACTTTATGACACATTCCTCCAATTGCCGTCACAAGATTGGGTTGAGTGTCGATATCTGGAAAAATGTCATTTACTGTTGCTAAATTCGTTGGCTTTTGAACAACAACTAAACCTGATGCAGTCGTAGAAAGTTTACTTGCCTTTACCAACGCTATCTCGCTTGCATCCACAACGTGAACCTCAGCTAACCTACCTTCTGAAGTAAGATTATCAACTAGTAATTCGGCAAATTCACCATCGCCACCAAAGATATCCACAGCAATAAGCTTTCTTTCTCTGGGTAAAACAATATTTGCATTAATTGCACTTATTACAGCTGGGTAGATAGATTTCCTGTATAGCTCTCCTGTCTCTCCTCCTTTCCAATTACCCCAAAAGTAATCATCTAAAATTGATCCTGAATCAAACCTAGAAGTATCAACCTCTACTTCACTACCTTGCAACTCCGTAACAAATGGGGTAAGCGCATCATGCAATAATCTATCAGTACGACCTACACCTTCTGTTACAACCTGTAGACCAAGCATTGGGACAGAATAAGCAGCTCCAGCCCGATTCACCCTGGCATAAGGCGAACCACCCATTACCTCTACATTTCCTACGCTTGGATCAAATCTATTTGTTTGGATCGAAGTTTTGTAATCATATGGTCTTGTCGTTCTTTCTACGCCCTTTTGTGGTACATCTTCTAAAATTTGAATAAAGGCGTGTAACTTTTCTCTTGGATTTCCCATGTGAGGTATTATATTATTTGTAGCTAAAAATAGCAACTATAGGTTTCTACTCCATCTCTTCTGTCTTTCGGTGGAGGAAGTAGAACCATTGATCGAAGAAGGCGAATAATAGTTTAAAAGGAGCTTCGATGAAGAAATCAAAAAAGTAAAGAAAGATGTTAACTTGCGAGATACTTTGTGTGAGCTTGCGCCCGACTCTTATGACCGGCATGAAGAAGAAGTCTACAACAAATGTAGTCAGGCCCTGTCTCTCCCCGACCCGATAAACATTGGCAAGAAGACTGATTCTGTACGCCAGAAAAGAAACGATCGTCAGGAAGAATACGAAAATAAACTGACTTATTATATTGAAATTAAGCTTGGATAGAACAAAAATCATTCCTCCAAACGACAAAACAAAAGAAATAAGCCAGAGAATGTTGAATATGACATGAGATAAGCTATTTTTTTCCTGCTCTATTGCCATAGTAAGTCTATCTCCCAATTGCGGATTGTCCTGATGCAGCAATTGATTTATGTATTTATAAATAAGCTTTGAGTTGTCAACACCGGGTGTTCTGATAAGAAGTCCGACAATCACCATCAAAAGAGGTGGTACGGTAGTATTAATAATAATTGATCTCCATTTGATACCACCAAGAAAAACCCGCTCGTATGTACCCTCAACTACGAATGCAAAAGCGAGCTTGGTCAGAAGAATAAATATGACCGAACGGATAATTGCTGTTCTGACCCTTTTGGAAATTCCTTTATAACGCGTTTCACACGCTTCTATTACTATTTTTTCCAATTCTTCAGGTTTTTCGATTAGTTCGGTAAGATTTATTTTATTTGCAATTATTACATCTTCAAAAATAAAAAATGCTGCAGTTCTTCTCTTGACATAGCTATAAATTCTTTCTTTTCCAGGGTAATTCAACTGCTTGATAATTTCTTCAAACCCCTCGGCAAATTTCCTGACTGTCGAATCCAGTGATTTTTCTGTCAATTTACCAAAATATTGGGTAAACAGATGAAAGCGCAAAAAAGCAATATCATCCCTAGCAAAGGCTTTTCTGACTGCGATAAAAACCTGTGCGTCTTTTGTCTCCTCACTATCATCAGTTATCGAAACGTCATCTTTGAGAACCTGGAACATGAAATTGGCAATTATCTCCTTATCACGCTTCGAATTTAAAATATACTGAATATCAGAAGACATTAGATCATAAATCCACTCATTGATTAAGCTGTCCGGCATGCGATGCTCAGCCAGAACGGAAAGACGAAGCGTTAAATGCAAGTCAATTGACTCCTCAACTTGATGCACTTTGGACTCGGCAATTTCATTATCAGGCAGATATCTGGCCCAAAGAAGCTCTTTGACAAGCGGTTCGGCAGTGGACTTACCATTTCCACCAAGCAGCAAACGTCGTTTGAGAATACGCTCAATTGTCGCACGGAGTATGACTTCATCCTCTCTAAATTCCATCGCGTTTCTCAATTTCTCATACCAGGATGCAAATTTAGTGACAATTGGATTTACGGAAATTTTACGCTCATCATTATGATTTTCCTCTTTCTTTGTTAGGGATTCAATCAAAATATCGGCCAATGGCGAAAGCGGCTTGGCGGGTTGGATAATTTCAACCGCTTGAGGTTGAACCTCTGTCAATGCACTAGTATCTTTGTTGTCCATAAGTTAGGCGTATGGTGATTATATAACAAATTCTAGGTTCTTGCGAGAAAATAGATTTTATGATTTAAGAGGTAAGATTTAAGAAAAACTAAAAGTCTTGATCATAAATCATTAATCTTAAGTCTTAGATAACTTCAATCGTTCCAGGATATAGTCCCGCGCTGCAGGTAAAGGTAATTCTTCCTGATGTGGCAGGAGCTTTAAAACTGATATCGGCAGTTTGATTAGGTAAAACTATTTTCTGAATATTTAAAGCTGAAATAGTAAACGCCTGTATACAACCTGTAGCATTTTTATTTACAAGATGAAGAGTAACTTGTGTTCCTTTGCTGACCGCAAAACGATTAGGAGTATAACCGGTATTAGTAAAAGTAATCATCTGCTCAGTAACAGGATCCGGGGTAAGCACCAGATCGCAATAGCCTACTATGCAGTACCCCTCATGCAGCACAGAACTGAGGGTATATGGACTATTGGCAAGGGCAAGTGTTGCATCAAGATTGAATAATGCCAAAAGAATAATAAAACAGGCGGCAATTTTCAGGAAGTTTTTGTTTAAAGAATTTTTCAACTGCACTGTAAATAATCCAAGTAAAAAGAAGACTGGCGATGTGCCAAGAACAAAAACGAACATTATTAGAGCTCCCAAAAAAGCACTTCCGGATGTTACAGCGAGCGCCATCATTGCCTGTGTTGCACCACAGGGAATTAAAACAGTTAAAAAACCAAGTAAGATAGGCGCAAATAATCTCTTGCTCTCTGATTTTTTATACGCGAAATTCATAAAATTTTTTGGAGGCAAAATAATAAAATGCCTGAAGAATGGGTGAATATTTAGAAGATTTAGCCCTGTTCCGATCATAAAAATCACGACAAAAAATTGGAGCAAGATTCTTACCTGAAGAGAAACCTGAATCAGGGAACCCAGCCAACCCAAGAAAAATCCTAATATTGTGTAGGCGATAAGTTTTGAAAAAATAAATGACAAGACAGGGAGAAGCTGGTCAGTTGCGATATATCTTCTTGTTTCTTTTGATTTATCCTGCACCAAAGAAGATGTAAGTATTCCCCCTTGGACTGCTATACAGGTTATCCCGCCGGTTAATAACCCGGTTGTAAATATTGCCAAGAAATTATTTTCTCCAAACATTATTATTATTCTACATTGGTTTAATGTCCAATGCCAGTCTCTGCTGATTATCAATTAATACATTCGTTGACAAACACCAACCGAAAACATAAAATTATTTAATGATCATCGAGCAGGAAAAAAAATCAGATTACATTGATGTAAAAATCCCCCGGATTACTTTTCAAAACACCTCAATAAACGGATTTTTGGTTTTCGTATTGGTTGTTTTTACATTCTTAATCGGCATGCTCACAAATAAAGTTCTAGTCCTACAGAAGGAAATGAAAGATAAAGCTTCACAACCCGTTGCACAAGCAGCTGTTCCTCAAGCAGTACCCACGGAAGACACCAGCCCCAAAAAAGTCTCTGTTGATAATGATCCTGTTCTCGGTCAACCGGATGCAAAAATAACTATGATTGAATTTTCTGATTACGAATGCCCTTTCTGTAAAAGGTATTTTGATGACACTTACAGTCAGATTAAAAAAGCATATGTTGATACCGGAAAAATTAAAATAGTTTATCGCGATTTACCCCTGAGCTTCCATCAAAATGCACACAAAGAAGCTGAAGCAGCAGAGTGTGTACGCGAACAAAGCGACGATTCTGTCTATTTCAAATTTCATGATATTGTCTTTACTCGTACCACTTCAAATGGTACTGGCCTAGCTCTTGACCAATTACCTGTAATAGCAAACGAATTGGGATTGGATGGTCAAAAGCTTCAAGCATGTTTGGATTCAGGCAAATATAAAGCTGAGGTGGATAAGGACATCGCAGACGCCACTGCGGTGGGAGCCAACGGAACACCTACTTTCTTTGTAGGTAAATCAACCTCCAATGGTGTAATTTTGGGGACAAGGCTAGTCGGGGCTCAACCTTTTAGCGCTTTCCAAACCCTCATCGACCAGCAGCTAAAAAATTAAAAACAAGTGTTAAATTTAATTTTTATATAATAATAAAATCTTTAAATTTTTCTTCTGACTCCTCCCATTCAACGTCCACGCTTTTCACTTCTGCCAGAGGTGGGCCATCATGACAAAGCTTAATCATCTGCTTAACAGTCTCTTTCTTTCCTTGAAGAACGACTTCAACTCTATTATCCTCTAAATTGCGGACCCACCCCGTTAAACCTAACTTTGTTGAAGTCTTCTTAACAAATTGCCTATACCAAACTCCCTGAACATGTCCCGATACAAAAATATGTGCCTGCATCATAATATTTTGTCATTGCGAGCGACTGAAAAGAGCGTGGCAATCTCTAAAGAATGCTTCGTCGCTTTGCTCCTCGCAAAGACAGTAAATTTAAATATTTTGTTTAATTAAAAATTTCAAATTGAAAATCTTGCAACAATATCGTTTATATAACTATCTGCTAATTCCATCTTTTTCAGAATTTTCTTACCTGGTTTAAATCTGTACTTTTCCATTTCTATTTGATAATTTCTAACTTCAATCTTTTCAGCTTCCAGAAGTTTTTTTTGCAAATCCCGGTCGGCATTGAAATTACCATTGATTGAGATTCTACCAGATTTATTTACGACTCTCCACCATGGAATATTTTGATTATCCCCCAATCCCCGTAAAACCCACCCCACCTGTCTTGCAGCCCTTGGCACACCAATATAAAGCGCGACCTGCCCATAGCTTACGACTTTACCTGAGGGAATTAAATTAACTATTTTTAATACTTTTTGCTTAAACGGAGTCATCTCGTTTTCTGCGTAGTTTCGTGTTCGGTTCCGCGTTTTTTCGCACTTGACCTCAGCTCTTTCAATTTCCACATAAAAAGCCCTCCTTTATTCTTGGCATTACTGTCAACAACAAAACTAAGCGCCTGCTCCAGTATCGAGCGGTGAACAGTCTTAGCAAGACGCATATAAATTGCGCGGTGCTCATAGTCATCCAGCTCTTCAGCAAGCTTGAGGGCAAAAGTCTGAAATTCGCGGGAAACATATTTGTCGGTTACGGGGTTGAACTTATTAAGAACGCTCTTTATGTCATCCATAAATCATGCTGTCATCCTGAACGAATGTGAAGGATCTCTAAAATAGAGTAGATTCTTCGGCTTCGCCTCAGAATGACATGAAAACTACCGTGTATTATACCTATTCATCGCGACTTCTATTCCTTTTTCTATTCCAGTCTTGAGCGCATCTGATCCATGCTTTATAAGCTCACGGACCTTTCCCTTATCAGACTTGCCAAATCCACCCAATACAAATTCTTTTGCTTTATTAATTTTTTGTTTGGAAATAACATGCTCCTTATCATGCGATGCTCCTATCCCAAGTCTGAACCTCCAAAATTTATCAGTACCAATCTTTTCCATCACCGACTCCACACCGTGATGCCCGGCCGCTGCACCTCCAAATCTTATTTTCATAGATCCAACAGGCAAATCCAGCTCATCATAAACAAGCCATAAATCAACAGGCTTTACTTTATAAAAATTTAATAAAAGCGAAACAGCCATGCCTGAGTTGTTCATAAATGTTTGAGGCTTGGCCAGAATTACCTTTCCGTCAGGACCTAAGCTTGTCGAAGGATTTATATCCAAAACCGCAATTTCACTCTTCAATTTCTTATTTACAGACCAAACTGCATCTTTTGCGGATAGAGATTCTTTGAGGAAATGATCTATAGTCTGAAACCCGAGATTGTGTCGGGTATTTTCATACTTTTCTCCTGGATTCCCAAGACCTACTATTAATTTCATAATAGTATTCTAGCAGATTTTATGTTCTGGGTCTAAGTAGACATAGTTTCCGGGGTTTGACGAAGCTCCTGAAGTACTCTTTCAACTGTTTCAGGCTGCCAATCTTTCATTGGGACTATTCTCATAACCGTTCTGCCATCGACTATTAAGTCTTCCAAATTATCATCAGGTCTTGGATTAAATGCAACAAATGTAAAATTAAATGAATCCATAACATCTCTGTAATGCTGGTCTTGTGCAAGTTTTTCTGCAGATTCCCTCATTCCTTTTACATTGTCGTCAATGAAAAAAACTCTGGTCACTTCTTTTGATACAGCTCTAAGTTCCTGATCTGAAGCAGCATTTAAAACATCAATGATCTTAGGTGCAAAATCTTTTGAATTTTCTGTATATGTAATTTCTTCCTTTTTTACTCCGACTTTTTTTGCCTGGCGTGGAGTCCAAGGTCTCAACACTTTTCTTCTACCTGTTGCAATTCCTCCAAATGCAACATCATCTTGATCCCTAAGCAACTGCAATCCCTCAGCTGCTCCATCAATGGGTCTATTGGGGAATTTCATAAGCCAGCTACCCTCTAGTTTCCGTAGCCAACCTGAATGTCGAGGTTCACTAACCGTTTTATCAAAGTCTACCTTGCCTACAATTACTCTCTCTCTGGCTCATAGCGGCTATTTTAACATATTTAGCCTAAAACAACAATCTAATCAAATATCCAAACTCAACTGCGATGCCTCTTTTATCTCACGTTTCCAACTTTCTCTCTCCTCATCGCTAAAAACTTTCACTTTCCCATACTCTCCGTCAAAACCCGGGCTTAAAGTGATCTCACCTTTTCTGACTTTCCCCAGAGCATTTGCAATTTGTGAATTTGAAACCTTCTCTACCTCCGATAAATTAATTTTCAATAAAATATCAACTTCCGAACCAAGCTCCTTACACATCCTGGCATACATTTCAGGCACTTTCTGACTTCCGGTTGTGACTCCCAAACCTGCTGCAATTATCTGCTCAAGACGGACCAGCTTTACATATGGTGGGTGATTATGCGTTATATCGGCATACCACTTGATACCGCTTTCACTTACTTTCTCTTTGTATTCCTTTGCGAACTCTGCTCCTGCCAACTGCTCAATTCTCGGTGCAACTCCCTCAGTCAGTTCACGATGACAAACAGGACAGATGTTTCCTTTTTCTGCGAGTGTCGCAGGAGTGAGCGAAACTTTGCAGTTACGGTGCCCTGAATAATGATATTTACCCTCCTCAGGATAAAATTCGATCGTATATGCAACACGGTTTTTATTATCTCCTTTTCTCATAATCGCCTGTCTAATATTTTCGTAGTTTGATTCCGAAAGCTCAAAAGAAGTTGCTTCACGCGCCATATTTGCCGGACTATGCGCATCAGAAAAAGAAAGTATTGAGCGATTTGCTAGTTCCGGAATCCGCCAGTTCATTTCAGGATCACTGGATATTCCGGTCTCAATTCCGTAGACATATTTTGCCAAGTCACCAAACGCCTCGTCCAATGAATCAAATCCGGATTTTGAACCGTATACCCCAAAATGCGGAGTCCAGACATGGCATGGTATGATAAAGCATCTCTCGTCGATATTTAAGATCAACTCCAAAAGATTGCGCGAAGACAAACCGACAATAGGCCTGCCATCTGCGGATAAATTACAGCCTCTTTTCAAGAGCTCTTTATTCACTTTTTCAGCAATTTCAAAGTTGGGAACGAATATTAAATTGTGAATCCTGCGCAACTTATCTCCCTGCTTATAAATACTCGAAATCTCAGTTGAGAGCAAAAACAGTATTTTCTTTTGTGTATTTGGATATTTTTCATTTGGATTTGTTTCGGATTTAGTGCTTCGGATTTCGGATTTCAAGGCGTAAACGCCTTGCCCAGCTTCTTCCAGCAGGCCCTGAATTTCTTTAAACCAAATAGGATGCGTCCAATCAGAAGTGCTCAAAATATCCAAACCTTTCTGGATCGCAAATTCTTCCATAACCGGAAGGTTCATTTTCGGTGAAACGGCCCTCGAGAACTTTGAATGGAGATGTAAATCCGCAATGTATTGCATAATCTAATTTTTGTTATTATCTGAAGTTTTTTTTATTTTCGATAGATTTGGATTCCTTGAGTAATTAATTACTTTCTTTATCATCCCATTTGGAATCATATGCAGGCTGTCATCATCCGCTCTTATTTTAAGCGTTCTGAGCCCGATATTCTCAACTCTTCCGACTGACTCCTCAACCTTTACATAATCCCCGATCGCAATCGAGTCTTGAGATAAGAACATCAAGCCCGCTATCAAATCCTCGATCAATGGCTTTGCACCAAGACCAATTGACAAACCTATTATGCCAGCACTGGCAAGAAGCGGTGCGAGATTTATGTTGAGAAGCCCAAAAATTACATGCAGCCCTATCAGGAAAACCACAAAAGAAATCATATTGCGAATCACCGAAACATAAGTCCGTCCCCGTCTGTTATCAAGCCTTTTTGGTAACCTGACAAATGCACGAAGAATCCAGTTCAAAATCACTATCGCCACGACAGCAAATAAAATATAAATAATAGTTCTAATATTCCCTGGTGAAAGCAGCGCATTCATAACGCACTAAGCATAAAATAAAGTGATCACTTTGACAAGCCCTTTTTCCTTACCTATTCTTTACTTGATTTTGCTTTTTCTCTTATTATTAAAGACTATATTGGACTTAATCACAAATGATAATTAGGGGCAGGAATAAGAGATAGGTTATAGGAGCCAATCTGAAACGAAACATAAATTCACGGTTAAAGTTTACGTTCGGAAATGACTTTATAACCTATCTCAAATATAAAGGGGGTGAATTTATTATGCTTAAAGAACTGGCAAAATACTTAGAAAAAAGAATTTCTGAAGTCTTATCATCGTTTACCGCTGTTCTATCAGTTCCCTTAAATTAGTTAGCACTTGACAAGATGCTCTGCTAATTATATACTGGGTATATGGATAATATTCAGGATTTATTAAAACCCGTTTCTCCCGAAGAAGCACTGGAAAAATACACCATAAATCTCACCACGCAGGCAAGAATAGGTAAAATTGACCCGGTAATCGGACGAGAAGTTGAAATCCGCAGGGTAATGGAAATTCTCTCAAGACGCACCAAAAACAATCCAATTCTCATAGGTGATCCGGGGGTTGGAAAAACAGCAATTGTTGAAGGTCTCGCCCAAAAAATTATTGAAAAATCTGTTGCCACACCTCTCCGGGATAAAGAAGTCATAGTTTTGGATTTTGCATCTCTCCTGGCTGGTGCAAAATTCAGAGGTGAGTTTGAGGAACGGCTAAAAGGCGTTATTAAGGCAATTGAGGATGCTGAAGGGAAATATATTGTTTTTATTGATGAATTACATACGCTTGTCGGAGCAGGAGCCGGAGAAGGATCGGTTGATGCAGCAAATATGCTCAAACCCTCGCTTGCAAGAGGATCGCTTAAGCTGATCGGCGCAACAACAGTCACCGAATATAGAAAATATATAGAAAAAGACCCGGCGCTTGCCAGAAGATTTCAACCGGTACTTATCGATGAACCGACAGTTGAGGATACTATCTCAATTCTTCGAGGGATCAAACAGAAATATGAAGTACATCATGGAATCAAAATTACCGATAATGCGATAATCGCCAGCGCCAAGCTTTCGGCCCAGTACATCCCCCACCGCTTCCTGCCTGACAAGGCAATTGACCTGATTGACGAGGCAGCTGCTGCTATCAAAATAGAAACAGAAAGCATGCCGGCTGAACTGGACCAGCTCAAGCGGAAAATTACCCAAATCGAGATCGAGCTTCAGGCTCTCAAAAAGGAAAAATCGGAAATTGCCAAAGGACGAAAGAATCAGCAAGAGAACGAATTGAAAAAATTAAAATCTGAATCCACTAGTCTTGAGAAGCGCTGGAGCGAGCAAAAAGAAATTATCCAAAAAATTCAGGAGGTCCGCGCCAAAATCGATGCTTATCGAATCGAACTCGAGCAAGTCGAGCGTGAACTCGATCTTCAAAAAGCAGCTGAGTTAAAATATGG
>DATIJS010000005.1:0-8273 GCA_035478335.1 Saccharimonadales bacterium (SeqCode) | reverse complement strand
TTTGCTGATTTGATGTTGGTTGCCAATCCACGGATAATAACCTCGCGAAGAATAAAAGGCTTGAACATTTCTAAAGCCATTTCCTTTGGAAGTCCGCATTGCGTGAGCTTCAATTCAGGTCCAACTACGATAACTGATCGTCCTGAATAATCAACTCTTTTTCCCAAAAGATTCTGTCTGAATCTACCTTGCTTTCCCCTGAGCATGTCTGAAAGTGATCTGAGAGTTGAATTGGTAGTCTGCGCGCTTCTTTGAGAAGAGTCGATTAATGCGTCTACTGATTCCTGAAGCATTCTCTTTTCATTTCTCAAAATTATCTCTGGTGCGCCTAGTGCCAAAAGATGCTTTAAACGGTTGTTTCTATTGATAACTCTTCTGTATAAATCGTTTAAGTCAGAAGTTGCGAAACGGCCACCTGAAAGCTGTACCATAGGACGAAGATCCGGTGGGATAACTGGCAAGTAATTAAGAATCATAGCAGTTGGAGTAACACCAGCTTTTCGCATATTCTCAATCAGTCTTAGTCTTTTTACCAATCTCAAATAACGTGCGCCGGATGCCTTTTCAACTTCTGTTCTGAGTTGAGCAATCATAACTGACAGGTCAAGATTCTTAACTACTTCAGAAAGTGCTTCAGATCCTGTTTTGATGGTAAAGAAAATGGGGATATCATATTCAAGTAATTTGTAATATTCATCCTCTGACAATACACTTCCAACACGAAGGCTCTTTAGAAGTTTGGTAAAAGTATCTGAAATCTCATCAAGCTTTTTTTGCTCTGATTCAAGAGTTTCACCGAGTCTTGCTACTTTTTGGCGTTTTGAAAGCTCTGCCTCTTCAGCAATCAATTGCTTCTGTACGTCAGCTGATTTACCTTTTTTGGCCTCACCTTTTTTATTTTCTACCTCTTCACTCAACTTATCTTCCTCTTCTTTCATCTTTTGAACCAATGCATCTTTTCTCTTTTCAATTGTTTTGCCAAATTGATCGAGTGCTTCTTTCTTCTTTTCTTCATCAATCTTTGTAATCAGATATGATGCATAATAAACAATTGACTCAAGAGATTTCTGCTGTAAATCCAAAAGAAGTGCCAACGCGCTTGATGCTCCTTTGAAGAACCAGACATGACCTACGGGACAAGCAAGAGTAATGTGTCCCAATCTTTCACGCCTTACTCTGGATAAGGTAACTTCAACTCCGCACTTGTCACAAATTATTCCACGATATCTAATTCTTTTGTATTTTCCACAATAACATTCCCAGTCTTTTGTAGGACCAAAAATTCTCTCATCAAATAATCCGTCTTTCTCAGGTCTAAGCGTGCGATAATTAATCGTTTCAGGCTTGGTAACTTCACCATATGACCAGTTCATTATATCTTCGCTTTTGGCAAGAAGTAATTTCAAAGACTTAAAGTCGGAAATATTGAGATCTTTTAGCATGTTTTTGTTTTTATTATTCATAATTAAACTGTTTCTACCTCATTACCTGCTTCAGGCAAATCATCTTCTGCAGGCAAACTAAGTTCTGCATCTGCGCTTGCTTCTGCCTCAGGCAATCCTTCCCCCCCTGGCATATCTTTTGCCTCAACAACTTCTTTAACATCAAGCGACTCTTCAAGTGCCATTACCTCAGGCTTAATTTCTTCTGATGCTTTTTCTTCTTTTGCTTCATCGGTTGCATCTGCAGCAACTGCTCCTTGTGGAACGACGTTAAGGCCAAGAGATTGCAGTTCTTTAATAAGAACCTTGAATGATTCAGGAACTTTTGGTGTTGGAATGTCTGTTCCTTTAACAATTGCTTCAAATGCTTTGGCGCGTCCTACAACGTCATCTGACTTAATTGTTAACATTTCCTGCAAGATATAACGTGCTCTGTGTGCCTCAAGTGCCCAAACTTCCATTTCTCCAAGTCTTTGCCCTCCCATTTGTGCTTTTCCGCCAAGCGGCTGCTGTGTAACTAGTGAGTATGGTCCGGTAGAACGTGCGTGAGTCTTATCTTCAACCATGTGAATAAGTTTCATAATATATTCTATTCCGACAACAACCGGATTTTCATATGCTTGGCCTGTACGACCATCATAAAGCTGTGACTTACCATTGACCGGAAGACCTGCTTTCTTGATCAGCTCAACCATTCGATCCTCTTCAATTTTTTCAAATGCGGGTGCGCCAATCTTCATTCCCAATTTCTCAGCAGCAAAACCAAGATGCGCTTCAAGAATCTGTCCCAAATTCATACGGGCGAGAATACTAACAGGTGAGATAATGATATCAACTGCTGTTCCATCTTCAAGGTAAGGCATATCTGCAACAGGCAAAATTCTTGAAATAATTCCTTTATTTCCATGTCTTCCTGCCAATTTATCTCCTGCATTAACATGGCGGAATTGAGCAACTTCAACGATTATTTTGCGCATTGTTCCAGGCTCCAATTCGTCACCTGCTTTACGGTCCAAAATCTGAACACTTATAACAGTTCCCCGTTCTCCATGAGGAGTTCGAAGACTTGTGTCGCGAACTTCTCGTGCCTGTTCACCAAAAATTGCTCTCAATAATCTTTCTTCGGCAGTCAGTTCTGTCTCGCCTTTTGGTGCGATTTTTCCAACTAATATGTCTCCCGGCTCGACTTCTGAACCGACGACTACAATTCCGTCCTCATCAAGATTGGCCAAATCCTCTTCTGATACATTTGGAATATCCCGTGTTGTTTCTTCAGGACCAAGTTTTGTTTCAACAACTGTTGCTTCATATTTTTCAATATGAATACTTGATAAAACATTCTCCTTAACGAGTTTGTCTGAAATCACGATAGCATCTTCATAACCAAGTCCGTCAAGTGAAGCGTATGCGATAAGTAAATTACGGCCGAGCGCTAATTCTCCATTTTCTGCTGATGGACCATCTATCAAAAGATCTCCTTTTTTGACTACTTGACCTTCGCTAACTAATGGTCGCTGAGTATAACATGTAGCTTGCGAGGTTCTTTCAAATGTTTCGATTGCAAAAGTTGCTTTCTCGCCTTTACTTGACTCCAAAACCAGTTTCTGAGAATCAACAAATGTTACTTTTCCAGCAAATGGTGCAGTAACTACACGTCCCATCACTGATGCAATAGCACCTTCCATCCCGGTTCCAACAGTTGGACTCTGCGGATTAACAAGCGGAACTGCCTGACACTGCATATGAGTTCCCATCAGAGCTCTATTTGCTTCATCATGGGCAATAAAAGGAATAAGACTCGCCGAAGTACCGACAACCTGGCGCGGAACAACATCTATATAGTTAATAACATGTGAATCAACTTCTGTAAAATCTCCCTTGTGTCTTGCCGCAACACGCGCATCCAAAATTTCACCTGAATCTGAGATCTTAACGCCCGCATGAGTTATATAATGCTCTCTTTCTTCATCCGCGCTCATGTAAACAATTTCATCTGTCACAACTGCGATTTCCTTCTTGCCTCTTTTTTCCTTAATTACTTTTTTGTAAGGAGCTTCCAAAAATCCGTATCCATTTACCTTTGAATAAAGCGCCATGTAGGTAACAAGACCGATATTTGGTCCTTCAGGACTTCTGATAGGGTCAATTTTACTGTACTGAGAGCTATTAATATCCCGAATCGAGAAGGCTGCGCGCTCTCTTGAAATTCCACCGGTTCCCATAACTGTCAGACGGTTAAGATTGTCTATTTCTGAAAGCGGGTTTGTCTGGTCGAGGATAGTGGAGAGCTGTGAGGTACGGAAAAACTCATTAATTGAGGCCATAATAGGACGCGCATTGATAAGGTTGGCAACTGTAATCGGAACATCTGCCTGGAGAAGACTCATTCTTTCCTTGATGCTTCTCTCAACTCTTAGCATTCCGACACGGAATGCATTAATTGCAACCAATTCTCCAACACTTCTGATGCGTCTGTTTGAAAGACTGTCAATGTCATCTACATCGCCCTGTCCCTTATCAAGCATCATCAAGTATGAAAGCGTTGCAGTTATATCTTCAAGAGTTAATACATGCTCCTCAGATGGTACAAATCCGGGAACTTCTTTAAGACGCTTATTTGTTTTGTAGCGTCCGACGAGACCGAGATCGTAGCGTCTGTTGTTGAAAAAAAGGTTCATGAAATATTCACGAACCTTATCCAAAACAACCGGCTCACCGGGATGCATCTTCTTAAAAATTTCAATTAGAGCTTCTGTTTCATTGGTTGTTTCATCTTTTGCAAGCGTTGCGTTTATGAGAGACGCTGTATCTCCGTCTACAAAATTTGAAAACTTTTCTTTAATTAATTCATTATCTGAAATTCCAAGAGCTCTTAAAAAAGTGGTTGCCAGGAATTTACGTCTTCTGTCGATTTTGACTGTTATTGTTCCGTAACGTGTAGTTGCAAATTCAAGCCATGATCCAAAAACAGGTCTAATTTCTGCTGAATAAAGAGTACGTCCGGTAATCGCATCAGGAGTTGAGGTAAAGAAAACACCAGGTGAGCGAACCAGCTGACTTACAACTGCTCTTTCAATACCGTTAATAATAAATGTTCCGCGTTCTGTCATTTGAGGAATATCTCCCAAAAATACATCTGCGTTGTGAGTTTCCCCTGTTTTTTTATTTGTAAGAGTTACTGTTACTGTAAGAGGGGAATTGAATGTGAGGCCTTTGATGAGAGCTGTTTCAGGATCAATCGATGCTTTTCCAATTTTATGCTCATGAAATGTGAGGGACCAGTTCTTGCCTGTAAAATCTTCGACCGGATTTACTTCCTGAATAATTTCTTCTATACCTTTTTCCTGAAACAATTCGTATGAGGTTTTCTGTACCGCCAAAAGATCTAGCTCCGGAAGGACTGCATAGGTTTTTCCCCAATTTTGGCGGATTATATCTTTAGTGTCTGTGTCAATGGACTTCTTAGGCATCGTGAGTAAATTTCGGGCAGAAAACTCCAAACATGCAACAAAAGATACCAAAGGCCTGACGCCCTTGTATCTTTAAATCGAAAGAGAGTAGAAAATTTATATCACAAACAAGACCCTTATGTCAAGGGTTAGATTATCAGAAAACTTCGACGCGGGTCCCGACATCTGCCCATCCGTATAACCAGCTGGAAAATGGAACCGGGACATTTACGCATCCGTGCGAGTAGCGTGTCCCAAACATATTATGCCAGTAGACTCCATGAATAGCATATGCTCCATAAAAATACATAACATTTGGAACGTTCTTTATATAGTATGGTTCATATGGCGGATAACTTCCTTTCATGTCCTGAAGTGTGTATTTGCGATAAATTTTGAAACTTCCCCTAACAGTCGGTGTGTAATACATCCCTGTTGAAACCGGAGTTTGACTTACGATGCGTCCACCATCCCATGCATAAAGCATTTGCTTTCCCGTATCGACCGTTATCAACTTGGCGGTTGTGAGAATCTGTGCGTTTGCGGGAAATGGAAAACTAAAGATGCATATGAAGAAAAATATAAACAAAAACCTTTTCACTATTATTATAGTATCATTTTAAACAGTTACTGTCGATATGCATGAGGTGTTTTAAAAACAAAATATTAAACTCATTCTAACGTTCTGTAGACTGTTGGAATAAATAGAGCTTATTTTTTTCAGATTTATTCTAATGTTCTTAAGAAAATTACAATAGCAGGAATCAATATTCATTAAATCATTGCAGCAATATAATACTTTTAGGGGGTTGACAACTTTTGGGTCTTATTATAAACTAGCATTCAATAGACCTGAGTGATAACTTCTAGTTAAAGTTTTCAAACAATTATGAGCAGCAAGATTAACATAAAACCATTATTTGATAATGTTTTGATAAAGCCTTCTAAGGGCGAAAATAAAACAGCAGGCGGAATATATCTTCCAGACAATGCAAAGGAAAAGCCGCAAGTTGGCGAAATAATGGCAATAGGCGAAGGCGCATATGATGAACACGGGAAATTGGTTCCCATGGTTGTAAAAGTAGGTCAAAAAGTAATGTTTACAAAATGGGGCGGAAATGAAGTTAAGGTTGAGAATGAAGAATGGAAGCTAGTCAAACAATCAGATATCCTGGCAATAGTTAATTAGGGATTAGTTGTTAGGTGTTAGTGATTAACGCTAACCCCTAAAACCTAAGACCTAAAACCTAAATTATGAGTAAACAAATTAAATACGGTTCAGATGCAAGACAATCTCTTATAAATGGTGTAAATCAGCTAGCCAATGCTGTTGCAACAACTCTTGGTCCAAAGGGACGAAATGTCGCACTTGATAAAAAATGGGGTGCCCCAAATGTAGTTCACGACGGCGTAACTGTTGCCAAAGAAATCGATCTCCCCAACCCATTTGAAAATATGGGAGCCCAAATGGTCAAAGAAGCAGCAAGCAAAACCAACGACGTCGCAGGAGACGGTACTACAACTGCAACAGTTATCACTCGTGAGATTGTGAATCAGGGATTTCAGAGAATAAATGAAGGCTACAATCCTATGCTTCTTCGCGAAGAAATTGAAGAAGGGGTCGAAAAAGTTCTCAAATCGCTTGAAAAAATGAAACAAGAGGTAAAAGGTGAAGATATCAAAAAAGTAGCAACCATTTCTGCACAAAATGAAAAAATCGGTACCCTCATCGCTGAGGCAATCAACAAAGTAGGCAAAGACGGAGTTGTGACAGTAGATGAAGGACGAACTATGGAAATGGAAGTTGTTTACAAAGACGGTATGGAGTTTGACAAAGGCTATGTGTCCCCTTATTTTGTAACAAACACAGAAAAAATGGAAGCAGAAATTGATGATCCATACATCCTTATTACTGATAAAAAAATCTCAGCCCTTAACGAATTCGTTCCTTTCCTTGAAAATTTTGTAAAAGTAAGTAAAAATCTGATTCTTATTGCTGATGATATAGAAGGTGAAGCACTCGCCGCACTTATCGTAAACAAACTAAAAGGCACTCTTAATTCACTGGCTATAAAAGCTCCCGGATTTGGTGATAGACGCAAAGAAATGCTTGAAGATATCGCTGTCTTAACAGGCGGAACGGTAATCTCAGAAGACACGGGACGTACTCTTGAAAGCATCACAATTGAAGACTGCGGACGGGCTGATAAAGTTTGGGCTGATAAAGAAAATGCAAGGATAATCGGCGGAAAAGGAGACAAGAAAACAATCACTGCAAGAATTGCACAAATCAAAGGCGCACTAGATGCAACAACATCCGACTTTGACCGTGAAAAACTCCAGGAGAGATTGGCCAAATTAACAGGCGGAGTTGCAGTAATCAATGTCGGAGCAGCAACTGAAATAGAAATGAAAGAGAAAAAAGAGCGGGTAATTGATGCTGTTGCCGCAACAAAAGCAGCACTTGAAGAAGGCGTTGTACCCGGAGGCGGAATATCGCTTTTCAGAGCACGAAGTGTTTTGCTTTCATCAAGCACTGAAATCAAAGGGCCGGGACAAAAAATGACGATGGAATTCACACCAAATCCGGGAACAATGATTCTTTTCAATGCACTCGCCGCACCGCTTACTGCAATTCTTTCAAATGCCGGAGTCAATCTGACCGAAGCTCTTAATCAAATCAAATCAGCCAAGAATCCAAACGAAGGAATTGATGTTATGAAAAATAAATTCGGCAACATGATTGATATGGGCGTTATTGATCCGGCAAAGGTTGCAAGACTTGCGCTTATCAATGCAGCAAGTGTCGGTACAATGATTCTCACAACAGAAGCGCTAATTACGGATATCCCTGAGAAAAACTCAGGATCAGAAAGCGGCATGGGCGGCGGAATGCCGGGCATGGGCGGCATGGGCGGAATGATGTAATGAGCTAAACTCTACTTCGTCTCTCCAATAATCTCTATAAAAAAACTTGCATATTTGACTTACAGTCTTTTCTGTATTTTATACACCATAATTGCCAGTGGCTCCCGTAAAGTGAACAGAGAAAAATATTTCCCTTTTGTCCAACATGGACTTTGGATTGCAGGCGAAACACTATGCCTTATGCCCAACTTGGAGGCTATTAGAGAGGCTCTAGGTTCATGAAATGCGTCCGTTACAATAATAGCCGAGTGAAAATTGTGATCCCTCATTATCTTTTTTGACTGAATAAGGTTTTCGTATGTGTTTAGGGAAGTATCTTCAAGAAATATATCTTTTGCCGGAATATTTAATGTAAGCGCAAATTGCTTCATAGTTTCCGCTTGCATACTCCCTCCGGAAAAAATAAACTTTGGCGCTAAACCTTTTCTATATAGCTCTGCGCCTTGTTTTACCC
>DATIJS010000004.1:0-10827 GCA_035478335.1 Saccharimonadales bacterium (SeqCode) | reverse complement strand
TTTTATTGAGAGTTTGATCCTGGCTCAGGATGAACGCTGGCGGCGTGCCTTAGGCATGCAAGTCGAACGGGATCAGCAATGATCCAGTGGCAGACGGGTGAGTAACGCGTAGGAATCTACCCCAAGGAAGAGCATAGCCCTCCGAAAGGAGGGGTAATTCTCTATATATCGCAAGATAAAAGGACTTAACGGTCCGCCATGGGAGGAGCCTGCGTCCTATCAGCTTGTTGGTGAGGTAATGGCTTACCAAGGCGATGACGGGTAGCTGGACTGAGAGGTCGAACAGCCACAACTGCACTTAGACACGGGCAGTACACCTACGGGTGGCAGCAACCAGGAATATTGCGCAATGGACGAAAGTCTGACGCAGCGACGCCGCGTGGAGGATGAAGGCCTTAGGGTTGTAAACTCCTTTTGCTAAGCCGTTCACAGCTTAGAGAATAAGCCCCTACTAACTACGTGCCAGAAGTCTCGGTAATACGTAGGGGGCAAGCGTTATCCGGATTTATTGGGCGTAAAGTGTGCGTAGGCGTTCCATAAAGTCTCAACTTAAATACCAGGGCTTACCCCTGGAGCTGGTTGGGATACTCATGGAATTGAGGATTGATCGGGGTGCTGGAACAGTTAATGTAGCAGTGAAATGCGTTGATATTAACTGGAACACCAAGGGCGAAGGCAGGCACCTGAATTTTTCCTGACGCTGAGGCACGAAAGCTGGGGTAGCGAAACAGATTAGATACCTGTGTAGTCCTAGCCGTAAACTATGTCTGCTAACTATTGCTGATTTATTGGCAGTGGTTTTAGCTAACGCGTTAAGCAGACCGCCTGGGGAGTACGGCCGCAAGGCTAAAACTCAAAGGAATTGACGGGGACCCGCACAACTGGTGGAGCGTGTGGTTTAATTCGAGACGAAGCGAAAAACCTTACCAGGGCTTGACATGTTACCGTTTTATACCTATGGAAACACTGGTAGATCCGCAAGGATGGTAATGCAGGTGCTGCATGGCTGTCGTCAGCTCGTGCCGTGAGGTGTTCCCTTAAGTGGGGAAACGAGCGCAACCCCCGTGAAATGTTAAATATTCATTTCAGACGGTCCCGATCATATCGGGAAGGAAGGAGGGGAAGACGTCAAGTCAGCACGGCCCTTATGCCCTGGGTCACACACACCCTACAATGGCGAATAACAAAGAGCTGCAAGCCGGCAACGGCAAGCTAATCTCAGAAATTTCGCCTCAGTTCAGATTGGGGGCTGCAACCCGCCCCCATGAAGCCGGAATCAGTAGTAATCGCGGATCAGAAGGCCGCGGTGAATACGTTCTCGGGTCTTGTACACACCGCCCGTCAAGGCAGCAAAGTCGGGAGTGGATGAATCATTCTTTATTGAGTGAGAGTCCAAGCTTGGCGATGAAGCTTAAGTCGTAACAAGGTATCCCTAGCCGAAGCTGGGGATGGATCACCTCCTTTCTTTTTTTTAAGGAAAGGGGAAGACATGAAACTTTTTTAAGGACCAAGCAATTGGTCAGTAACGAAGGGAATTGTGGCAACAGATGAAGTGAGTAGCGTCTGGTTTTATCCGCAAACTCCGATTTATCGGAGCATTCTGACACTTAGTCGGAACACTTAGGATAAAATGAATTCTACTCTCGCTCTCCTACCACATCTTGGTTAGGACGCACCAGTCGGTGCATCCTTAGAAGTGTACTTAAATTAACCCCGCACAGTCGGTGCAGGGTAGACAAACAATCCCGCTAAAAGGCGGGATTTTTTGCGTTATGCTTGTCGTGACAGTAAAATCTATTGACAAAGAGTAATTAGATGTTAAAATGGAAAAATTATGGCAGAAAGAGACCGTGGGTTATTGCAGGAATTTGGTCGACGTAATGTAGGTATGGATGTAGATAATGACTTCTTTGCGTTGAGAGAGCGGGAATTTGAGTTTCTTAGAGAAATTGGAGCCATAGAAGCAATTACTGCACAGGCTTCTGAATTGAAGCGGAACATAAAGGATGTTAAGCTGGGTATTGCAAATCCTTCCGTACGTGAACCATTGAATGTTGTGCTTAGTTGGGGAGAGCATACGCCTGATTTTGAGAGGAGACCATATTTACGGGCTTGGAATACAGTTATTATTGGCACTGTAAAGGATGGAGCAGATCTTAGGCTGACAATAAATGGGTCGCGAGTTGATCAGGCTGAAGATTTAAATATGCTTTTAACAGCCGCAATTAAAAATCCACTTAAAAGGAAATTTGAGGATGCAAAAAGTCGTCATTTTGTTAAGCCTGATCAAATGGAAAATCAAAACTTGTTTGCAAGTGAGCGACAAATGAGAGGAAGAACCAAGATAAAGATAGGAAGACCTCGAAGGGCCCGTTAAATTTAGATCTTCATTTTGCTTGTTAGTGCCGGAAGGCTGTGTTAAAATTGTGGTTACGGCGCGGTGGCGAAGTGGTTAACGCAGGAGTTTGCAAAACTTCCATGCAAGGGTTCGACTCCCTTTCGCGCCTCTCAATAATTTAGAATTAAGAGTTTAGAATTAAGAATTAAGGAGGAAATTAATATGCTGGGAGAAAGAGAAAGACGAAATGAATCTGGGACATCTGATATTCAGAAGATTGGATATGCGCTTGCATTTACAGGCTTAGCGGTTAGAACTCCTAGTTTGGTTGCGCTTGGTCTAGTTATCGCTGTGCCGGCTACTGCTTATGATTTAGAATATAGACGTCAGAGAAGACAACGCAGGAGAGGTCAAGAATAAATTTTAAAGATTTAATCTTTAATTTTTAATTTTGACTGAAAGGACATATGGTGAATGCGGAAAGAGGTGGATATTCTGAAGAAGCAAAAAAATGGGGATGGAGACTGGCACTGGTCGGTGGAATAATATTTATAATCGGCGCCATCGCAGCTCTTTAGAACAGAAATATGGATAAAGAAAAAGAATTTGATCAGGAAGAGACAGAAAATGACTACACCGGTTATAGTGAGAAGCAGACGGATCTGGATATTGAGATGAAAGCCGGGGAGTGGCAAAGTCTTTCCAGATTTAAAACGTATCGTCAAAGATCCCGCCAAGGGAAAATAATAGCTACGCATCAAGCTGTTTCTAACCGTCTCAATCAGCTTGAAAAGCTGTACTATAAATTGGTGCGTGATAATCCTGAAAAAGGTGAAAGAATGCTAGCTGAGATCAAAAAATTGAGATTGACGCAGGATATATTACTACAATGTATTGCATGGGAACCAAAGGGAGAGTTGACAAGAGATAAGGTGCCGCAAGATGTTTGGAGCCTCATAGAATAAATCAAAAATCAAAAATCAAAAAGCAAAGATACAAATTAAAGCTCAAATATTGTATAATCTAATCCACGCGTAATTTTTGATATTTAAGATTTAATATTTAATTTTATTACCGGGTGCTTAGTTCAGTGGCAAACAGTGTGGGCGCATGGCTCAGTGGTAGAGCACGTTCCTGATAAGAACGGGGTCCTTGGTTCGATCCCAAGTGCGCCCACATTGTTTAGAACGCCAGGCACAAGACTGCGCCTGGCAGCCCCGAACCGTATGGTTCTTGGGGCGCTTTCCTGATAAGAAAGAGGTCAATAGTTCGATTCTATTAGCACCCACAAATTAGATCTTGGCGGTTTTATCTACATTGCCAAGTACGGTTGTGATAAAGATAATCGTGATTACACTTAGAGCTGCCACTGCAAAGCTCACTTTAAATATCTCAACAAGAAGAACAAGCGCGATATACAGTGGAACCCTAAGGAGCATTGCTGTCACATTGCGGTAAGTGGATGTCGCAAGAGGTCCGCTTTCTATGCCGAGTACAGCAATATTTTTATCAAGAGGTATTGCCACCAAGAGCGAAAATAGTCCAACTGCAAAAATGCTGAGGTAGTAGAAAAGAGGGTTTTGGAAAAGTATCCTCATTATCCAGAAAAGTGCAATTACGATACTTCCTATAATGATCATTTTGGGTGTGTTTTTATTTGATAATTTACCTACAAAAAATGAAAAAGCTGCGGCAGTCAGCGAGACTACGACAGGAACAGCTGCAACAGATTCAACAGAGCCGAAAATAAGAAATATAAAAAAAGGCCAGAGGACGTCATCAACTTCGACATTAATTCCCCAAAATGCCAAGCTTAAGAAGTCCCGCTTTTTTTGCATACCGACAAAAAATTGTTTAAATGAAAGTTTTTTTTCAGTAGGAATATCTCTTATATGTTTCATTTGGAAAAGGGGGATTATGGAGAGTGCAAATATCACAATACTGACAATAACTAAAAATCCTTTGCCGACAGTTAGTAAAATAAGCGCACCCAAAGCCGGGCCGACAATGCTTGCAAATTTTCGAAGTCCTTCAAGGGAACCAACTGCCAGTCCTGTGTCTTTGGAGTTGCGGCTGGCTTCAATAAAAAGATAAATATGAGAAATCCAAAAGAGCGTATCGTAAAGTGCTGAAAAAAACGCCAGCAAAATAAGAAGCGGCCAGTTGGAGGGCGGTATTACTCCGATTAGTCCAAAAAAAGCGATAATCGCAAGAGTTCCGAGGATCAGGACTTTGCGGGCTCCTATTTTTCGTAGGAGCGAGTCAACAACAAAATTTAGCGGAATATCGAGTGTATTAAATATCAAAAAATATATGATTATTTCAGGGATTGAATAACCAGATTTTAGAAGAATTATGGGAACGAAAACAGTGATCAGAGAATGAGCTAGAGTATGCAGCCAGATAGCTATTTCAAAATAATAAAAATCAGGATTTTTGGTAAAACGGTATAAATGATTTCTGTGGTAAAAATGAACAACCTGCATACAATTAATTCTAGCGGGAATTTAGAACTTACACAATGATAAATTGCATTTTAATTGCATTATAATTTTGGGTCTTGACGTCAGTCCAAATAAAGATCTAGACTGAATATGAAGTGAGAGATTTGGAGCACAGTGATGGAATTAATCAGGGGATGCATACCTCTCCTTCCTCCCCTACAGGAAGCCGTCTTGATCTTCTTGAATTAAAGCAATTAGGCGAATATGAAGTTGTTGAACCTATTGGTAGGGGTAGTATACTGCTCAGGTAGTGTCTGCCCACGGTCCAGAGGGGGATGTTGCATTAAAAATATTTTCCGGGGATTCCAGCCAAGAAGGAATTGAACACGAGATAGAGCTACATAGAGATTTGTCAGGTGTCAGTGAATATATTGTGCCATTTTTGGGACATGGTGTTGCTCATCCGAATAATGATAGTTCTGTACCTTCAGTACGATATATAGCTATGGAACGGGCTGCTAGGTCCCTGCGGCAAGAAATACATGTTGCCGGTAAGTTGAGTGCTGCGGAAACAGTAGATTATGTTTCAAAGGCAGCTGAGGGATTGGATGTGCTGCATAGAATGAGAATTGTTCATCGCGATGTTAAAACGCCAAATCTACTGCATGGCAAAACATTGTGGGTTGCAGATTTTGGTTCTGCCACAACTGAAGGGAGCGAAACAAAAGGGGTGATTACTCCTTCTTTTGCTGCTCCGGAATTGTTGCGTCGAAAAGGAAAGGCTACTGTAAGATCAGATGTATATTCGTTAGGAGTAGTAGCAGCTGAAGCGTTAAGTGGTGCGCCGCCTTTTCGTAGAATAGAACCAAGAGACTATGTAAGAGTTGTATTATCAGAGGATTATCCAAATCTTATGAAAGAAAGTACAAAAGGCTTGCCTGCTCCCATGGTAGCTCCGGTTAGAAAAGCCATGGCTCAAGATCCTAAAGATAGATATGCCTCAGTAGGTGAATTGGCAGAAGCTCTAAAAAAGGGACTCCTTGAGGCTCAAGCGTCAGCTGCAAGAGGGGGTGTCGTTTACGATATGAGAAGGCCAGTCAATCCTCAATATATGCCTAGAATCAAGCCTACAGCCGCAATATCCAGATAATAGTACTTTTACAAAAGTATGTATTGTTATTTATTACACGTTTCTCAAGCTTTCAGTTTATAATGGTGAATGTGGAAAAGCATTTGAAGGCTGCTGAAATATTCGCAACTCTCTTGGATAGTAAGTACAGTCTATTTGGGTTCAAGTTCGGTATCAATACAATCATAGATATTATACCTGAAGTAGGGGATATATTGGCAACGGTTTTATCCCTTTATCTCATCTGGATTGCCATAAAGATGAAATTGCCTGCACTTAAAATTGCGCATATGCTATGGAATATATTTATAAATTTCATAATTGGTCTGATTCCATTTCTGGGAGACATAGTTTACATTTTCCGAAAATCTAATCTCAAAAACTACAAAATCCTGAAGGAGCATGCAGATAATAGTATTTAGCAGTAAGAATGATTTGATTATATGTTATCATAAACTATGGTCAGAAAAGATGAAACATTTTTTACAATTGTTGGATGTATGGATGGCCGTATTCAAGAGCCGCTTTCAAAGTTCGGTAAACAGAAGTTTCAAGCAAAGTATGCTGATACGATAACGGAAGCAGGAGAGGTAGGAATTCTTGCCAATATATTGACTGATGAGCTGCGCTACGATTTAAGAAGTAAAATTGACGTTTCCGTAAAAAATCATAAATCAAAAGGAATTTTGGTAAGTGGGCATCAAGAATGTGCAGGTAATTTTGTGGGTGATGCAAAACACATAGAAGATGTCAGAAAGTCAGTTGATATCATTCAGGATATGGTTGGGCCTTATGTTTCGGTTGTTGGCGTTTTTGTTTCACGTTTTGGAAATAATTGGAATGCAGAAGAGATATAAATAGTGAACCTGTATTACTTGTTTAATTTCGGATTCTGTTTTATAATCAAATTGATACCAAGGAGTATTTCCCCATGTTTCTAGATCTCTGGCAAAGATTTATTTAGCGTTATTTTATTTTCAAATTTTATGTCTGAACACTCAGGATCAACTCATTCAAAGAAAAAACTTTTAGCACTCTCGCTTGGTGCGTTGGGAGTTGTTTTTGGCGATATCGGTACTTCACCACTATATGCTATCAACCAGATGTTTTTCGGGCATTCGCACAATGCACCTACAGTTGATAGTATTTTTGGCGGAATCAGTTTGGTATTTTGGGCGCTGACAATTCTTATCTCAATCAAATATATCATTTTTGTGATGAGAGCTGACAATGATGGAGAGGGAGGAGTATTTGCTTTGTATGGCCTCTTGGATAAGGTTTCATCCCGCGCAAAGATTATTTTGGGTGCATTGCTAATAATTGCCGCAGGATTACTGTTTGGCGACGGAATTATTACGCCCGCTATTAGTGTTTTATCAGCTGTTGAGGGTTTGTCAGTTGCGACGCGAGCGCTGGACCCATACATAGTTCCAATCACCATTGCAATTTTAAGCGTATTGTTTCTTATACAGTCAAAAGGAACAGCAAGCGTCGGGAAAGTTTTCGGACCAATTGTTATTGTCTGGTTTGTGAGTATCGGGCTTATAGGGTTTTCAGAGCTTATACAAGTACCGCAAATACTTCAGGCTCTTAATCCAATGTACGCAATAAATTTCCTATTACACAATGACATCAGGACTGTTTTCTTAACACTTGGTGCTGTGATGTTGGCAGTTACAGGCGGGGAAGCGATGTATGCTGACATGGGCCATTTCGGCAAAGCACCAATCCGCATAAGCTGGTTCTCTCTTGTTTATCCTGCACTAATTTTAAACTATCTTGGTCAGGGAGCTTTTCTTCTAAGCGGGAAATCAATTGTTGAAAATAATCTTTTTTACAGTATGGTTCCCTCAATGCTTATCCTGCCGATGGTCATTCTCGCAACATGTGCGACAGTTATAGCTTCTCAAGCTCTCATATCAGGAGCTTTTTCGCTGAGCGCTCAGGGAATTTCCCTCGGACTTTTCCCTTATCTTCCGGTTATTCATACCAGCAGCGAATACGAGGGGCAGATTTATGTACCATTTGTAAATTGGGCATTATATATAGGTTGTATTATACTTGTTGTGATGTTTAAGACTAGTGGGCATCTTGCATCGGCTTATGGTCTTGCAGTATCCGGCGTGATGCTGGTTACATCTCTTGCCATGGTTCAGATTGCAAGGCACTACTGGAAATGGAGTCCATTCAGAGCATTATTACTCTTTGTTCCCCTGATTTGTATTGATTCACTTTTTTTGACTGCCAACCTGGTCAAGATAATTGACGGCGGATATATTCCTCTTATGATAGGATTTGCACTTCTAATAATTATGACGACATGGCAATGGGGGAGGGCTCGCGTCTCTACTGCATTTAGAAGTTACCCTTCAATGACTGTTGGAGAGCTGATTAACATAAAAAAGAATAGTAATACGTTTTTGCCCAGGTCCATAATCATTATGTCACCTGAGCTTATAGATTCATTTGAGGACAAGCTGCCGGCTCTTAAGCAGATGTTTTGGGAGAGGTATGGAATGCTGCCTCAACATCTTATTTTTTTGACAGTAGCTATTAAAAAAACTGCTCGCGTAAAGCATGACAATCGATTCTTAGTTACAAAATTATTTGAGCAGAAAGAGAAGGGAAGCGTTACTTCAGTTCAAGTTAATTTTGGCTACCTTGAAGATCCGAATGTTGAAAAAGTCCTGGAGTCGCTTGCCGCTCATAAAGAGATTTCAATCGATGCAGATCCCAAAGAGTGGTTAATCCATGTAGTTCATGAGAGAGTAAGATTTAGTAAAGAAAAGGGGACATGGGATAAGATGCGGTTTTACCTTTTCAGATATCTTCTTCGCAATACTTTTTCGGCAGATCATTATTTTGGATTGGGTCGGACAAATAACCTTACAATGGAAGTGCTGCCGGTTAGTATTCCTTAGGGGGTTAGGGTTGCTGACTGTGAAGAGGCCGGCAAATACTGAAAAACTGCAGGTTTAATTATAATTTGAGCACCATTCATAGAGTCAATTTTAACTGTTTCTTCATCAAATCTCATTAATGTCTTGGGCAGAAAAGAGATTTTTGTCTGCTTCTCAAATCCAAGATTCAGTGCGTTAAAATGAATTGTTGCCAAAATTTTCGAATTTGGGTTTGAGAAATCACTTTTTAGAGCGTATGATATTCGCCCTGTTGTGCTATCGATATTGTTTAGGATAACATCAGGATTTGTTAAATAATTTCCGGACATTACTCTTACATTGTATAAAATCGTCGGGTCGTAGCTGATTTCAAGCTGAATTAGCTTACTGTTATTTTCCGCTTGATTGTGATTTAGTTCAATATCTACCTGAGCGCTTTGACTGGCTGTCATCATGATGAGATTGGGATTGAAGTAAAGTGAGGTTTTTAAAGCAGAATTCTTAAGATTTTTATTTACCAATATTATTTGAGGCTTTGAATCTTTTAAGTAAACTGTGTTTACAAAAATAAATCCGCCAACAATGATTAGAAAAACTATAATTATTGCAAGAAGCTTTTTTGACATTGATTACAAGGGTAGCACAGATATATCAGCGATCACAAGTCCTCGGGTTAAAAGCTAAGTTCATAGCTTTTCAGCAGATGTTATTTATTGACCGGATTGAGATGTTAATTCCCTGAGGAAAAGATTGTAATCGAATTGATTTACATCTCCATCGTCATTTAGATCTGTTGCTATTTTTTGAGTTGGTGTACAAGATACGGCAGGTGATAAATCGGAATAACAGCCAATAAGTAAATTGTAATCAACAATATTCATGACATTATCCTCATTTACATCTCCTACAATCATGTAGACTGCAGGTAATTGATTGTTTGTACCATTGGTGATAGTTTGGATGCCGGGTACTAGGCGATTAAGGAATTGAGAGGTCTTCAATCTAACTGAGTAAAAACCAGAGCTTAATTCATTGCCTGCATTAATTGTGGAGGTGAAGTTGCCGGTGCTATTGTTGAAATTCATGGTTCCGGAAAGCGAAGCTACAATTTGGTTTTGCTGATTTAATATTTCGGCAGTAAACTGTCTTTGGGGGTGTAGTGGATTTGGATTGCCATCGCTTGTCGGGTTAGCACTATCTCCACCTTTTCCAATACCATGAAGAAATACATTAAAAGACAATACAGAGGTAAGTGGAATTGGGGTAGGACTAGGTGTCAAATCAGGGCAATATGATCCACCGGGAGGTAAAGTAGGGTATATATAGCTTGGAGGGATACTGCCGGTTGATCCGATTGGGACATAAGGAGTACAAGCCGGGCTGGGGTTAATTGCAATAGTCGGTATTCGAGTCGGAGTTGGAGAACAAACCAGCTGTGAATTACAAGCTGGTGGCGTATTGTCTCCTTGATATGAGCATCCCGGTGGAGGAACAGCTCTTTCAGGGCATTGAGCATTTGTGGGGGTTGGCGGTTCAGGAGTTGGTGTTGGACTGGCAATGTCTACAGGCAAAATGGAAAGATATCCGGGATTTGTAGTTGACAATACATTTTCATTGGCTTGGTCATTTGGAGCAATAGATAATATTTGAGAAGAAGTTCCAAACGAGATCGAAGTCGTTCCACCGGTTGTCGCGGTTATAGATGTGAAGTTAATTGTCCCAACCTTTGTTACTTGTTTAATTGCCTTTGAAGGATCAGGTCCAACCGTAAGGGTAACTATTACTTTCCCGTTATCAATAAATGGACCTTCTACAGTTGCAGGAAATGCGTCTGTATTTACCGTAAATGGTATTGATGCAGGCTGAAGTTTGGCTGGGTCATAGTCCATTTCAAGTTTGACAAAAGAAACCTGATTGGTTCCCGGATCAAGCATGACATCAAAAGAGATATTGTCTCCGACTTGCTTTTGCAAGGGGGCGGCAGAAGTTGTATTAGGAGTGTATGAAAGAGTAGTA
>DATIJS010000003.1:0-3103 GCA_035478335.1 Saccharimonadales bacterium (SeqCode) | reverse complement strand
CAGTATGTTGGGGAGATTTTGACTGAAAAAGGTTTGGACTTTACGTTGGATGTTTTGAGAAATGATGAGATTAGTCTTCCTGAAATTAAAAGGAGAAATTATGATAAGATCATCATCTCGCCGGGTCCTGGGGACCCAAGCGATAAAGCGTATTTCGGAGTCTGTGCAGATGTTATTTTGCAGCTCGGAAAGAATACGCCGGTTCTTGGGGTATGTCTTGGGATGCAGGGGATTGCGCACTATTTTGGAGGGAAAGTAGTAAGAGCCAAAGTCCCAATGCATGGAAAAACGAGTAGTATAAAGCATAATGAGAATGGGTTATTTACCAATCTCCCGCAAAATATTGAAGTAATGAGATACCATTCTTTGATTGCTGAGAAAAAATCATTACCCGCTTGCCTTGAGATTACAGCTACCTCAACTGACACTCATGAGATAATGGGCTTGGTGCATAAAGAATTTCCAATTTCAGGAATACAATTTCACCCGGAATCATTTGCAACTGAAGGCGGGAAAATAATACTTTACAACTTTTTGTTTGGAGGCAAATAATTATGGATGCAGCTAAGATATTGAATAAATTAATGCAAAAACAAGATTTGACGCAAACTGAATCGGAGTTTTTCCTAAGTGGAGTAATTGAGGGGAGCATAAGTCAGGTTCAGACCGGTGCTATTCTTGTCGCACTTCAGATGAAAGGAGAAACAGTATCTGAAATAGTCAGTTTTATAAAAGTGATGCGAGGAAGAATGGTCAAAGTTGTCTCTGTTGATGCAATTGATGTTTGTGGGACTGGAGGAGATGGAAGCAGTAGTTTTAATATCTCAACCGCTGTTTCATTTGTCGTAGCAGGCGCTGGTGTTAAGGTTGCAAAGCATGGTAACCGTGCTGCCAGTAGCAAATGCGGCGCTGCGGATGTCCTTGAAAAGCTTGATGTAAACATAAATTTATCCTCAGTCCAGGCAGCAGAGGTTCTCAAAAGCACTGGAATGGTATTTCTTTTTGCTCCACTTTTTCATCCTGCGACAAAGAATGTAATAGCAGTAAGAAAAGAATTAAAGGTCAGAACTGTTTTTAATTTCTTGGGGCCTTTCTTAAATCCAGTATCAGTAAAGAGGCAGTTGATCGGTGTACCAAATATTGAAATTGCAAAAAAATTAATTCAAGTTGGGAAAGAACTTTCCTATGAACACCTGTGGATTGTGACAAGCCGGGACGGGATGGATGAGATAAGTGTTTCTGCTAAGACTGATGTTTTTGAGCTTAAAAATGGGAAAATAAAACAATTTGTCATTGATCCGCAAGATTTTGGAATTAAAAAATCTTCAAAAAAAGAAATAGAGGAAGGGACACTTTCGGAGAACGCGGAATTTATCAGAGATATTTTCAATGGTGTAAAAAATGCTAAGCGAGATATTGTTGTTTTGAATTCCGCAGCAGCTTTATATGTTGCTGGAAAGGCAAAAGACATTAGAGAAGGAATTGAGATGGCTGAGGAGTCGATTGAAAATGGAAAAGCAAAGAAGATTTTGGAGAATATGATAAAGGAGACACAGAGATATGTATAAAAAGAATCAGGAATCAGGAATCAGGAATCAGGGTTTAAATAAAATCTTGAAAGAGATTGTTGAGAAAAAGAAAAAGGATTTAGTTAAGCAGAAAAAGGAAATTCCACCAATCAAATTAAAGGAATTTGCTTCAAACTTGGCTAGTGGAGGTAGTAAATTTAAAGAAAAACTTTTAAATTCAGGTGAAATAGCTTTGATTGCGGAGATTAAACTTGCTTCACCTGCTGATTCATCATTTAAACCAACTATTGAGATAATTGATCAAGCGCAGAAGTATGAAAAAGCCGGAGCAGATGCGATTTCGTATATCACAGAGACACATTTTTTTAAAGGAGATGTTTCAAAAGTCGTCACAATCTCTGCAAAAGTTAAGATTCCGATACTGCAAAAGGATTTTGTTATCGATGAATATCAGATTTATGAAGCCAAAATAGTCGGGTCAACCGCGTTGCTTTTGATAGCCCGTTTGGTAGATAGCAAAACTCTTAAAGAATTTATCCAGTTGTGCAGAGGTCTTAGTATAGAGCCGGTTGTTGAGATAAATAATGAGGAGGATCTTTTGAAGGCAAAAACAGTCAATCCTAGTATAATTGCAGTGAACGCACGGGATTTGGGTACGTTTGAAGTTGATATTGATAAGGCTTGTAAATTGATTAAGAAGATTCCTAACAAATATATTAAATTAGCTTTCTCAGGCGTTAAGTCACCCACTGAAGTTAGGAAATACAAAGAAGCAGGAGCAAGGGGCGTGCTCGTTGGAACAAGTTTGATGACTGCTAAAGATATTAAAAGTTTTATTTTGTCATTGCGAGGAGCGTAGGGACGAAGCAATCTATTTAAAGAGATTGCCACGCTCCTTGCAGTCGCTCGCAATGACAGGAATAATATTATGAATAATAATACATTAGTCAAAATTTGCGGAACAAGAAGCATGGAAAGCGCAGAAGCAGCGGTTAATTCAGGCGCTGAGTTTTTGGGATTTATTTTTGTTCCAAGTTCAAGAAGATATATAAAGCCTGAGGATGCGAAGCCAATTATTGAATTAGTGAGAAAAAGTATTAAGATTGTCGGAGTTTTTAAAAATCAGACACTTGAAGAAGTAAATAAAATAAGTAGTCTTTTGGGATTGGATTATGTACAGTTACATGGAGAAGAGTCAGCTGAGTATTGCAGTCAAATCAATACAAAAGTCATTAAAGCATTTGCATTAGATTCAAATTTTGATGTAGCAGAAACAAAAGATAAAATGAGTAAATACTCAGTAGATTATTTTCTTTTAGACCGTAAAAAACAAGGAGAAGGGGAGATGCTTGATTTGCAAACAGTTAAAGCTCTGGCAAGTGAATTTCCGGTAATTCTAGCCGGTGGATTGAATCCTGATAATGTAGTGGAGATAATTAGAATTGTAAAACCACAAATTGTTGATGTAGCATCAGGAGTTGAGACAGATGGTATTCAAGATTTAGAGAAAATAAAATCTTTTATAAAAAACGCTAAGGAGGTAAATTTATGAAAGGTCATTTTGGAAAATATGG
>DATIJS010000002.1:0-7589 GCA_035478335.1 Saccharimonadales bacterium (SeqCode) | reverse complement strand
ATTCACGCTGATTTCTATTACATTGACTTAAAACAATCTAATGCCGGATCCGATGCAATTAATACAACCAACATACTACCCCCTCCCGGACAATCTTTATTTAAGCTTTCCTTCGCTGCAGTTTCCCTACTATTGCTATTTCTTATTCCTACCATAATGTATGTGCAACAAGTTGAGCAAAAAGAAATACCTGCTACTCAAACCAAAAAAGTTTTAGGAGTTAAGGCTAAGAGCGACACTCAAAAGCTCCCTATGCGTTTAATAATACCTGCTATTAGTGTAAATACAAATATTCAGCATGTAGGTATTACTCCTGAGGGGGAAATGGATGTACCAAGCAATTCTATAGATGTTGGGTGGTTCGAGCCTGGAGCGCTTCCTGGGGAGAAAGGCAGTGCAGTAATTGCCGGACATTTTGACTCTGAAAATGGTGAAGCAGGAGTATTTAACAACCTGGACAAGTTAAAAGTTGGGGACAAAATTTACACAAAAGATAACAGTGGAAAATCGACTACTTTTGCAGTTAAGAAAAAACGCCTGTATGATCCAGGCTACGCGGAGGAAGTTTTTGGAAGAAGCGATACAGCCCATCTCAACCTAATAACCTGCAAGGGAGTGTGGAACGATAACCTCAAAAGCTATAGCAAGCGCTTGGTGGTATTTGCGGATAGGCAATGAGGATTATTTTTTGGAGAGAGTTACCTTGAGAAGGGTTTTTCCTTTGTCTGAGAGTATTAGAAGCAGTGTATCTGTACTTCCTTTTGTAACGTGCATTAGCTGGGATCCAGCCTCGTGGGGATCAGCAGTCCATCCTGCCCGTGTCAACTTCTGGTCATACCATTTGGCAACCTCTGTCGCGTCTTTACCGTTCAGGTCAAAAGTGATACTTTCTGCGTTTGTGACTGTAATTGCCGATATCACTTTTGCTCCTGGATAAATTGGAAAATCCTTTGGAAAATCTTTTGGCAGAGTTGCTCCTGCTCCAACCATTGCAGTATTGCCATTCTTGTCTTTGAATGTGAATGATTTGTCTGTTGCATTGTACTGAACTCCATTTTGCTTGAGATTATGAGCAACTTTATAACCAACAAACATCGCTCCGGCGAACATAACAATAAATCCAATTGCAAATACAACAACAAGTGCGATAATTACTTTGACCCATGGACTTGATTTTTTAGCTGCGGGCGTGGATGGTTTTACTGCTTCAGAATCACTCATTATTTTAATAATACCACTCAATTTCCAAAATGCAATGGCTATTTATAACGCATCTTCAAAACAACCAGAGACGCAGACATTACAAATGTGATCCCGCTCATTATTACCAAAGAAGAACTATGAATAATGACTCCATAGCTTATCCAGAAAGCTTGCCCAAGAAGATTGATTAAACCCATAAATATAGAAATATCTTTGGTCGATTTTGTCTGCCAGGACTTTACAACTTGGGGCAGAAGTGAAACTGATACAAATCCCCCCCCACAAAACCCAAAATCTCTACATTTGGCATAATTTAGTATATACCGCTGCTTTCAAAAACTAATTTATATTTCAACCTATTCTAAACAATGATTTTGGCTCCGCGACTAGGATTCGAACCTAGGACCTTGAAGTTACACTTTATCTCCGATTTTCATCGAAGCGTGGACTATCTCATCATCCCGTAAAGGATGTGGGGCGCTTATAGAGCTTATTGGTTTGATTCCTCACTCTTAGTCTCTGCACCTTCCTGACTACTTTTATATCATTCGTCAGACTTGGCTCAGGATTACCATTTTTAGGCTTCCCTGAATTCACCCCATTATTTCCACTCTGAATTACTTCAGAGGGCTGCAGTATACCTGCGTGAATTTCCCTGTGGCAATTAGAACATGCGAGCACGCATTTATCCAATTCTTTTACGATCTTTGCCCAAGAACGGGTGATCCCATCTCTTGAAATGCCAAATTCTTTCATCTTGGCATCAAGGTGATGGAAATCAAGCGCTGCCTGACATCGATTATATCCACAAAAAATACACTTACCGCCTTTATATTCAACAGCTTGCTCACGAAGTCGTTTCCGTCTTCTGGCTACTGCCATGATTAAATATTCACGGCGGTCGGCATACGTTCTTATCTTGGGCATACTTTAAGTATATCCAAGTAGAACTTCAATTTAAAGTGCTACAGCTTCCTGCTCTACCGCTGAGCTATCGCGGAATCTTCCGATTCAATATCCAATATGGATATTGCGGTAAAAGCTATTCTATCACGAAGCCCAATTCAAATCTACTTAGAAAATGAATCATGATCCTAGTCGCGGGGCCAAATAAAAGCTCTTTATCAAATTACTTTAATTTGATATCATAAAAACACATGGCGACAATAAATCCTTGGATCAACTTCAATGGTAATGCAGAAGAAGCATTTACGTTTTATAAATCAGTATTCGGCACAGAGTTTGCGAAAGTAGTACGTTTCAAAGATCTTGCAAGCGCTGAATTCCCAGTGCCAGAAAAAGAGGAAAATAAAATAATGCAGATTGCCTTACCTATCGGTACAGGTACTATGTTGATAGCAAATGATGTTCCGGAAGTTCTGGGGCGAGTAAATGAACATGAAAATCGAAGCAAGATTTTGGTAAGTACGGAAAGTAAAGAAGAGGCAGATAGGTTATTTACCGGCCTTTCAGCAGGAGGTGCAGTAGAAGGACCTATGGGAGACAGTCCGTGGGGCTCATATGCGGGTATGTTTCGAGATAAATACGGCATTGAATGGATAATTGAATTTTCTCCCCAAAATTAAAATTAATCCTAATTACTCAGATCATTTCAACAAAATGTGCTATTATGAGAAGCACCAAGCATGGTAAACGCAGCAATTATTACTATTGTATTTTTTAGCATACGGGGACTAATCTCTTTAACTATAATTATCTGGGGCAGCAAAAAAGCGAAAAAATATTTGGAGAAGAGAAAAAATAAAAACACTCCCAACATTGACGATTGATTCTTGCTCCACCTGGGAATAGGATATACTGCATATGTCGGGGAACGGGAGGTTAATTAGTTTGTAGTTTTTTCCTCATCGTAAATTGACTGCATATAATCCAAGAATTTAAAAAGCAAATTGTTCATCCCTGAATAGTCATGTTTTCTCAATTCTTCAGCTGTTTCAATGTAGGGCAATTCTTTATAATCCTCTAGTTCGTGAGAGTTATTCTGTAGCATGCCCTCAACTGTTTCAGGTGTGAATTCAAAATGACATTGAAACCCATAGACTTTTTCGGAATATCTGACAACTTGCCGAGGGCACCCTTTACTCGTTGCCAGAATTGCGCTTGTTGGAGTTAGTCCCGGCATATCCCCATGCCAATGACCAACAGGAAATGTTTCGGGAAAAGTTGAAAAAATCGGATCTTTTGTGGCATCTTCAGTTAGGTTGATGCTGAAAACCCCAATTTCACGATCAGGACTATGGTCAAATTTCGCACCCAATGCTTCCCCTATTAATTGAGCGCCCAAACACACTCCGAGAACTAATTTACCTGCATCAATTGCTTTGCGGATAAACTCAATTTCTTCTTTTGCGTGATAGTGCGGAGATTCAGCTTCTGTTGTTGCCGGTGACTGTGGACCACCCATTATGATTAAATAATCTAAATTTTCAACTGTATCAGGAAGCGGATTGTTTTGGTAAAAGCGGGTGTATGTCACTATATGTCTATTATCTTTCGCCCAAGTCTCCATCGCACCGGGTGATTCAAAACTCTCATGCATCAAAATATGCACTTTCATCTTCAGTATTATACACCACCCTCTTGAATTCTGTTTTTCATGGTGTATGATATAAATATCCATGGCAAGTATTGTAAAAAAGAGTTTTGATCAACCCGACGAAGTCCAGACTCCTCCGAATGTAAAAAATATAAAAATGGAGGCAGTAACTATTGATGGTATAAAAGTCCAGCGAATCACTGTACAACCCGGCTGGAAATGGTCAGTAGACCTGAAGCCAATTGTCAAGACTGATAGTTGTCAGATGCATCACCATCTTTATATTTTATCAGGCAAACTCGCAACCCAAATGACAGGTGGAGATGTAGAAGAATTTGGAGCAGGAGATGTAATAGATATCCCTCCCGGACATAATGGATGGACAATTGGTAATACGCCTGCAGTTTGGCTCGAACTCCCCCATTAAAACATTACAAACCAGATTCTTACCCTTCTCTAACTTGATTTATCTAGGCAAATCCAGTATTATTTTCATAATGAAAACACTCCTAAATATTTTAATTAAGATTCTTCCAGCTCAAACTGCTTTCGCACATTGTGATCTTCCATGCGGGGTTTATGATCCGGCTCAAGCCAGAATTGAAGCAGAAAGCATGCTTAAAATCACGCAAAAATACCAGGAATCAAAAGATGAGGTTTTTAAAATACGCTCAATTATTATCAAGGAACAGCGTGGTGAGCTGGTAAAACACCATCTCTGGGTCCTCTGGACTGATTATTTCAAGCCGGAACATCTTGAAAAATTCCCCAATCTTCATGACCTTTTCTGGAAAGCAACCAAACAAGCAGGAGAGGCAAAACACTCTGTTGATCCTGCAGAGTCACAAAAACTTTTAGATATGATTGCCGAAATAGATAAAATCTTTAAAGAAACAAAAGCAGCTGCAAAGTAGTGTCACTTAATCTTCATAAACTTCTGCCAATTTATAAATTCAAAATTTCAGGCAACAGCATGTCTCCTACTTTAGCTCCGGGCGATTCAGTTTTGGTAAGCCGGCTCTCCTATCTCATTGCGAGGCCCAAACTTGGACAAATAATTGCTTTAAAAGATCCGAGGGACAGAAAAGTCCTGATCAAACGCATTTCTGAAATAAAAAACGAACAATATTTTGTCTTGGGCGACAATGAATCAGCAAGTACTGACAGTAGGTCTTTCGGATGGATCGAGAAACGTGATATCATTGGCAAAGTAATCTACAATTCAAAAGTTAAAATTTAAAAATCAAAAATACAAGTCAAAAATCAAAACTTTTTACTTTTTAATTGCGATTTTAACTTTTGCCTTTTGAATTTTGAGTTTTTTCAACAAAACAATGTTTATCTTTCTAATTTTCACAATCACTATAATATTGCTGTTATTCCTCCTCTCAATGATTTGGCCTCCTGATTCTCCCTGGTCTCCGTGGTGGAGAACAAGCAAGCGAATTGCAAAGATAATGTGTAAGCTGGCCAAAATATCCAAACAGGATGTTATTTATGACCTGGGTTCAGGAGAAGGCTTGGCGCTTTTGACTGCAGCTAAATTGGGTGCAAGCGGAGTCGGGATTGAGATTGATCCGATACGTGTCTTTATTTCAAAAATGCTTTTTAAATTTAATGGCGTTGATCTAAAAATAAAAGTTCTCCGGAAGAATTTTTTTGATGTAGATTTATCAAAATCCACTGTAATCTTTGCATATCTTGTCCCCAAGACACTCGCCCGCCTCAAGCCAAAATTCTTAAAAGAGTTAAAACCTGGAACAAGAATAGTGACATTTGTCTATAAAATTGATTTGCCATTGATCGCAGAGGATAAAAAAAACGAAATTTACGTCTACGAAATCCCGAAAACAAAATCCTAACTCTCCCCTCTTAAAATAACGACTGCCGAGGAAATAATTATCAATAATCCTCCAATTAGCGTCAGGTATGTCGGCACTTCTTTAAAGAAAATCAAAGCAAAAAATACTCCAAAAACCAATTCCGAAAGCAGTATTATACTAGCTGAGGATGATCTAAAATACTCAAAGCCTTTTGTCGCGCAAAACCAACCTAAAAAGTTTAAGACACCAAATAAAATAGTCGTTATCCATGTGCTTACTGACAGATGATTTATTGACCCTCCAAAGTAAAAATTGCTTTCAAATATAAGACTCAATATACCAAGCGCCAAGACTCCAAAGAACGTATTTGCAAGCATCATAAAGCTTGCTGAGTATTCTTTGAGTCTTTTTCTGGCAATCAGATATGAAGCTTGTGTAAATGCTGACATTAACGCAAAAATTCCACCAATCTTCCAAGTAGACAATCCATTTGGTTGAAACAGCAATAACAGAGCGATTAGACTCAGAATCAAGGCAGATGTATTAAATTTGTTTACCTTTTCTTTTAAGAAAATAAATCCCAGAATTGGAGCCATAATTGCAAATGTAAAAAAGAGAAATAGGGCATTACTGACCTGCGTATTTAAAACCGCTATCGTATAAAACAGATTTGTTAAGCCGTAACCAAATATAGTCGCAAACAATAATAGCATAATTTTATTGTTTGGCCTTACAAATCTCAACCGTGCAATAATAAAGTGATAAATCACAGCTGAGATAAACGCAAAGATATAACGCAGAAATACTTGTGAAACAGGAGGAATACCGTTACTTTCCAAGGTTCGAATCAAAACCGGCATAATGCTGTAGAAAAACGCGGCACCCAGTAGAAATAGACTTCCTTTCTTGACATCTCTATTCATTTTTAGAGTATATATGTATATTTAATTAGTAGCAACGAAGTAGATTCAGACGATTCTCTGCACCTTCCGTTTGGACCGGAAAACTGTCGAGCAGTTTGCAATGTTTCTTGACCCGCTTTATATCAAAAATCTCATCAACCGCGATCTCCTCTACTCCGTTTTGTGGATAATAGTACCCATGCGTTACAAGGATTGCCTTCTGTGAAATTGCATCCGTTGTCATTTTCTTGCTATTCAGAAAACCTTTTCTATAGATATTGGAATTGGTATCAATTACATTATTCAGAAGCGGAATACCTGTTAAGTAAGATAATCCCGGAGCTATATCATTCACCCCGTATAGAGACTTTGGATTCTCTTTTTTTATTATCGTGACTGCCCTCTCCAAATCTATTTTTTGCAAATTTCTAAAGCCATTAAAGTATGTAACGAAACTAAAAAATAAACAAAAACCCAGAATTGTGGGTATTATAGATTTTTGTAACCCAAAACTTTTCTGCATTGTTTTGTAAAACTCAGGATAGGACAGGGCAAGAAATGGAATCAGGAAATTGAGATACAAAAAATAAACATCTTTGTAAAAAAGGAGAAATAAAATCCCAAATAAAGATACCAGTCCAAAAAATTGATTCTTCTTAATTGTGACTAGATTAAATAATAATAAAGCAAAAAGCGCAAAGTCATGCGTTATAAAAAACCAGAAAATGGCGCTTTTATCAATACCCTGGGATCTGGTCAGTGAATAAACAAAAACATCTTTTATAAAGTCAGGAAAAGCAAAAAGTAAAGTCGGAAGCAATATGATCAAACTTGCAACCACTCCCCCAACTAAAAATAATTGTAAATTCCGAAACTTTTTTTCCTCGCCTCGCTGCGAAGCGGGTAGCAAAAATAAAGTAATATATGAAAGCAATATAGGGATAAAATAAACTTTTGTCAGAAGCGCCAATGCAATAAAAACACCTGTTAGTAAATATTTTTTATTTTGGTAAAAATAGTAGCTGAGAACTGCAAAAAAAGATGCAATAAAAACACCTGTCTGATGATCTGATGTTGAAAGAATAATGAAGGAGAAAAGATACA
>DATIJS010000001.1:0-4566 GCA_035478335.1 Saccharimonadales bacterium (SeqCode) | reverse complement strand
AATTTATTCCCATAACCAACGTAACCGACATTTGAGAAGAATACTGCGGTTGTGAAGTCGGAAAATGCATGTTTACTAATAAAGAAAATCGATGTGGCAAAAAGAGGAATTAAAAAACCAAGAAGGACGAAGCATACATTTATAACTAAAGGAAGAAGCTGATCCTTTTTTGACCATAATTCTGTGTTTTTAATTTTAAATTCTTTGATGTTAAAGATTATTAAATACACTAGAAATGCTCCAAGATCAAAAATAGCGACAATTTTAAACATGAATGCTATTCCCAGTATTAAACCTACTCCAATTAATTTTTTAGTTTTGGAATTTCTAGTTTGTCGTTTTGCTGATATTTTATAGACCAGTAAACCCGACAGAATAGTTAGCAAAAGCATGAAGTTTTCTGCATTGGCAATATTTCCCTCCAGGATAGGAGTTGCAAAAATCAAAACAAAAAAAAGCGTTGAAATAACACTGGCTTTTAATTGTTTGAAAATAGATTGGGCAAGATAAAAAAATGTCCATGTAGCAAAAAGTCCGGAAAGCATCGAAAAGAGTCTTACCCTGAATTGATCACCATTGAATATGGCATAAACTATATAAAGCAGAGGTGGTTTATTATCCCAAATTTGGGAATAAAGCAAACGACCCTTACTTATCGCAAGCCCGACAACCTGATAGATTCCTTCGTCACCATACCAATTCGGTTCTATAAGTGATGGGAGGCGTAGTAGAAAAAAGATGAGTGATAAGCCCAATAAATACCAAAATATTTTATTTTTTTCTAATTTAGCTAATAATTTCATGTTTTGAATAGATCCTTCTGCCACCGCTAAAGTTTAGACGGCATGCGGTCGACTCGCTTCACTCGCTCAGGATGACAGAAAAGGCTTAAACTTTTTCTGTCACTTTATATTCCAATCTTTTATTGAACATTAGTTGAGTATGTGAAATTAGAGCAGGTAGAGAAGAGAAGAAAAATCCTGCAACCGGCATTAATAAAAATTCAAGCGGGAAAAGAATTTTTTTGTGAAGCGGTAACTCTTGATTTTTTGGTCTATTTTTATATTCAAGATACATCATGGCAAAAAGAGCAAATAAGCAAAAATTAAGAATAATTCCGGCAATGTGGGGAAGACTAAATCCAAGTGCAGTACGCGAATAGACCGGATTTACAATTGCCATCACGTTTGCGGCAATTGTAATTATAAACCAATTGGTTGGCCAGAGAATATGATCCAAGAGTACGTGATAGACTATCGCTGTCTTTCTCATAAACGGCATATCTGGTACAGTAAACCACCATTTGATAAAAAGAGGATTGTCTGAAACTCCCCATGACCAGCGGCGTTCCTGAATATACTTATTCTGGAGACTTTTAATGTAGGTTGTTGATTGGGCTGCGTCCATTGAGGTTTTCAAAAATATCGGCTCGACCCAAATCTGCCCCTTCTTCATGAAGAATGATTTGAAAAATATACGGTAATCTTCCGGAATAACATCTGTATCCCAGTATCCGACATCTTTTAAGAGTTTAAATGAGAGAGAATATGTTGATTGAGTAATTAGTCTGTCTCCCTGGACAAGAAGTGCAATTCTCCAAAGAGAACCAAAAAAAGAGAGTATACGGGTTGGTGCAGGTACTTGCCAGGTATTGCTATGAAACACGATTGCGGACTGCCAGAATTTATTATAGCGATTGTTGTCGCCAAGGAATTTGTAGGTAAGATAAGCGAAGTATTCTTTTTGAAAAAGTGAGTCTGCATCAACTGAGGAAATTGTTGCGTAGTCAATATCCAAATCGCCTTTTTCAAAAAGTATTTCATAAGCTTGCTTTCCCGCATATGCTTCATTTGATGACTTACCTTTTATCTCCCCGGGAATATCAGGGTGATAGGTTGCAAATATACTCCCAAAAATATGACCATATTCTTTGATAAGTAATGCTGCCCGCTTTTTGGCTTCAGGTTCTCTTTCTTCCATTGCCAGAACTATGTGCAGGTTTTTGAGAGGAAAAGATTGTTCGGCCAATATGTTGAGTGTAGTTCTTACTTTTTCTACCTTTTCTTTATAATTGGGGATAACGAGTACATGATGAACTCTTAGTACATCTTTGAATTTTTTTGCTTTTTTGAACCAATCTTCTTTTTCTGCAACTTTTATTTTTTGGGATGCAATATATCCTGTTCTAACTAAAGAAAATGATTTGTAAAGCCAGTAAATATCAAAAAATAGAATAAAATAAGCAAGAATTGTCGGGATTAAGAAAGATCCCCAAATGGGGAAAAGGATTATTGTCCATGCTGTGAATCCGGGAAAAAGCTCTAGAAGCCTTCTGGTTTTAATAGGATACCGGGTGAAGACTTTGTCAAAGAAAGTAGTCATAATTTAAGGGTATCATGAGTATCACGGGTATCACAAGTATCACGTGTGTTTATTTTAATTTTTCAAAAATATCGTGAACATTTTTATCCGTTTGCTCTGCAAAGGTTTCAAAGCTAACTCCTTTTAGTTTTGCTACGAATCCCGCTGTAATTATAGCATATTTGGGCTCATTTCGCTTGCCGCGGAAAGGAATCGGCGTCAGATAGGGACTGTCGGTTTCAATCACTATGCGATCGATTGGTGTTTGTATAGCCAAATCGCTTAGCGAGACGGTTTCACCCGGTGCCACACCTTTGTAAGTTATGTTCCCATCAAACCCGATATAGAATCCAAGTTCAAGAGCATGTTTCAGAATATCTTTTGATCCGGCAAAACAATGAAACATGCCAGGTATTTTTTGCAATAGGTGTTTATGCGTTTTTAGGATTTCGATAATATCCTCTCCTGCATGGCGGTTGTGGATTTGAAGAGGAAGGCCAACTTTATTCGCAAGCTTGATTTGTTCAATAAACAATTTTTTTTGTAGAGTTGGGTCAACTATGCCGTTTGATTTGTATGAGTAATAGTCCAATCCGATTTCTCCAATTGCAAGAACTTTGGGGTGTTTTGCAAGTTTTTCCAATTGTTCTGCCCAGTCGGATTCGAGGTCGTGTTTATCAGCATGATGGGGGTGGATTCCGATTATCGCAAAAAGATCGTCATATTTTTCGGCAAATTCGGCAGCTTTTTGACTTGATTCCAATCTTGTCCCGACATTTATTATTTTGTCTATACCACTTGAAAGTGCATCTTTGATGACTGCATCATAATCATTCTCAAAAGCTTCAAATTGAACATGACAATGAACGTCAATCATAATAAACCAATACTATCAATAACCCAATATACAAATCAATCTTGAATTTCTAAATGCAAAATATTTAGAATCTGTTTATTTAGCATTTGATAATTGATTGGTAGTATTTGAGGATTGGGTTATTTGTTTATTAAATTCTAGGAAAAAGACTTTTTTGACTGAGAATCTTTGGCCCTTTGAATTGTTCTGTGATTTTTTCTGTGGTTTCCGGCAGGAAGGGAGAAAGGAGAATTGCGATTTCCTGAATCTGGTCCACGCAGTGTGCCAGTACGCTTTTACATCTTTGAGGATCTGTTTTCAGTAACTCCCATGGTTTTTCCTCATTTATAAATTGGTCAACTTTGGTGATTTTTTGCCATATGAAGCTTAGTGCATCGTTGAATTTATATTCTGTTAATGATTTTGTATAATCATCATCCGATAAAACATGTTCTGCACTTTTATTCTTTGATCCCATTTCGGTAAAGTCTGTTGTCTCACAAAGTTTGGCAACTCGAGCAATCAGATTTCCCAGGCCATTGGCAAGATCTGCATTGTAGACTTCTTTAAATCGATTCATTGAGAAGTCACCATCATCAAACGTCGGAATCTCACGCAGGAGATAATACCTGAGTGCATCTGTACCGTACTCGTTAACTAGGGAAATCGGATTAACAACATTCCCAAGTGATTTACTCATCTTTTGTCCCTCACTTTGGATAAATCCATGAATCAGAATTTGTCTGGAAGCAGGAACTCCGGCTGACATCAGCATTGCCTGCCACATGGCAGATTGCTGTCTCAGATTATCCTTTCCGGCAAGCTGAATAACAGGCCAATATTGATTAAATTTGTCCATATCAACCGGCCATCCGATTGCTGAGATATAATTGACCAAGGCGTCAAACCAAACATACATCACATGTTCGTCATCTCCCGGAACATGCACTCCCCATGGCATTTTGTTTTTAAGGCGTGAAATTGAGAAATCTTCAAGACCACTTTTTACAAAAGATTTAATTTCATTGAACCGAAAATCAGGAAGGACAAAATCGGGATTTTTTTCATACAATTCCAAAAGCGGTTTTTGGTATTTGGAAAAGCGGAAAAAATAATTTTCCTCATTAATTATTTCAATTTCCAGATTTGGGTGAATCGGACACTTGCCCTCAACCAACTCAGAATCTGTCTTTTCCAGTTCGCACCCCACACAGTATTTTATTTTATATTCCTTTTTATAAATATCTCCACTCTCCTCGCATCTTTTCCAGAATTCCTGAGCGGCTTTTTTGTGATGCGGATCAGTTGTTCTTATAAAATTGACATCACTCACAAGTCCGAGTACAGCT